>NZ_AP026945.1:640454-960681 GCF_026000695.1 Limnospira platensis NIES-39
TGTGAGATTGCATGGTTAAGCAAATACTTCAAAAAGTTTACATCTCCTGTTGGTTTGGGCCGCACGAGATGCAGAGCATTTTGAATTATACAGTTGTCTGGAGGTTTACTTGAAATAATTGCAGAACGTCCGATTTCACCACCTTCACAAACTAAAAGATCGCCTTTTATAACATTAAGATTTGCAATTTCCCAAGGGTTTGCCCACATTTGGGGTAATTCATTATCCATTAAAATTCTATCAGACTGAACGTGCTGTGATTTTAAGTAAGGGACTTCAACATCTTCTAGAGAGTGGGGTTCATTTTGAAGCATTTTGCCCAGCGTAATCTCATAATGGTGCTTTATTTTAGAACATTTCCAATGTTTAGGAATTTTCCCTATCCACTCAACACCAGAATCACGCATCGGAACATCAGGATTTAACCCACGAGTGACAGTATGGGTGATGAGGGCACGACGTTTTTCGTCTAATAATTGCAATAATCGTTTTTTGGCTTCAATTAGTTGGTCGATTTTAGCCGTTTCTTTATCGAGATAATGTGCGATCGCTTTTTGTTCACCAAGTGGAGGAATAAAAACTTTTTTTGCATAAGCATCATCTCTACTAAGTCCCGGGACTGCTGCTTCATCTGTACCTTGATCTAAATTGAGTGTTTGCAATAGATAAAATAACCATCTTAAATGATGATGTGTAGTTGTTGCATCAATAAAGAAAGTTGTGTCAGAAGCAAAACACGGATGATCTGACCAATTTACTTTGCCATAGGAGCCTTTCCGCCCTACTATAATTACAGGAGCCTGAGTATTTGCTCGCCCATAGTTATCATACGCTCCATTAGAACCGAAAACTTTGAAATCCCCCTCTCGTTCTTGATCTTTAGGAAGGGCATCACCATAAGCAAAATGGGCCACATATTTGAGCTTTGCTTGTAGCCAAGTCATGCTGTTACCTCCCTCAACAACTTAATAATCTCCTCTTCCATCTGTTTAATGTCTGAATCAATTTCCGCCAATGGACGAGGTGGCGTGTACTTGTAAAAATAGCGATTGAAATTAATTTCAAAAGCACTTCTAATTTTAGCGCCATCTGCCCAAGCATCGGAAACATGGGGTTCAACTTCCTCCAGAAAATAACGGGTCACTTCATCTTGTAAATTAACATTTTCAAAATCCCGCAGCTTTGAGTCTGGCTCATACATCAGTTCAATTTTTTTACCAGCCACTGGGAACCAACCCCAAACACGAGCATAAGGTTCATCCTTAGCCTTCCGTTGTTTTAAAATAACGGGTTCTGCCTCCGGTTCTCGTTCCGTAAAAACATCTCGAAATAGCTTTTGTTCCGCCTTTTTCCAACGACTACTCCGCTGTTTTAATAAATCGTTCATTAACCGATCGAACTCATTCCAATCCGGACGAGGTTCGCGCCCTAATTGTTTGTCTATCGCCTGAACATCCTCTAATAAATGGGGAACACCATCAAGAAAACGAAGTTTTCGGTCTGTATCCATCTGATACAGTAAACGTAGGGGTCGCTCAATGGGAACGCGGTTATAACCGAAATCCTCATTCTTAAAAATTTTGCTGGTTTCCGTTTCTACAAAATTTCCATATTCCTGCACCACAATGGCGATATCTTCTTCACCCATATACCGGCGTTTATCCCCTAAACTCCGTCGCATCGGTTGCCAACGGTGACGTGCATCAATCAGTTGAATTTTGCCTTGACGGTGTTTCTGCTTTCGGTTGGTGACAATCCAAATATAAGTTCCAATACCCGTGTTATAAAACATCTGTTCGGGTAAGGCGACGATCGCCTCTAACCAATCGTTTTCAATAATCCACTTGCGGATTTCACTTTCACCGCTTCCCGCACCCCCTGTAAATAGAGGAGAACCATTAAAGACGATCGCCAGACGAGAACCCTTTTTATCGCTGTCTGGTTGATAGGGTTCAAACTTGCTAATCTGATGCTGTAAAAACAACAGGGAACCGTCATTAACCCGGGGCAAACCCGCCCCAAACCGTCCGGCAAAACCAAATTTTTCATGTTCTCGTTTTACGTCCTTTTGCTGTTTCTTCCAATCCACACCAAAAGGAGGATTTGCCAAAAAATAATCAAAGGTTTCGCCGGAGTATTGATCGTCAGTTAGGGAGTCTCCAAACTGAATCGCACTTTGTTCGTTGCCTTTTATCAATAAATCAGAAGCGGCGATCGCATAAGCCCGGGGATTAAAATCCTGCCCAAAAACCCAGAGTTGTGCTTCTTTGTTATTTTCTCGTAGATAGTTTTGGGATTCCGATAACATCCCCCCGGTACCACAAGCCGGGTCGAGCAATCTACAAATAACAGGTTTGGTCAAAATATCATCATCGGGGTCGAATAAAATATCGACCATTAACCGGATGACTTCTCGGGGGGTAAAGTGATCTCCTGCGGTTTCATTGGCGAGTTCATTGAAACGGCGGATTAAATCTTCAAAAATCGACCCCATTGCAATGTTATCCACTTGGTTAGGGTGTAAATTAACATCACAAAACTTGGAGACGACTAAATAAAGAATATTCGCCTCATTCATCTTTTCAATTTCGGCGGTGAACTCGAAGCGTTCAAAAATCTCCCGGATGTTTTTTGAAAAACTATTGATATAGGTCACCAAATGTTTGTCAATGTTATTGGGATCGCCCTTTAGCTTTTCAAAGGTAAATTCAGAACGATTGTGAAAGCGAAAGTCTGGCCCTGCTGCTTTATTGAGCATGGAGTCAAGGGCCTCATCTTTGAATCGATCCTTACATTGCTGATATTTGTCTAAAACATCCTGTTTGGTGGGTGCAAGTATGCAGTCAAAACGACGCAAAACCGTCATCGGTAACATGACCCGCTCATATTGTGGCGGTCGATAGGGCCCCCGCAACAGATCGGCAATTTGCCAAATGAAGTTAGAAAGTTGCTGATGATCTACGGTTGTATTTTGGGTATGGAGCATTACGCTCTCCTCTGTGATCATGTGAATAACTCAATCTCTAATCTGCGAATAAAATTACAACTCTAAATCTGAAAATTTTATAAAGAAAATTTTATAAAACCCAGAGGGCGATTCACTCGGGCAGCGGGCCCCCCATTGAGTCCGCCAGACTGAGAGCGATCGCCTTGAGTTTTTAGATATGATGATGGCAGATCACATAATCTGAAAAGCAATAGGGGATATCCTGAACTAGGTTTAATAGTAGCTTTAAATGGTGCGATCGCTCAAATTCAGCTAGTAACAGTTTATGATCGCGTCCCTCTCCCCCCCCCTGAGATTCTGATTTAGGGTGAGGGTAATGTTTTAAGTGACTTCCCGGCTGTATCTACCACAGCAAATTATTATTATTAGAAAGCGATTCAACCTCCCGTTGAAGTTCCTCAACAGATTGCTGAATAAAATCAAAATTTTCTAGAGATATACCTCCTTCAGGCAGACTTTTAGAAGCTACTTCTTTTAAGCCATTCATACAGCGATTGATATCCACGATAAATTCACCACGAGTAGCCACACGACGGGGTCTAAAGGTGCCGTCATGAAAGGCTCCCATGCAACCATATTGACTGATGAATTGAATAGCTTTATAAGCTGGGTCATTAGGGCTAATCTCAAAGAATTGTTGATAGTCTACTCCTCTCAAAGTATCAGCATTTGGATAAGTAACCGCACTGGCAAATTCTGAGGGGTTGGCGGGAGGAAAACGCAGGTCATTTTTTAAGCTATATTGTGCTTCCCGTTCCTGTACATCGATAAAATCATTGATTTTAATTCCCAAACTTATATCAACACATTGAGGGCGCTCATGCTCCTGGCCTGAGCCATGCACGCCGATCACTTCTCCGCGATCATTGAAGACAGGACCACCACTCATACCCGTGGCTGTCTCAGCCGTGTAACATAAATTATAATTGCCATTCGGATCAGCAGGGTCAATAATTTGTTGAAGTTCTCCAGCTCTCAAAACACGGGTTCGATCTTGGGATGGGTTGCTTGGTAAAGGCCAACCTGAAACAAACACAGGTGTTCCAACTTTAGTTGTGTTGGCATCTCCAACCACTGCAACGGGATAATTGTTATTGCTTTGAAAACTGATTAAAGCTAAATCATAACCATCCACCGTTTTTTTCTGAGGATTATATTCCCCAAAGCGGGTTACTGTATCCTTTGTGGTATCCTTTTGACCCAAATCAAGATAGGGGGGCAGCTCATTTTCAACTTGATGCAAATCGCCATCGTGAGTCCGAATAGCATACTTATTACGATGTGGCACAACATGTTGATTGGTCAAAACATAGTAAGTTGCATTTCTGCGGGCTACAATTACGCCGGAACCAGCTTCCCTGAACTGTACACCACTTTGTTCCAATTTTTGACGATTTTCGATTTGCCCACCCACAAAAACTGTGACCGCCCTAGCAATGGAGTTAATGTCATTTTCGGAATAATTAGCTGCTAGGATTATCGGTTCTCTCTGGTTTTCCAAGATAGGGGAAGGGGTACTGGCATCGCTGCGAATGGTACTGATAGCAAGAAAAATACAGAGGCTGGCGATCGCAGCTATTACCATGGTTGGCCAATTTTTTAGATTCAGTTTAAACATGATGTTTTCCGTAATGTTTAAATCAGTGGATCCCCAGCAAATATTAAAAAACGTCTGGCTAATTAACTGGGGTAGAGCTTCGCCGTTGATTGACTTGTTGTTGTAAGGCATCAATCCTATTTTGCAAAGCAGCCACTTGGGATTTAGTTATCCCATGCGTTCCGCTGGTTGTTAGATTTTGCTCCAATGAATTCATGCAGGAACTCAGATAGACTGCTAGTTCAAAGCGAGTTAAGGCTCTATTGCCTCTAAAGGTTCCATCCGGGAAGGTGCTAAAGCAATCATAACGCTCAATTAGAGATTGTAAGGATTGAAAGTAGAAATCCGTAGGTTGAACATCAACAGGCAAATTTTGAGCCTTGGCTGGGGGGTTTGATGGTACAATTAGCAGCCCAAATACCGCTAGTACAACTACAAAAATTGCACCAAAGACAGCTAGTTTAAACTTGGATAATTGCGATCGCAGCATAATAGACAAGCCAAATAAGAACAGCAAAAAATCTGGATCAGCTCACATGGGAGCAAGATTCGGTTAAGGACTTCCCTGCTGTAATTCTCGTATAGACTCTTGGAGAGCTCTAACAGATTGTGCAAGTCGGTCTAAATCCTCTGGTGTGGCTAAATCGGACTGTGTACTATCTAGCTCTGATGTTTCTAATATCCTTCTGATAAAGCCTTCAAACCATTGAGCTACTTCACCTCGTCTGACTGCTCGATTACCACGAAATGTCAAATCAGGATAAGCGATCGGCATTCCTCGATCCGCTAAAGATTGAACCGCCATAAATGCCGAATCCGTTGGCTGAACATCCGATAATTGACTCACCGATGTAACATAAATTTGATCAGTTGTATGAAATTGAGTGTCCGGCTCGACCTCAGACTGTAGAGCTGAGATTGGGGCTATTGTGGCGAGAATAATTACCAACAAACTGGTCAGAACCGCTAAAAGTCCTAACCTAATATTCCAGTTGTTTTTAACCATAATTCCTGGGATGATGAATGGCTAACAGAAACTTAAATTTTCTCTGGTCATTGATTCTGACGCATGGGTGTCGCCGGTAAAGAGGGCTGAGTCGGATCGGTGGAAAAGGGGCGACCAGTCGGCCTAGGTTCCAAGGGTCTCTGAAAGGCAGAAATTGGCACAGCCCAGCTCAAGGGCGACATATACTCATAGAGTTCGAGTGAGGGCAAAGTTCCATCGGTGAAACGAAATGTCTCAATTCCATGAATCGTGACCCTGCCACGTCCGTGAATCCCAATCAGTTCACCGTCAGCATTCAAGACCGGCCCACCACTCATGCCTTGAATGGTGGCATTAGTATAGGCAAGCTGATAGCCACGTTGCAAGGTCAGACCCGATAACCGCATGGATAGATTTCCAGTTGTGAATCGAAAAGCTCTTAGTCCCCAATCATGGGTAATATGCAGACCACCATCATCTCGGGGTTGATAGTTGGGGAATCCTGCCACATAAATTGGTTTTCCAATCGAAATATCTTCAGAATTCCCCAAAACCGCAACTTGATAAGGGTTTGAGCTTGTAAACTCCACCACAGCCAAATCTAAGCCCTGCAAACCCGACATTGGCCGACGTCGCCCCCAATGGGTTTTACCATCGGGAGTCAAGATTTGATAGGTCTGATCTTGACTCCCGCTAACAACAACATGGTCGCAGGTGAGAACTGTATAGGTTCCCCCTTGGCGGTCAATGATTACCCCAGACCCAGCTCCCTGATTTTTCAAAATTCTGACCGTCACCTGTTTGGCTACCTGGAGGACAGAACTTTCTACAGATGGTGATGCGGGGGGTAAAGGATTTTGAACCATAGACTCAGCTATCTGTTGGTCAAAGGCTCTCAACCCGGAAGTGTTTGCTAAGACCAGTCCTGCTGCGAGCAAGAACCCGACCCAAAATTGCCGAGATTGAAGGTTAGATTTAGGCATCACAATCTTAAAAAATTAAGGGGATTTGGAGTTGATAAATTGACTAAAAAACTACGGGCGGATCGTTGGGAGGACGAACAGGAGGACGCACAGGATCGGGAGTGGTTACCGGGTTACTATGACCCCCGCCTCGCCTTCTGGCTTCGTCTAACTCCCGCTGAACCAGTTCGCCGAATCTGACAGTGGTTCGACGCACGCTTTCTTGACCCGGTGTTCCTTCGCTCATAGGATTAGCCCCCATCTTGAGAAAGTTACCCAGAAACTCACCCGCACTGCGACCAGGAGAAATAGTTACTAAAAGGTTATTCGGGTTGCAAACGGAACTGCTATTGTTTGTCCAGCAGACGACATCATAGCCATTAACGCTTCCAGTCGTTAACAACAGATTACTCAGAAGCCCTCCACTCTGAGCCACAGCCCTGGTTAAACGTTGACTGACTATCTCACAGCGATTTTGGGGTGTATAGCCACCTGCTATAAAGGCTTGACTATTCCAGGTGATCAGAGGTTCACTTTGGTGTCCGGTACTAGCTACAGCAATGGTGGCATAACCGTTTCCGGCTGGAATACATCGAAAGGTGGTATTGGCAACAGCCGGTTGACTGGTGAGAGCCACGGCTGCTGAGACGGTTACACCAGCCATTGATAAGTTTAGCAATATTTTGGCTTTAGACATTATGGTTTACTCCACAACGCAACTTCCCAATCCGATGGGTTTTCCTTCAGAGTCGGGAATTAATTTTTAGGTAGAATGCAATAGTCTATAAAAATCACACCATGCAAAAAAGTTCGCCTGAATACATAATTGGATTTGGATAGAGTTCCAAATCTCTATACCTGACTACACCTCATATCCTAGCATGACATAGCTTGAATACAATAGTACTGATCAGTAAATTTATAAAATGTTACAAACCTTCATGGTTCTTGATAAGATTATCACATTCATTAAGAATCGTTGAATCAGCTTGTATAAACAGAAATATATTTAATCACAATTTGTGTTAATGTCTTCAACTGGGTTGTGGAGGTTCCCCCCCCAGTTGATCATCCTTATAAAAATGTCTTTACAGCAGGGAAATCACTTACTTAAAACATTACCCGCACCATAAACCCTTATTCCCCCCGGGATAGGGACGAGGGAAATCATATTGCATGATGACTGAAAGGGTTGTAAGTTTATAATCATCTGATGTAATCGCTCACATCGACATACTAAAAAATCATAAATTGTAGCTTGGGAAACCCAACCCCAGCCTACAGATAATCACCCCACAGATAATCTGAAAAGCAATAGGGGATGTGTTTAACTAGGTTGAAATGGTGCGATCGCTCAAATTCACCCACTCCCAACTACTCCCCGCAGCCTCCCACCTCAACAACTTAGGCGTATTTACAACTCACCACAGCCAAAGTCGTCACCCTCCCAGACCGCCAAAAAAGTCAGGCGGTATCAGAAGATGCTACCTGAAATCGATAAACAGACAGAACTATTGGGAAAGGTTGGCCATAATCAGGTAAGGGTGTGGGCTTTACAAATTTTGGATATCATCTTATAAGTTCCTTATATTTTGCTGGTACTATGCTACATAGACCCTGATATACAGCCCAGTCTACCCATATAGAGCTGGTACCTAATAGTTTAGGAAACCAAAAGCCCTCAAGGGTTCATGCCCTTTCTGGGTGAGTAGGAGACCTAAATATCTAGTCCCTAGTGGGCTGGAAGTGGGGGCTGGGTTTTTCTTTCTGACAATCTCGGTCAGTAGCTGCGGCTATGATGGATAACTCACCTAGACTGTTTTCGGATCTGTTTAACTTTTCTTCTCAGTTGCGATCGCTCAATACGAGCCATAACGCGGGTGACTAATTCTGGGCCCATAATTGGTTTAGTAATAAAATCATCTGCGCCAGCTTCAAAAACCCTTTGGATCATATCAGAACTTTGATGTCCAGTGACCACCAAAATTGGTAACTCTTCCCAAGCCGGGTCTTGTCGGACGACCTGACACAAATCCAAACCCGTATAGGTAGGTATTTGTACATCTAAAATTAATAAATCCGGGAGAGTTTGGGTTAGGACTTGCCAAAATTGGTTAGGTTCTCTCAAGCAAATCATATCAAATCCCCAGGGTTTGAGGATATTTCGCAAAACTTGCAAACAGATAGGATCATCTTCTACAATCAGAATCCGAGCATCTCGGCTGGGGGGTTTGGGGAGAACTTGTACGATCGCTTCAAAAATGTATTGAGGCGTAACGGGTTTGTGCAAAAATCGTCTAGCCCCCAAACGCGCTGACATAATACGTTCCGACAGGTTATCCTCATAAGTAAAAATCAAAATAGGAATTTCCGGGAAACGTTGTCCGATGTTCTTGAGGAAATCAAATCCTGTCAAATCTTCCTCTGACAAATGGGGGTCTAATAAAATCGCATCAGGGAGAGTTTTGGTCAGCCACTGTCTAGCATTAGTCAAAGTGGAAACCGCGTCTATATTTAAGTTCCAAGCGCCAGCTTGACCTTGTAATTGTTCCGCTAAACTTCGATCAGCATCAATCAGCAAAATTTGATTAGATGAAGCACAAATTTGGAAATATATCGGTTGAGGAGACTGGTTAATTTCATGACATAATTGGCGTATTTTTTCTTGAATTATACTGATATTTTTATATTTATCTGATAAGCCATCATCATAGCTCAAGCAGTTTTCGATATCACGGGCTAATTCCGAACCTCGTTGATAGCCAAAAGAACCCAAACTTCCCGCTAAATTATGAGCAATTTCTTGAGCCTTTTCCCTGGCAATTTCTGAGATAGAATCATCCGAATAATTGATTAAAAACATGGTTTCTAAAAAGCCGACCTCTTCGTCAAAGGAATTCTGATATTTAGCCAAAATCTCCTCAATATTATGGTTAGATCGAGGGATTAAAGACGGTGAGTTATCCAGATATTCTGCCTGATTAGATTCAGTTTCTGGGGGTGGATTTAAGCGATATCCCAAGCCATAAATAGTCGCGATAATATCTGTAATCATCCCCGCATCTTTGAGAGTTCGGCGCAGGTCTTTAATTAAATTAGTGACCGCATATTCGCTGGGTTCATTATCAAAAGACCAGAGTTGATCGATAATATCCTGACGGCTAAAAATCCGCTGTGGATTTTTCAGAAATAGCAACAGTAAATTATAGGCTTTTGGCTTAATATCAACAGGCTTGTTATCATAATAAACCTGTGCAGAAGTTTCATTAACCTGCAAGTTTTCCCAGGTAAATTGTAATGGTAATTGTGGCAAACTTTTCCTTCTTAATAAGGCTCTAATTCTCGCCAAAACTTGAGACGGGCTATAAGGTTTAGAAACAAAATCATCAGCGCCAGCATCTAATCCGGTAATAATCTCCTCATTAAGATTGCGTACAGTTAAAAGCAAAATAGGTTTGAGAAAACCTTGCTCGCGCAATTGACGACAAATTGCTAGTCCATTGATTCCGGGAAGCATCCAGTCAAGGATAATTAAATCATAATTCCATTCTAAAGCGAGTTCCAATCCGGTATGACCATCAACCGCCAAGTCAACAATATAGTGATAGGCTTTTAACTCGTCAATCAGAGGAACAATTGCATTTCTATCATCCTCAACAATTAAAATTTTCATGAACATCTCCTACTGATGCTATCATCAACTCTCTAACCCTGACTAACAAGATAGGAAACCGGATAGAAAAAAGAAATAACTGTCTACTATATAAGTATCTCAACTCCTGACAAGTTTTACACAACTCGACAGACAAAGTTAAAGGTAGCCCAAGCATTAATATCTAGGGCAAGATTATCAGTAGAAATCCCAGAACGTTCAACTCCTAGTTTACTAGCTTTTGCCAAATCCTCCAATACAGACCGGGAAACTTCCCAAGGATTTGACAGCAATTGCAGTCTATTTTTTGAACTGATGGAAGTTTGCTTTAAACCACGACTAATAGCTGGTAAAGTCTGAGTAAAAGGGTAATGGCTAATAATCAGATAGGTTTCAATCAACCCAGCCGGACCCCGCACCAATTCTCCTAGGGTTTCGGTGGTGCTAGTTCCGCCATTAACATTAGCTGGGGGAATACTCATAGTTTTTCCCCCTTCTACCCGTAAAACCTGGGGTAAAATCATAGAACTGTCTTGAGTCTCAACTATGGGAGGTCTAGTAGCATCATAAACGTATGTTTGACCACGACTGTCAAACAGAAACATGATGAAATATAATGGGAGTTCACCATTATTCTGTAATTGCATCTGAATACGACTCTCCTTTGGTATAGTCGGTATACCAAAGGTCTCGGAACGGTGTGCTACCGCTGGGGTAGAATTAGCATTATTTGGGCTGGTTAGGGTGAGTTGATCACTTCCCTGATGGGATAAATCAGGGGTTTCTCGTTTAGCGATCGCCCGTGACTGGGGAGTTAACATCCCTAGGGTAACTTTGGCTTTGAGTAAGTCAGAACGTTCATTTTCCGTCAGTCGTAGCAACTTAGCAGCTAATCGAGTTTTCAATTGAGGAACTAATCGTTGTACGGCGACTTTGACAGCCTCTCCACCTTCTCCTGCTGTATCGGGAAGCACCACCTGAGCGGGGGAAAATAGACCATAATGCCCTTGGAATAATGAATTCATCGAGCTACTCGGATTTTGAGCAATAGTAGTATCGCGTACAGCGCTGAATAGATAATCAATGGGTTGGTCGTTGCTAGTGATAGAGATATGATCAATACTAGACAAGGCACTGGTTGCATCGACCCTTTCAATGCGATCGAGTTTAGAATCAAGACCAATTTTTAAGTTAATGTGGCGAGGTATAACCCGAATAGTCTCTTTAATAAATTGGCCGGACTGAACCACAGGTGACTTGATACCACCCACTTCTAATATTCTCACCTCAGCGGTAGCGTGCAATGAGTTAGAGCCGCGAATTTGGAGTTTTGGCTGCACCTTAGCTTCTGTACTCTCAGTGTTTGATACAATGGTAAATAGGGAATTAATTTCTCCCGATTCCAGAACACAGCCAGGTAAACCAGCCAGTAGCAATTCCGTACTTTTGCCATCCCCAGTCACAGCAGTAACAATTCCATCGACTGGGGGTGATGTTAGCGGTAGATTAATCATGGGTGGTTGATCATCTAACGTAATTCTAACTTGACGCTGAAGCTGAGGTTGCTGGTTCGGTCCGGTAATACGTTCTACCACTCCGGCTACACGACCTAGAGTTTCTTTGAAGTCTGAGGTGGCTGTCGCATTCCAGAGAGTTTGAGTAAGGTTATAGGTAAACAATCCGGCGCTGAGTCCAGACCAAGTGGTTTCTGTAGCCATTTCGGTGGGTTTGCTGGCTGCTAAGACTATACCAGGAAGTTCTCCGAGGCGACGTTGTTCTAGTTGTTCGGGGTCGATTTGGTAGCGCTGTAGTAATTGTTGTTGTCGGGTAATGGTGCGATCGCTAATTTGGCTAGAATTGGGGCTGGCTGCTGATCGGATTCTCAGGACTCCCTGTTGAGAATAACCAGGATAAGCATAACTGGTATCAAGAATTGTGATGACTTGTTGAGTTTTCAGCGATCGCAGTAATAGCCACAGGGTATCCTCCATAATATCGTTAATGGGTTCTCCATTATGGTCTGGGGTGACATCAACGGGAATTAGGGAATGTTTAATAGTAGCCGCGTCAGGGTTTTGATTAGCATCAGCCATACAACTGCCATAGCCGCTATAATGAAAAACCACCAAATCCCCTGGTTTAGCTTGGTTAATTAGATGTTCTATAAAGCTAGTTTCGATATTTTCCCCCGTCGCTTCCTTATTAGTAAGGGTAAGGATATCTGAGGGGTTAAATCCAAATCTACCGATTAACAGTTCCCGCTGTAATTCTACATCCGTGACGCATCCTGATAGGGGTTCTATATGGCGTTGGGAGACTTTCGGATATTGATTGATACCCACTAGCAGAGCCAGTTTCCGATGATTCGGTTCTGCTAAAGCCCTATGGTAGCGATCGCCAAGTTGCCACCAAGCCGCCTCACTAAGTCCCAACCCTGCCAGTAGCATACTCGATCTTTTTAGAAATTGCCGTCGCTTTAATGCCATGATCTATTATTCCTAATCCATCTATCCCTGAAACTTACTCAAACTTATTCACTAGCAAAATTTACCAATTTCTGGAAATCAAAAACATCACTAATTCCTAGATTTTTGAACCCAGGATCACATCATCATGGTGAGCCATACTCCAATTCATCCATAAATTAATTAAGACTGACCACGGACTGTAAATATAGCCATTATCGCGGCTTTTTTTAAGAAGAATAAATGCTATAAATAAAATTTTATATGCCTCCACTGCTATTAACTGTTTGAAGGTTGGCATTTCTCGCTGATTATTTATGGCAATTTTAGTGTAAAAATTGTCAATTTTCATTCGTGTTAATTACTCTCCTAATTGTCGTTTTGTATCACTCCTATAACTAGATAATATCGCGGGAAACACAAAGATTATTTCCTAGACATGAAAGCCTCAATGTTCTTATTATTCATAACTAGAGACCTGAGAACCTGCCACCGAGATGGTTTGACAATAACCTGATGAGTTTCCCACCGATTAAATTCGGTTGAGCCCTAGCATAGGATATATTTTATCCTAGCGCGTCTTCTGCAATTGTCGATAATTTTCTACTCCCCCCTCCCAGAGACGGGGATAGGGGGATTTGGTGAAATTATGCTTCTGAGGGAACCCTCATCGCCTTAATTAGTTCCGCCGCCACTTCTGGACGAGAAAACTCTGGGGGTGGCAATTCTCCCCTTCGCAGCATTTCCCGAACCTTGGTTCCCGATAAGTGAATCCGTTGTTCTGGGGTACTGGGGCTAGTTTTACTGGTAGCCATACCCTTAGTCAATGTGCAATAGAAAGCGTGTTCAAACTTCATGGGAGTAATACCCAATTCTGCCGGTTCAAACTCATCAAAGATATGCTGGGCATCATAGGTTCCATAATAGTCCCCGACACCAGCATGATCACGCCCGACAATAAAGTGGGTACAGCCGTAGTTTTTGCGGACCATAGCATGAAAAATCGCTTCTCTCGGTCCGGCATAACGCATAGCAGCCGGATTAATCGCTAAAATCACCCGATTTTTAGGATAGTAGCGTTCCATCAAGATTTCATAACAACGCATCCGCACATCAGCCGGGATATCATCAGACTTAGTAGCCCCAACCAGAGGATGGAGAAATAGACCATCAACAGTTTCTAGGGCGCATTTTTGAATATACTCGTGGGCGCGGTGAATAGGGTTGCGAGTCTGAAATCCAACAATGGTTTTCCATTCCCTTTCTCGGAATAGTGAACGACTATCGGCTGGGTCAATTTGATAGTTGGGGAACAAAGGGTGTGATTCTCGCTGGAGTAACCACACAGGACCGGCGAGATTGACCGGACCTTGGTCATAAACTACCTTGACTCCCGGATGTTTGTTATCATTAGTGCGATAGACGTGGATGGCTTCGTGTTCTTTATCGTAGGTGTATTTTTGGGTTAGTTCCAGAACTCCCACAAATTTACCCTTTGGTGAGTCCAGACGGATTAGGCTACCTTCCGACAGGTGCGCCGCTTCCTCTTCGGTGACGGATAGGGTGATGGGAACAGACCAGGGCAGTCCGTTACTCAGTCGCATATTATGGACGACATTGCTATAGTCTGCCTGTTCCATAAACCCGGTTAGGGGACTGAAACCGCCGATCGCAATTAGTTCTAAGTCCGACTGCGATCGCTCGTCAAGTTGTACTCTGGGGAGAGTATCGGCTTTTTCTAGGAGTTCGGCCCGTTGTTCGGCACTGGCCATGCGATTAATTAGCTTTCCACCGTGGGGCGCAATAGCATCTTGATGATGAGTCAAGGGAACCTCTAATGGTTAACTACAGATTGAATTAAATCGATTCAGTTTGATTCAATCTCCTATTTTACCTTCTGCTGTGACTTAATATTGGCGCTCTACCTAAGTTACACTACTCAGGGTCCTACCTGGGAACTTTACGATCGCCAATATCGACTATAAACTTGGTCAATCCTATTGACAAAATGATACTATATATGTATGGGTAAATGAACCCGGATTTTCGTTAGTCTGAAACCGTAATCATTTCCCATGGGGGTGTCAATTAATCTTAAAATTATGGAGAATTGAGTAATGAAGGGTATTTTGGTTCTGACAACATTTCTAATGGCGGGAGGGTTACAACTGCCTGCTGACCAGATGGTTGCCTATGCTAATTCTACTCAACAAGCTACTATAGGAGAAACGGGATTTGCGATCGCTAATCGTAATAATGATGATTGGCGGCGACAGTTTGAGAGGGATTTTGAAGAATATAGCCGGCGGCGACATGAGCAGCTAGAATCGGAAATGCGAGATGAGATGAACAAGCCCCACAATCAGCGTTTGTCTCAAAGCCAAAAAGAACGGGTGATTCGAGAAGCCCATGAGGAATTAGAACGCAGCCTCAGTCGTGAGAAAAAGGAATGGGAAAAGCGCTATCGCGACAACTTTGAAAAAATGCGCGATCGCCAAGACCGCTATAATCGCGGTTACCGCTATAATCGCCATGATCGTTATAATCGCGATGACCGTTATAACCGCTAATACCTAGGTAATTGATGGATAATGAAACCCTCTAAATCTGGCTCTCCCGAACTCTGGGAGAGGGCTGGGGAGGGTTTGGTGATGTGGTAGCCTTGAAAAAATAGGTCGCCCATACTGTGGGTATAGGGCGGGTTGGGCAATCTTTTCTGTGGGAATTGAGGATTGACAGCAGAACCCGCCCCGACATCATGGTTAATGTGATGTTCAATTGTCCATGGTCTAGTATATACTGGGTGGGATGGTGGAAACTTGTAATTGATTGAGAATGGAACGTTCTAAAGTAGTTGCCTATATTACCGGAGCCATTTCGATTATTTTAGCGATCGCTTATTTGTTATTGGTGAGCATCCTAGACTTCCGTGGAGAAATGCTCCCCGCCCCCCAAAGCCAAGTCACCGGGGAGATCTCAATAGCCTCCGTTTCCATTTCTAGTGAAGCAATGCACCCAGGGGGCGGAAGTCAAACCGGATTCTATGGGTAGCCACAAGGCTGGCTGGGGCTTTTTTTGTCGGACGGAGACATTAGGGCGCTTTGATTGCGCCACAACGTGTTAACTATAAACCCTTATCCTAACAGCGATAGCGGGTTATTACTCAACCCAATAACTATGCCTAGTTACTCAAATGTTACTCATAACCTAGTCCTAGCACAGGAAAATAATTCTGTCAACGGTTGATTACTCAGTCAATAAGCACAACTTAATCAATCTGTCAAATACCCATACCACCCCCCTAACCAAACACCGATAAGGTAACTCTCTCGTGATACCCGTCAATGGCAAGCCTATCGGTTCGTTACGAACCATTGACTGCTATCACATCGGTCGCACCCCTAAGAGTGTTTGTTTCGGTTATGGGGGGAGGGTATGGCTCAAATTTCAAAACCCATAGGGGTAGTCAGATTATTAGTGAAATATTGAGGAGCCTACTCACTACCAACAAAATGCGATCGCATTATCTAATCATCACCCCGCTGAATTCAGTTCACTACCAACATAACGCGTTTCAACTGGTGACTTGTTTGGGGATGGTAGCCACTACCCACATAATCCTAGACAATTGCTTTACCAGCGACATCGGTTATCCACATAATCCTCAGCAAGTCTCCAATTTTTGGTGGTAATCATCCCGTGCGGAACCCAGTACCCCTAATAGACGGGTTAAGGTTTTGGCTTAGGGTGTTTATTGTGGGTAAATTAGAGGCAAGCATTCATATAAACCATTTTCAGGCCTGAAAATACAGGCCTGAAAACGAAAAATATGAATGAACCCCTACAGTCAGAAACCATAGGGGGCCATTTAAGTTATTGAGTTAGGGTTAGCTGTTAGGTGTTAGGGTTTAGGGTTTAGTACAGGAAATGTCGTTTTGACACCTCCCCGCTAATCTTACACTTAGTAACCATAGCGTTAGCTACGTCTATTAACTTGTCTACAGTAACTTGGTCAGATTTTCCAACGTAGATGTGATGATTGACGCTACCATCCCACCCTTTGAGGTTCCAGTAGGTGAAACCATTAATTGAGACTTTTTTGCACAACGTAAATCGTTTACCATTAACCTCCACTGAAAAGGATTTATGGGTTTCTAGGTATTTAAACCATTCTAAAGAACCTACTTCGATACAGATATTACCATGACCTACCAGAAACCCTTTGTAAGACCCTGTTAGTGTGACTACCGGGAGTAGCTTAGGCATGAAAATCACCTCCCAGTAGGATATCGCTGTTATAGCCGTTAATGTTGAAATCAGAGGCAATAATGCCTGGTTGAGGTTGAGAGATAATTGGATACTGAGATTCTACCCATTTTTCGTGTACCATCATAAAATCAATAGCAGCGTTATGAGCTATTTCGGCTAATGTCACCCTAGTATCCTGATTGGAATAGGAGATATCTCGTGACATCATTTGAATGTAAATCTCCCTAGCCATTTCTGCAATAACCATCATTTTTTCTTGTTCAAACTCATTCATGGCTTTATTTCCTATTGATTAATTGAACTTGTGATCATCATTATCGGGGTGATTTTGATTATTGTTGTGTTCTGTAATTTTTGCATCAAGCAAGGCTTCAATACCTTTGAGTAACTCGATTTCCGCGTTTAAAAAATGCCTGTGGATTTGAATAAATTCGACAATTTCATCAAATTGTTCAGATGTGATAGCAAGTTCTACTAAGTCAAGTAATCCTACCGCGTTAGGGTTTAATCGATTACTCATGTAGCTATATTCTACTAAGTTTAATCCGGGTGTACTTAATTTGATTGACATGGTTTTATCCTTTGATAGTGGTTAAGTTGTGATAGTTTAACGTCATTTCGGAAGGGTTTAAATTATTCGATTTTGGTTAGTAAATGCTGAATATAATTAAGCTGTTTGAGCGATAATTGTTTTTTCGCTTCTGCTAAGGATAACTCAACCTCGCAATCATCTAGTATTGAAATTAACGTTTCCTTAGCGTCTTCTTTATTAGCGTTGTAGACTGTAGTATCTACCATTTGTTTAAATGTTTTAAACCGTGCCTGTATAATGGCATTTGTGTTGGTTTGAGTCATTTTTTTGGTCTCCTATATGATGTGTTTCCAAACATTTTTGCCGTTCTGATTAATCATATTATATCCTCTATTTTTCATTAGATTAGTCAACTCTGAAACATTAACGCGACTATCAAGATATCCATCTGTTTTGGCTCTCTCAATGGCTTCTTTTAACGCTTTCGGGTCGATATCAGTTACAACCTCGTCGGTTAACTCAGGACATCCCGCGTTAATTGCCTGGTTATTTTGTTTCATTTTTGCCTCAATACCTTGAGTGATAAAACTGTCTAAAAATTGTTCAGTACCTGATGATATAGTCAAGATTTTTTCATTAACAAAATCCCAGTAATCATTGAAGCGTTTAATTGATTCATTGATAGATAATTGATAAATCAATGAATGGGTGACAATAATTTCACTTGATAACCTAGCGTTAATGATATCTTTTTTGTGTTTCTGTAGTTGTTTTTTGACCTTGCTGTATTGATTGCAGTTATCGATATCTCTCCAGAAAATTTCTAATTGAGATGATAATTTATCAAGCGTAATATCCTCTACATCGTTTAAATCACTTAACTCGTAACCATTGCCCCTATATTCCTCTGATGTCATAGTCTCTTTTTAAACCATATAGGAAACATCCGTCTTTTGAGTTCGTTTAACTCCCAAAATGTCCACAATGAATGTATTGAATTAATCACCTTTAAAGCGAAAGCATCAAATACCATGTTAGTTCCCGGTGTCTGACTACTGATGGTTATTCGGCTATTTTTGCGGTTTAACACCTTGAAAAGCGATAACATATTCTCATTTTCAATTAATAATATAGGGGTGATATCTTCCCATACCAATATAAAATTTTTCTCAAATTCACATTGAAGGGGGTCATAAAATCGTTCATGTTGTATCTTGTTTCTCAGTGAAGCGAAAGTGCTATTAGCAAGCACCGAGGTTGTCTTGTATAGTTCAGATGCTACGGTAGCTACCTGTGACTTTCCAGTACCGCTAGACCCCCAAAGGAACAGGATACCAGCGGTAGACATTAACGTTACTGGAGACGCTATAAACGAGGCGATAATTGGAAACTGAATATCAGGATATGGTAGAACACAGACAGCCCGTAAAACAGACTCTAATTGCTCACCCAGGTTGCCTTCTGTGATTATTTCTTCTAGTTCAGATGACATTTGGCTTCTGATTAGCCTATAATCGATATAGTCGTCGGACATGGTACACTCCTATCGCTCTTGACTTGTTGACATGGTATGGTAGTTATTCCCCCCTAAATATTTAGGGGGGATTTATTTGTGACTACATTAATCGCAGTAATTCAATTAATGCAATTAATACATTAGAATCAAGTTGTTTAACCTTGTTATAAAGACTCTCAAAGCTAGGGTCACAATCCAAAACCTTAGCCCCTTCTGTTAACCTTTCCTCGAAGGTTTTGTATTTTGCCTTTCCATTAAATCCTGCTTTATTTTTAGTTTTGGATTCAATGAAAGCGTCAATATCTCCGATTGAGTAAGTAGCGAAAGATTGATTGAATGGATTAATACATTCAATTTCTAAGATATTAGAAATATCAGAGTTTAAATTATCGTCTCCGATATTTCCCTCTAATATCCTGTCAGAAGGTCTGACTGATGATTGACTTAGATTTATTGTTGCTGTAAACATCACAGAACCGTCTGTAAGCATTGAGTCACTTTCGACTATTTTAAGCAATGCGAGTTCTGGAGATGTAGGGGTGTATTCTCGTTTTTTGCCGTTATATTCAGTCTCGTATTTTTCAATATAAAACCGTACAGCAATTAATTCTTTATCACCTTGGGAATAACTCCAATCCCTATCATTGAAGTTAGAAAAATCCCCTGATACACCTTTCCCGAATATCCATAAATGAGGTGACTTAATTCGGAATTATGCATAATCAACAATTAGAAAGGTTGCCGTTTCACCGGGCTTAACTGCACTGCAATAACTAAATTTATCGTCCTGTTTTTTGCCGTAATATCCGATACTCATGATTAATTATCCTTTGATGATTGATTATGACGTTTGAAATTTTTTTGCATACCTCCCAAAATTGAGGGTTACCAACAATTGATACTCGTAGGCTGCCTTCATTTGTCAACCTTGCTGTAGCGTGACCTCTGTAGTCCCCCCTAGGGCTATAACAACCCATATAGGAATAAGCTAAATCAAGGATTTCCTGGGTTTTATGTTCCTTTATAGGGGTTAGTATCCGGTAGGCTATTTGAGTGGTTTCTGACTCAAATAGGTGTGGGTTATAGGTGGTGTTTATTAACTCACCGTCAATGGAAAATAACCCTGTAGTTTATTCATTGTTTGCCCTTGGAATTTCTAAGTTGTTTAAAATCTCCTGAAACTCGTCGATATTGATAAATGAGATGCCTTGCCATCGGTAGGATGTCCCCCTTATAACAAACCAACACTGATTGACTAAGCCAGGATTAAGGTACTGCAATAACTGCATTTTTAGCTTAAATGAATCAGTTAATACTCCCTTAACTTCGATGTAACGATTAAAGAACGGACTATAAAAATCTGGAATCCAGGTGATATTTTTCCAAGGTTTTTTGTTTTCAATTAACGTTAGTTTAGGATGCACAATTAATTGATTTATCGTATTTTTGTAGAAGGTGATAAACCCGACAATCAAATACACTTGGAAAATAATAGCCGTCTATTTTTTTTCCTCTGGCATTGTATTTATTTTTCATTTTTTGGGTACACTCCGAAAGATGTATTAGGATTATCAGGTTCTCTATCCCCGCCGTTTTCGGCTTGATATATATTCCATTCATCCCTGTAGAACTCTAGGGCTTCTGTACAAATTTCCTCAAGTTTTTCAGGATGTAATGGGATTAATTTTTTAAGAATTTCGCCTATAAAATAAGCAATAAAATCCTTATCAAACTTAACTAAAGTTGATGGCCACGTTATTCCTGACTTTCCACTGGAAATTGGAACTTTGATATATAGGGAATGACCGATATACATCAAGGGGGTTAACGCGATGTTTCGTAGGTTAAGCCTAACCTCGGACCAATGACGTGGTATCATGCTATAATTTCCTGATGCTTGTTGACTGCCACCTGGGTATTATTCATTTTCAGGACTGTATTTTCAGTCCTGAAAACAGATAATATATGGGTGGTTTTATTTTGGACTAGCCTTAATCTAACCAACTAGAAAATGGGTTGACTTCATTATCTTCATCCTCTAAATCACTCTCAGAGCCCAATAGATGGTCTTCTAGTGCATTAATATCATCCTGTATGGCTCCCGTAACCTTACGAGGTAGCTTTACTCCACCTGCTTTTAATAGCGTCAGGATTGCGTTGGTGACTCGTTTAAGTGTGGCAATCTCTGAATATGTCAGATAAAAGGTATTTGAGTTGATAATCTCCGACGTTTGGAGTTTGTTGGTCAATGATTGAATTAATGAAGTTTTGGGGTAAGGAAGGTAAGTATTAACCAACTCCAAAAACGCAGTAAATTGTTTAAACCGACTCAACGTCTCTTGGTATTCTGTAGGAGTCAATACTTTATTAGTATTGACATTAGTTACATTTTCTACAGTTACGCTACCTTCAATTGATTCTGTAACTGTATAGTTACCTTGCTCTTTTGAATTCACTGTATTTAATTAAAATTATCTTATCTAATTAATTTATTAAAAATAAACATAAATTATACAATTTATACTTATTTATAAAATAATCAAATATCACATTAAGTATATATAGAATGTACAAATAATAACAAATACAAAAAACCCGTTAATCCTATTTTGTGAGTTAACGGGTATATACTTAGTAACAAGTAGTCGATTATTTACCTTTACTGTTTTTGCCTTTACTTGGAGGGTTAGCAGGTGGGTCTCCTGATGCTAGATTAGACGCTTTAGTTTTTCCGGCCGTTAGTTCACCCAAACCAGTTAATGGATAATTAGCCTTATCAGGTATTTGATACCATTTATTGTGCGTTCTGAGTGATAATGGTTTTATAGTCCAATAATGCGCAAAAACATATAGCAAGCAGTTAATCGAGAAAATGTTAGGAACTTTTAAACTAATAAACCGCAACTTTTTTTCACCTGCGTTAGTTCCTGACGTTGTATAGGTACGCCAAATTCCTGGAGTTTGTTCGCCAGCAGGCCCTTCTACAAATACACGATAAAATCCTGTCTTTTTACCAACGCTATGACCTAATCCTGCTGGTACTTTTCGTCTATTAGCATTACTTGATGTATTACCACCTCTAGATGCGGGTCTCCAGATAGGTAACGCCCTGACTTCTGCGGGTTCATTACTCACTGTGTCTGAGCCTAAATTGTAAAGTAACAACATAGGCATAGGGATGACGTGTTTACAGGTTTTATCTACTGGAGCCTCAACCATCAGTGATATCCCTAGTTTAGTGCCTTTCGGTTCCGCTAGTTTAGCAAGAAATTTTTCTTTATATTTATCGAACGCATCACTTAACGGCATAATTTACCTCATTAATTACTGAATAAAGACTTAGGTAGACAACAATAGTGTTAATGTCTACCTAGTTAATGAACCCTAGTCAACAAAAACAGCAATGGCTTCTACATCGATAGAGCCATTAGTAGCATCCAAAACATCATCAGTAGGGATTGTTAGGGATACTGTCACAGCTCCAGTTGCCATGTTGCGGGTATAAGCTGTAACTACCGTTACACCATTAGGGTTTCTAGTTGCGTTTATTTGCGCTCTCTGAACCTGTTCAATAACTTCTAGCAATTGGTGTTCGAGAGTGGCACCATTAAGAGTTACGGGGCTTGCCATAGTCATTACCTCTAATAAATCAATAGTAATAAGATCACACCTATATCAGTTTGGTGTTAGTTATATTTTCGTTAAGGAAATGCTACATATATGTAGCTTCTATTTAATGAAAACTACATTAGACTGTAGTTGGTGGTTGGTTCCCGGTTTTCATCTCTAACGATGTCCTCGTAGCTGTTCTGATTACATCATCTACCCAGCTAGGTTTATTCTCAAAATGTAAAGGAATTTTTACTTTAGACTTCCTAGGGTCTTTATACATTGCTAAAGCGGAACTTTCTCCCATATCGATTTTGGCTTGTTCAAACTTATCAATTAATTCCCAGTTAAGTATTTTGACCTCCGATATATACATTTTTGTTTCCTTTATTCGTTTCGCATTTTCCCTACCGCCAAAACCTTTCCTTTCCTCAAATATCAAAGGGTAAACAATACTAGAATCTGTTAATTGTACTAAATCCTTACAAATACGTTCAGCATCTGACTTGCTAGATTCATTCACAAAAAATGAAAATTTCCTACCATTTCGCATATTGCAGGTTACTTTGATATTGCCTTTTGTGAACGCTGATTTACTAGGTTGAGTAAATATCCTTTGTAATTTATCCCAGGTTATTTTACTTCTTTCTACTGATGGGAGTTCTATTTGAGTTTTTGGTAATGTACTCCTACGTTCTTTAGTCCAATATGGAGGTTTTTTGTAGTTATATAAAATAAAGGTTAATTGAATTTTTAAATTACTACTATTCGGAACTTCAGAGATATCTCCAGACCCTACAAATTGCCCCATATCACGATTACCTAGTATTTCAGTTTGAGCTAACACATTTGCTACATTTTCTTGAAGGTTTCTTAATGATGATACTAGTCTAAATCGCTCTCCACCATTTTCTACAACCGCGTTAACTAATTGTTGTTGTCTATTTTCCTCAATGCGTTGTAATGCAATATATTCATCTAATCCTTGAGCAACTAAAATAATTGCTTCTTTACAGTTATCTGAGAATTCCTCCCAAAATTCTTCACTACTATCTTGATTCCAAATATTGTTAATATTTCCATCATATTTTTCTGGTAATTTCTCCCTAGCTTCCCTTCTCTGTTTACCGAAACTCCATTCTTCACCTTTTTCGTCACCCCACTTTTCAATCGTTCCTTTACCACCAGGAACCATTGAAACAATAGCCGTTGCAAGTGTTGAAGGACTTTTATCTAAAAACATTTTAACAACCCGTCTACCATGTTTAAACAGTTGCCATGCTATGGCTTTCATAGCCATGTTAAATGACTGTTTAACGTATGAGCCGAAAGCTGTAGATACTTCCATAAGCATTTCAGGTCCCTTGCTTAAGGCAATGTGCATAGCAGCGGCTTTGTTGATAAATGCAATACCAATGGTAGGCAATACTCCACAAACTAATTTACCTGCCATATTACCCAAAAAACCGGCGGTAGTACTAATAAATTGATTAGCAATATTCATCATATTTTTGTCTATCTGTTCATCTGATATATTCCAGTTGAAATTCCAGAAACTATCCCAATTAGACGTGATAAATCGTGCTACTTTCTCAAAACTAAAGTTAGATAAAAACTTAGTAATTCCTTCCCATAACCAACCTCCAAAACTTTTGCCCCATTCAACTACTTTACCAGTTATTTTTGCCCATAGCTTGCCAAACCAACCCATCTCTTGAGTAGATGTTCTCTGAGCTAAATTAACTTGTCTAACGCCATTCCTACCTATACTGCTACGGGTTTGACGGCTAGACAAGCTACGAGTACTCCTTAGCATTCTTGCACTTCTGGCTACCATTACAGAGTCTCCCTTAGTGGATTATCGCCGTCTATTAACTCGGTTTCTATCTTGATATCAGGAAAGTCTTTCTTGAGCAATTCTTTGACTTTATTGGTTTCCTGTTCTCTAATCTCATCCTGTTTTTTCATTGAATCATATAACCTAGTTAAATCGGCTAATATGTCTTTTGACGGGTCATTACCATTAACTTGTAAAGTACCTTGCGCTCTAACTATTGAGAATATTTCCTTTATTTGATTTAAGGCTGTCTGTAGTGTTTCTTTCGCGTTCTTTTGATTAGTGATTTTAACTTTACTTTCATTAGGTTCTAGTAGTTCCTCAAAATTATCAGCCTCTGGAGTAAACGCTGTTTTTAGTTTCTCGTATTTTTCCTCGGTTTCAAATCCTAAATAGTCTAATATTTCCGAGACTTCCCTACCAGCTTTAAAGGCTGCTGAATGCGCCAAACCTGCTTCATGTAAACAGGTTAAAACAGCGTTTTGTGTAACCTGATGAGAGATGGCAATTTCCATTACCATCCCGAATATTTCCGCTATCGCCTCAGCTAAGTTAGGCAATTTGATTTCCGCGTGTTCCTGTTCTTTTGTCATTAGATTGACATCATCAATCTCAACTTTAACTTCAAATTCACCCCATCTCTCATCATCGATGTCAAATCGATACATTAACCATTCTGGCAATGTATTTATTCGTTTAATTCTGTTTTCTGGATTATTAGCATTAACCGTTATTTTTTCAGGCATTTCAGCCGGAAAGGATTCAGGGTCTAGGAACTCGTAAATCCTTCTAATCATTCCACAGCATTCTTCATTCATGTCTGGTATTGTTACTCTTTTTCTTCTAGTGTATTCTATTTCACATATAGGGTCATAAACATATAAACCTGACCAAGTATTGTAATTAAGCGATTGTAGTTTACACGGGAATATTCCAAAACCCCAAAACGCTCTTTCTAAGGCACTCATTGTTCCTTGCTTAAAAGTATAGTATCTATTTTTATAGCCATATCTAGACGCACCCATCCATGACCAACCAATATCAAATGTTTTGCGGTCAATCGTCACTCTGTTCCCAAGGAGAAACCAATACGTCGTGTAAGCCATTTTAGCCCAGGGGTTTGTATGCAGGCTTAAAAAAGTCTGTAAATATTTACCACGAATATATATAGCGGTTAGATTATGACCCGCATTTAAATTATCGCCTTCAATGTAATCTCCTTCTATATAATAATTTACAGGATGAAGTTCCTCAAACTCACAAATAACATTATGTGATGTCATTGACTCCCATATTATTGTTTCCGATTCTCGCCGCCACCGCCGAGGTAGTAAAGTTCCATGCCCAAACTGGCTTAAGTTAATAAAAGTTGGTGGATAGCTTGAGTCTCGATATACCTTACTATACTCATAACTTGCTTCCCAAGTATAGCTAACGCCATCTTTTGATTTATGTAATGATGTTTGAAAATCGTTTTTTTCAAACCTATCAAAATTACCGTATCCCGACAATATGTTATATGATTGGTAACCTGAACTTTCTCCATAACGAGGATGGGCATAGGGCAATAAATAATAACAATCATCTTTAACAGTTGTGGTTTCCTCGATTAATTCATCTAAATAGCTTGCGTTATCGCCTTGATTATCTGAACTTCTACCTTTATTATCATCTACCTCGTCACCGCTATTAGGACCGCCAAAACCTCTACCAGCGCCACCCTTTCCCCTAGGTTTTTTTCCTCCCTTTGGTTCATCTCTCTTTGGTGGCTCCCTACGATGGTCTTGACTAGCACCACCAAACGATTTCCTACCTTGTGGCTCCCTAGTAGGGTCTGGGTCCCATATTCTAGTAGTAGGGTCTGGGTCTCGCATTCTAGCGGTAGGGTCTGGGTCCCATGGGTTAATTGTGTTTCTAACCATTTAAATAATCACATTAAAGTAGTAATATTATACTAAAAAATAATTTATTAATAGGTGGTTAAAATGGTGAGAGGTGTTAAAAATATCACGGCTAATATAAACGCTGCTAACTGGAGTAACGCCATAGAGTTATTTAACGGGACTATTTTAGAATCATTAATAACAGAAAGATATAAATATGATATCGGTATTTACAGCTATATATCATCGTTAAACGCTAGGTGTTATATCCCTAATATTGCACAATCACAAATCCCCAAAATTTACCCGGAAGATAGCTATTACCAACGGTGGAAAAAAAAACAGGAAGTGTTGCAGGGAGCGGTAGATTTACAGATATTTTATGGGAATATGGCAACAGAAAACGGGTTAAATTTAGGGATTGTCAAATTGCCATATTATGGAGGCATTCACACCGAAAACCTGTTAATTGAATTAATCACTAATCAAAACGAAGGTTTAGCAATTGATAGCAACTCAATAGTTAAAGCTAGGTGTTTAACTCAGTTACATAACAATGATTCTATTAATATTTTGGGCATGGCTGAATATCAACTCGATACAGTTCCTCAAACCCCTACATTGACACAACCCGAAAATTTTGGGGTGACAATAGGCAATACCCCCACGTTAGTTAGACCCTCAAATATTAATCGGTATAGGTTGCACTTACAAAACGTAGGTTCTGTAGGGGTATGGTTTTGTCACGGTGATATCAGTAACTGTGTACCTTATCAATGCCTATATTTACCTCCTAACGCTGGGTGGGATGATGAACTAAAATCAACAGCTTCTATCTATGCTATAACTGAGGATAGCGTAACCAATATTGTTGGATTAGAACAAATAATAAATTGGTAAATTTTACTTTGATTTAGGAGTTTATTATGAGTTTCTCAGTTTACAGTTCTATTGTCAATTTAGACACTCTAAATATGAGCAGTAAAATACCGGGAACTCCCGAAACTACCGCGATAAGTTTGACTGCTAACACTATCACGGAAGTTGTGCCTATCAATGCTACCAGTAACGGTAGAACGGTGTTTGTAAAGAATCGGTCAAATACCAATGTACATCTAATATTTGACCCTACAGGTGATAGCGTGTCAGACGCTGCATTTTCGGTTAAGCCAGGTGATACCATCTCAATAACGTGGGGTAGAACTGAGTTACAGGCGATAGCAGAATCTAGCGCTAGTATCAGCGTTACAATTATCGAATATATCAATATGTAATCATCAAATGAATGGCTAGTATTAAGTTATTAGCCATTTATTTGATTACTCAATATAGAGGCAGTTATGACTAATTTCAACATTTACTCTAGTAAGTTTGGGCAATCAACCGATGACTTGCCAGAAGGTGAAGTTAATCTGTATTTAACTAATGAACGGATACAAGCAGTTATTGACTCCAATACTAATTTAGTCAAATTAACTGAGTTAATTTGGAATAATATTATTAATAAACCTGGCACTTTCCCCCCATCTACTCATTCCCATAGCTGGACTGAAATAACGTCAAAACCGACAACGTTTACTCCTTCAAGTCATACACATACCATTGCTAATGTTACAGGACTTCAAAGTACATTAGACGGTAAAGAGCCTACTTTTACCAAAAATACAGCGTTTAACAAAAATTTTGGAACAACTACTGGAACTGTTACAGAAGGTAACGATGTCAGATTATCAAATGCTAGAACGCCAACTAGCCATACACATACCTTATCCCAAATAACAGATTCAGGTAATGTTGCTGCCATTGATACAAATGGTAGTACATCTAACTATTTACGCGGCGATGGTGTTTGGGTAACACCTCCTAATACAACCTATTCTGCGGGAACTGGCTTAACTTTAGTAGGAACTGAGTTTAGAAACACCGCCCCAAACGTATCCACCAACCTCTCTACAAGCACTACAAGCAATACGTTAACCGTTAACAGTTCTGATGGTACTAATGCTGTATTACCTGGTGCCACGACTGCGCTTGCGGGTCTAATGACGGGGGCAGATAAAACCAAGCTGGATGGGATTGCGGCAGGCGCACAAGTAAATGTAGCAACTAATTTAGGAGTAACAGCAGGAACAACAGCAGGTCCTGTAGTTACATCATCAACAGGAACTAATGTTACTTTACCTACAGCTAGTGCAACTAATTCAGGGATAATTACAACTGGGAATCAGACATGGACAGGAGTTAAAACATTTAATTCATTAATTACCGGGTCAATAAGTGGAAACGCCGGAACAGCAACAGCACTTCAAACTGCTAGAACAATTAATGGGACTTCGTTTAATGGTAGTGCCAATATAACAATAACTGCCAATACTCCTAATACATTAACAAATGGTACGGGATTAACTGGAAATAATTTTAATGGGAGTACTGCCACAACATGGGCGGTTGCTTATGGCACTACAGCAAACACAGCCTGTCAAGGTAATGATAGTAGATTATCTAACGCTAGGACTCCCACAACGCACACACATTCAAATATTACATTAACAGCAGGTGATGGTTTATCAGGAGGAGGAACATTAGCAGCTAATAGAACAATTAATGTAGATTCAACTGTAGTAAGAACTACAGGAAATCAAACTTTAACAGGAATTAAAACATTTAACATAACAAATAATCCAGTAAATTTTGCAACTAATGAAAGTTTTCCTGATGGAAATATGCTTATTAATTTTAATGTTTGGAGGGGGTTTGACATCCGCCGGATAGGCTCTACTGCTGGTTCGGCAAGTTTAGTACTAAATAGTAGAGTTGGAGGAAATAGCTGGGCGTTTTCTCATCAAGGGAATTATTCTATGCAATTAGAAGCAGATAATAATCCTAGAGTATTTATATATCATGGTATTAATTTTCATCAAAGCGATTGGCGAGCTGTTCCTAACGATAGATGTTCAATACAAGTATACAACGGACAGACATATTTTACAAAGAGCTCAACTCTTTCTTCATCATCTGGAGTACATACTAGATTTAGAGTAGGAGACACAAATGTATCTTATATTAACGATAATGGAGACTACGTTAAAGGTAGCTCTGATCTTAAATTCAAAACACTTTTATCAAAACCAACTCTAGGGTTAAGCGAAATTAACGCATTGACAGTCACGTGGTTTAAGTATAATGAACTTGCAGCATTTCATGGCTTTAATCCAAGTACAGAACAATTTGGGTTAATTGCTCAAGAAGTACAAAATATATACCCTAACGCAGTTGAAGTGGTTAAAAATGACCATACAGATAGTCCTGAAGTTGACGACAAAAAAATAGATTACTTAACAATCATGTATGATAAACTGATACCATTAGTGATTGCGGCAATTCAGGAATTATCAGAAAAAATCGACAAATTGGAAAATATGCTAAACACTCAACAATAAATTAACAGATAATGCCTAATGCACTTGATATATCTGAAAGTAATTGGTTTAAAGTTTATGAACTTAATTTCAGGATAGAAGATGATAGCTACACGGTACTAAAAAATTACCTGACATTTCTGGCAGTAAATTTATCAGGATATTATTTGACGCTGACAGTGTACCCGTGTACTGGAAAATGGCAGGGTGGTTAAAATTTTACACATACAATGATGTGAAGCAGAATATGATGGTTAAACGTGAAATTATATGGCTTAATGAATATCAAATAATTGAATCACCGCCGTACAGCAATTTTTACGCTTCATTTTCTCCACTAGAAAGAATTAAATGGTTTACACTTCATTTTTGGAAATTAATATAAATGAACTTGGTAATAGTTGAATTAGGGTTAATTATTGTCGCGATTATTATCAGTATGTTCATTACGCATACAGGAAACCTAATTATTGAGAATAGGTTAGACGGTATCCAAAATAGCCTAAATTATTTGATTAGATATGTTAATGATTTTATGCCATCAACAGTTTGTAAAAAACAGTTAGAAGATAAAAAGCAATCACCCCCTCTTCCAATTAACAGAGATGATATTGATGATGATGGTTGGAGAAAACCCTAACACCTAACACCTAACCCAATAACTTAAATGGCCCCCTATGGTTTCTAACTGTAGGGGGTGCTTGCATATTTTTTGTTAACAGGAGTGCTGCAACAGGAGTGCTGGAAGTTTATATGAATGCTTGCCTCTAATTTACCCACAATAAACACCCTAAGCCAAAACCTTAACCCGTCTATTAGGGGTAATCATCCTGTGCGGAACCCAGTACCCCTATAAATTGGAGACTTGTCTAGCGGTATGTAGGTATCGGTTTCGATGGGGAATCAATTCCCTAGGATTATGTAGGTATCAGCGAGAGATGACGAAACAAGTTACCAGGTGAAAAGTTGTTTGGGGGTATCGGGTTGGTTCCGGTAGGAGATAGTTTAGATTATGCGATCGCATTTTGTTGGTAGCGAGTAGGCTCCTCAATATTTCCCCAATAACCTGGTTCCCTACGGGAGTCAGGTAGGCGGTCTGATATCGTTGTACATTGATAGGGGTATCGTTGTACATTGATAACCTAGTGGGTTCCCCCTATGGGTTGTTTTTGAGCCATATCCTCCCCCTAACCGAAACAAGCACTATTGGGGAAACGAACGATGTGATAGCAGTCAATGGTTCGTTACGAACCGAAGGCTTGCCATTGACGGGTATCACGAGAGAGTTACCCTATCGGTGTTTGGTTGGGGGGTGGTATGAGTGTTTGACAGATTAATTAAGTTGTGCTTGTTGACTGAGTAATCAACCTGTTGACAGAATTATTTTCCTGTGCTAGGACTAGATTGTGAGTAATATCTGAGTAACTCAATAGGATATAGGGGTTGAGTAATAACCCGCTATCGCTGTCAGGATAAGGGTTTATAGTTAACGCCCCCCGAAGGATATTTAGCGTCTATATAGCCTACAACCCCTATTCTACCGTTACTTAGGTGTTACTCAAAACCATAGTAGGATCTATCAATCTGTAGCCATAAAATAACCCCTAGGGGTTTAATCTAGGGGTGTTAATTTATGAAAGGTTGACGATTAGATTAATCTATCTGATAGATAACTCCAAGGAATAATTTAGCTTCAGAGCTATCAATATCAACCCCTAACGCTGTTAACCGTTCTATGGCTACATCCAATGGTATAGGTAACTTAGAGCATCCATCGAGAACTTCTAAGGTAGCGTCAATCCCTTTTGTTTTATATTTACTCTCGTTGACGATTGTGCTATGTCCCATAAGTCTCGCTCTCAACTCAATAGGTAGTCCATACTTTTCACCTAACAGGTTGTACAGCCTACGAAAGGCATATTTCTGAGTTACCGGGCATTTCATTGAGGCAATTTTTTCGGTAAAACTTGTGTCAAATCCTCCGATTATGGTTCTGGTTTTACTGCCTTTTCTGGGACTATATTCTGGCAATAACGGTCGTTTCAATTCCAGAAGTTTAAACATTTCAGGACTGGGAATTGGAGCAACAATCCTTCCCCCTGTTTTGATACTCACTTTTCGACCTTCTGCGTCAGTAAAGTAAACATAGTCACCTAGCACCAAGTAATTGTCTTGATTATCGGGGTCTGATAGTGCTTTGATGATTACACCATCATCCGTTACAAATGGTTTAGTTAGATTAACAGCAGCGGCTATTTCAGTTGGTCTCAGTCCGTACATTACTGCCATACCCGTCACCCATAACCAGTTATGCCGGGATGATTGACATCGAGGGTTTTTAATAGTATAGGCTTCTTGTTTGGCGCTATACCACCAATCCTTAAAGGCATCGATGCCTATCCGTTGTTTCTTTTTGAATTGCGTTTGTTTGGGGTCAATAGGTTCAAGCTTTTTAAGTAAATGGTCTTTGTTAGGTGATTTCTCAGCTATGGCTTTTAAGATGTAGTAACGTTCCTTGAAGGTTTTGGAGCCTACTAATTGTTCTCCATTCTGCAAGGGAATATATAGCATAGCCTTAAAACTCTCCCAGCTAGGATATTCATCCCAGTTAGGAAACAACTTGAAAAATACCTCTTTAGTAGTCTCGTAAGACACTAAGTCGCTAGCGATATCGCGGGAACGCGGTCGTCCTGTGTTGCGGTTGTAACCCGCAAAATACTCATCCTCAATTTGTTTAAAGATGTCCCGATAGGTTATCAGATTATCCTCAATCTGATTTTTCCCTAGGATGGTTTTATCGTACCAATCCCAAAATTCACTAGCGCTAGTGATAGTCCCTAGGGCTTCTGATACCAGTTTAGCTTTCTTAACCCCGTCTATCACCCCTTGAGGTGTACACTCAAGATTAGCCGTTTTGGGTAGCCGTTTCCCGGTAGGTGGTTGCTTAAACTGCAATAGTAGGTTGTACCTAGCCCCGGTCTTTTGTAGTTTGAGTGTCACTCCTTTGGGACATTCCCCTTTAAAGTCTTGATAGGCTTTCAAGAATCTAGCGTAACTCTCATCGTAGTTGCCCTTTCCCCCTACTGTAGGGGTATCAGTAGCGTTACTCATTTTTTACTCACTTGTTACTCTGTTATGGCTTTGAGTAACACCTAAGTAACGGTAGAATAGGGGTTGTAGGCTATATAGACGCTTTGATTGCGCCTCAATGTAATTCTAAGCATATTCATCGCGCCTCTAGCCGCCGATTCCTTTTGACAGCCCCCTGGGGTGGTTTAGCTGCTGATTGGTTCCCTCTTTGGCGGCGGACTGTTAGCCCGTTCAATTTTCTGTTAAGTTTTATAAAGTAGGTGTGAGTTAACCCGAAATTGGGACTTTTTCAGGGCCGAGAATGGATATACAGCAGTTAAAAGACGAGCAGATCTTGATTTTAAACGAGATTGATCAGGCGATCGCCCTATTCGACAGTAGCGATCGCTTAATCCTATTCAATCCCCAACTCGCCTCAATTTGGGGAATTTCCGTTGACCAACTCGCCGCCCAACCATCCCTAGATGAAATTTGTGCTGAAATCACATCCCAAAAACTGTGGTCAAAGCCAGAATGGGAACACCTCAGACAAACCCTGCGCGACTCTGTCAGAGGCGAAATCTCATTTTGCATCCAACAACATAATCAAATCTATCTCGAAGTCCACAGCCACACCACACCATCAGGGCGGCGTTTACTCACCTTTAGAGATATTACAGACTATCGCAACACCCAACTGAGCCTAAATACCGAAGTGAGACGACTAAGGTTTCTGTTGGGGTTAAACGAACGCCTACAAGACTCCGATAACCTCGATAAAATCGCCCAATTTGCCCTCAACTATCTAGTACACACCACCAATGCAGCCTTTGGCGATGTCAAAGTAATTTTAGGAGAAGGAGAGAATCGCATCACCGGGATGCTAGGAAACCAAATTTCCGGTCAGTTTATCGCCACCTATGGAGAACCCGCCGTCGCCGAAATGAAAGCCCTATTAAGCCAAGGCATTCCCTACGGTGAGGGTCTACTGTGGGATGTAGTCAGAACAGGTGAACCGATATTTGTCCAAGACTACGCCAACCACCCCAAAGCCTTCTCCCCCTTTCGTCATCCCGGAATTGGTCAACTAGGAATTTTTCCCATTCCCGCTACCAACGGAGAAATCATCGGCGTGTTAACCCTCGAATCAAGGGATCTGACCAAAATGCAGGAATATCCCCAATTAGATATGTTATTTGCCGCTTGTCGAACCCTCGGAACCGCCATAGAACGCGCCCAAGCCCAAGAAAACTTGCGTCAAAGCAACGAAAAATTAGAACGCGCCTCTCAACTCAAATCCGAATTTTTAGCCTCCATGTCCCACGAATTACGCACCCCCCTTAACAGCGTTTTAGGCTTTGCGGATTTACTCAAACGCCAAAACTCTGGAACTCTCAACTCTCGCCAGCTTAACCAAGTTCAATTTATCGAAAAAAGCGGTTTGCACTTGTTGCAGTTGATCAACGACATTCTGGATCTATCCAAAATAGAATCCGGCAAAACCGAGTTAAATCTGGAGTTAGTTAACATCCACGAACTCTGTAGCGAGTGTCTGAAAATGGTTCAACCTCGGGCTGATAAAAAATGTCTAGCCCTGTCTTTAGAATCAGACTACCGCATCACTCAAGCCTTGCTAGATAAGCGACGGGTCAGACAAATTATCATTAATTTGCTCTCCAATGCCATTAAATTTACCCCAGAAGGTGGTAAAGTTCGATTAAGCGGACACCTAGCTTATGGCTCTCAGATAGATGGAGATTATCGCCCTGACTGTTCTCCCATTAATGACAGTACCCCTTATTTATGTTTGGAAGTACAGGACTCTGGTATTGGCATCCCCCAAGACAGATGGCATTTATTATTTCAGCCTTTCCAACAGATAGATTCTTCCCTAACTCGTCGCCATGAAGGTACGGGATTGGGATTACTTCTAACTAAGCGTTTGGCTGAATTACACGGCGGCACCGTATCTTTGCAGTCTCAGGTTAATCAAGGCAGTCGCTTCCGGGTATGGCTACCTCTAACTGAGATGCGACGGGAATTAGCCAAAAGTTATCATCCTGAACACGAAAGCCAGGAGGTAATTAAACCAGAACCAGAAACCCCTAAGTTAAATAAGGTAGACTGCCCTCGGATTTTGGTGGTGGAAGACCAGCTTTTTAATCAGCTATTAATTACTGAAGTTTTGGAATTGGAAGGGTATCAGGTCGAGTTGATTGCTGATGGTAATACAATGTTGGATATGATTAACTCAACTATGGTGAAACCCGAAATACTGCCTGATCTGATTTTAATGGATATTCAACTACCGGAGGTTGATGGGTTTGAACTGATACGCCGACTCAAGCAAAGCAGTTTATGGAAAGTCGTGCCAGTGGTCGCAGTTACGGCTATGGTTATGTCGGGCGATCGTGAACGGTGTCTGGTTGCTGGGGCTGATGGTTATTTGAGTAAACCCCTTGATGTTGACCAGGTATTAGAAACTGTCAAAGATTTCCTGGAGTTTTAGCAGAAAAGTCCTAAGTGGGTATAGCCACCTAATCACTCATTTTAATACGGGTTGGTAGGCGCATCTACTGAAATATACAATTATCAGTGTTTATACAGCCCGGTTGGCACATCTATGAGTCAGTTTGGTGCATTGACTCTGTATTAAACGGTTACCCCCCCTTTTTTTACCTATGTCTGAAACTAAATTACATATCCTTTTGGTTGATGATGAACCCGCTAATCTCGTGTTATTAGAAGATTTGTTGATGGCAGAAGGTTATAACACTACCTTAGCAGAATCGGGATCTAGGGCGATTGAAATAGCTCAAAATCATCGGCCGGATTTGGTGCTTTTGGATGTTATGATGCCGGATATGAATGGTTTTGAAGTTTGCGATCGCCTTCGAGAAAACCCCATTTTACAAACTACTCCTATCATTTTTTTGACAGCACTCGATGATGAGGAATCCCGCTTAATGGGCTTGCAAACCATGGGCGATGATTATATTACTAAGCCTTTTAATATCAAACTTTTGTTGGCGAAAATACAGAATATTTTAAAATTAAATAAGATGCGGAATGATACTGCTAAGGTGCAGTTACAGCAGGAAGTTCAAGAACAAAATCAACGGCAGTTTTCGGCGGCTTGGCAGATTAATGAAAATTTATCTGATAAATTTCAGCTATTTGTACCCCAACAATTTTTAAAGCGCATTGCTCCCCAGGGGGTTGAATCTATTCAACTGGGAAATGTCACAGAAGAACACTTGACTGTCTTATTTTGTGATATTCGCGGTTTTACTTCCATTGCTGAATTTCAACAAGCTAGAGAAACCTTTGAATGGTTAAATGCTTTTTTTAACCAAATGAGTCATTGCATCTCCTCCCATAATGGCTTTATTGATAAATATTTAGGGGATGCCATTATGGCGGTTTTTGACCGGATGAATTCCCATGCTATTGATGCTTTAAATTCCGCTTTAATGATGAAAGATAGTTTGCGCCAATTTAATCGCGATCGCCATATATTTAATATTCAAAAACCTATCAGAATTGGTATTGGTATTGATACCGGAATTGGCATGATTGGCACATTGGGTTCTGATAGCCGTATGGATTCTACAGTTATCGGTAATGTAGTTAATACCGCCTCTCGATTAGAAGGATTAACTAAAATTTATGGCTGTCAAATTATTGCGAGTAAATCCGCCATTGATACCGCTGAATTAATGACACAATACCCCGAAAATAGCGAATCTTTCCAAACTCGCTGGATTGATTGTGTCACCCCCAGAGGCAAAAAACAACCCTTAGAAATTTATGAGGTTTTAGCTAGTCAAACCTATGCGGTTTCCCCAAATAAAATTCTCACCCGTCCCGTCTTTGAACGCGGTACTCGTTGCTGGAAAAATGGCAACATTAAAGAAGCCTTAAAATGCTTTCAAGCAGTTCTCAGCCAAGACCCAAAGGATACAGTTGCTCAATACTATCTCGAGAAATGCCAATAAATAATTCCCTTACCCCATTAAATAATCCCCTGAATACTTAAATCATCGCTTAGGTCAAATAGCCTCTGTATACTTTCCCGGACTACCCTACCTAAACCACAGCCCAAACCCCCTGTCTTGGCTGTCGAGACCCTTTGAGCGTGAGAGGGGCACGTCATCAAAACCCCAAATCCTATACATTGATTGAACACAGCATAATTAGGGATAAATTTGGTTAAGAAAAGGTTAAATTTTTTTCCGGTTATCTCAACGCAGTTTCAGCCACCCAAAGCTATTGATTCCTCTTCTCAGAAACCCCGTTAAGACCTTCCTACTATCAAATGGGAAATTTGCAGATCATCTACACAAATGATTCTATTAGTTGTTATAGTGAATAGTATCTCAAAATTTTAGTTTGACAGAGAAAAATGACTATTGACACCTCACCTCAAACCAATACCCTAGGGAACTGGGCCAGTTTAGGGATTCAAAAATATCTGACCAAAGTCCTCAGCCACGAAGCCGCCGTTTTACAAGATCAAGATCCCGAAGAATTACATCAAATGCGGGTGGGAATGAGAAGACTGCGATCGGCCGTCACTGGTTTTGCTCCGGTTGTAGATTTACCCAAAGCAGCCAGCGATGACAATATAGGGAAAATCGCACGTTGTCTAGGAGAACTCCGAGATATTGATGTGATGATAGAAGCCTTGAATAATCAATACTATCCGACCTTGACAGAAGCCGAAAAACCCACCTTAGACAAGGTATTAATTCGCCTGGTTAAGCAGCGAGGTAAAGCCTTTAAAAAAGTTCGGGCTACCTTGGAACACAAAAAATATCAACACCTTAAACAAGACCTGCAAAACTGGCTAGATTTTCCGGTTTATACCGCCATAGAAAAGCTGCCGATTCTGGAAGTATTACCAGATTTATTACTCCCCCAAGTCAGTGAGCTATTATTGCATCAAGGTTGGTTATTTGGTATTGACAAACTAGAAACCGAGTCCGAGCCTACAGAAAACAGTTCCCAGGAAACTACCCCTAAAAAAACCATTACCAAGAAAAAACTTGAGAAACTCCTGACGACTCAGGGGGATGTCTTACACAGTTTACGCAAACAAGCCAAACGAGTCCGTTACCTCATGGCCCTATTTACTGACTTTTACGGGTCCACCTATCAAGCCTATCTCCAGGATATGAAAGATATACAAGAATGCCTAGGTGATATTCAAGATACCATGGTACTCGAAGCCGTTTTAGTGGCTATCCTGCGTTCAGATATCAAGAAAAGTCTACCAACCCTCTCAAATCAGATGAGCCAAAAGCGCTATGAATCATGGCAGATATGGACTCAGCTACAGCGTCGATATCTAAATCCTGTAGTCCGCCAAGATTTTCACTTAACCCTGTTGCGTCCTCCACTGGACTCTGATAGATAACCCACAGTTTACCACCATACCCCTGAGAGAAGTAAGCTATACCGTTGAATCGACAAAGCAGCAGTATCTCAGAAATAGGGGAAGACAGTTGACATACTCACGCCCGCTGAAGCCACCGTATGGTCAAGCTCGCTACCCTAAACCATAGGCTAAGATGCCCTCTGGAGTCCAAGCTATTTTGTTAGCTCCGTTGGAGGTGCGCCAATAGAGGTTCTCAAGCAGTACATTAGGGAACAAGAAAAGCCGTCCTAGAAGGCTATGCACTGAGTATCATCGAAGTGCGATGCACTGAGCTTGTCGAAGTGACGGGGTTTTAGACCCATTCTTCTGATAACTGTCAACTGTTGACTCTCTACCTCCTCGGTTCCTCCTCTCCAATTTTTGATCATTTTTGGTCTTTCGTATCAATAGATACATTTATTTGACTCTAAAGACCTCATATAATATTTGGTAGGCTTATATAGCATGGGGTTTCCTGTATTTAAAGTTTGAAACCTAGAAAGTGAACTTAACCTTTTCTAAATATTTAATTAGGGAAGTCCACTTAATTTTTTCTCAAGATTTAATTAATGGTTAACTGCTATACAATCTTTTGTTAACTTATGAATCAGAATAGATAGCGCAACTTCCCTAGCCCAGTATTGAATTAAACATTTTTTTAAGATTTGCAGTTAGGGTTTGTGAACTATAGCTGCTATTCTTGGAATGAGAGTCTAAGGTTTTCGGTGTTCACTTTGGTCATATCTTCACAAACAGGGTATGTTAAGTCAATTTTGGTAAATTTAGAATGGAAATCTTAGGCATCTTGGCAAATTTCTTATACATTGTTCGTATAAGGGTCAGGTTCCATGAAAATAACGCCAGAGATGATTCAACCTGTACAAACTAATTGGTCTTTCTGAGATTTCTGGGAAAGTATCAATGTCCATCCCATGAGGTAATTAAAATGGACAACAACAATTTTTCACACCCTCAAAATAACTGGGGAAACTGGCAAAATTCGCCAGCAGTCTCTATGCCATCAAGTAATTTGCTTTCTGTGAGGGGAAATCGGCAAATCGAGCCCATGGGAAGAGCATGGCAATCATTAAGTTCAGTAGCTATAAATGCTCAGGATTTTCTGACTATTGCTATCTCTGTTTCCCAGCCAGTCATACCCAAATTAACATTGGTTAACCCGCTGTTTACAGGTAACACAGGGTATACAGCCGATGAATTTTTCAGTAAAAACCCAAGTCTTATGCAAATTACCAAAACTATTCGTGAAGGCTCTAATGAGTATAATAACACCATTTTCAATAGATTTAAGGATGTTTCAGAAGACCAACATCTACCCGGTGGATCATCCCTAAACACCTCTGATAGCGAAGGTGAATTGTCTGGTATATGGCAGTGCGAGCCATCAAGAAATACGGAAATTGTCAAAAGTAAATGGCCAGTTTTAGATGCGGACAAAAAACAACGTAGACGTGAGGAAGCTAGATTACTGATATATAAATCAACCCACGACGGGTTAACTGATTTATATAACAGATCCTACTTTATGAGGGAACTGGACGAAGTAGTAGAACGGGCAAAAGAAGATCCTGAATACCAATTTGTGGTACTACTTTTAGATGTAGATCGGTTCAAAATAATTAACGACAGTCTCGGTCATCAAGTCGGCGATCGCCTATTAGAGGGAGTGGGTGAAAGATTAAGGGAGTGCATCCCACCTTGGCATACGGTAGCGCGTCTGGGGGGAGATGAATTTGCGATTCTGTTGGATGATCTCAATAATTTAAACCAAATCTCCCAGACGGCACAAAACATTCAATCTTACTTACAACAACCTATTGTTTTAGGGGAACAGGAAGTCTTTAGCACTGTTAGCATTGGTATTGCTATAAGTAATGTTAGCTATGGCAACGGCAAAGAAATTCTCCGAGATGCAGACACAGCCTTATCCCAAGCGAAAAGCAAAGGAAAAGCCTGTCATGTGATATTTAACCCCACGATGCACCGTCAGGCTTGGGATCGTATGCAGCTTGAAAATGATCTGCGTCATGCGATTGAACGTCAGGAATTGCAACTACACTATCAACCGATTATTTCCCTGGAGACACTAGAGGTTGTAGGCTGTGAAGCCTTAATACGTTGGGAACATCCGAAGCGAGGCTGGGTGTCTCCTAGTCAATTTATCCCTATTGCTGAAGAAACGGGACTGATCCAACCTATTGGAGAGTGGGTGCTGCGGTCTGCGTGCCAAACATTACACCGTTGGCAGTTAATGTTTCCCGATGGACAACCGGCATTTATGAGTGTGAACCTATCGACGTATCAATTAACTAACCCGCAATTAGTTAATAAGGTTCAAAGCATTTTGGAAGAAACTGGCTGTGATCCCTGTAGGTTAAAACTGGAATTAACGGAAAGCACTATTGCTGAATATGCGGAGATAGTGGTTCCCCAAATGAGAGAACTTAGCCAATTGGGGATCAAATTATGTATTGATGACTTTGGAACTGGGTATTCTTCCCTGAGTCGCCTATATCACTTTCCGATTCATACCCTGAAGATTGATCGCTCTTTCATTGAGGGGATCGATGAATCTCACGATCAACTCAAAATTGCTTATGCGATTGTCAATTTAGCCCATACCCTAGGACTAGAGGTGATTGCGGAGGGTGTGGAAACTCCCGAACAAATGGCTGTATTGCAAGCCTGGGGATGCCAACTGTGCCAGGGATATTTATTCTCCAAGGCTGTTGATTCCCAGAACATGGACAAATTCTTGAGCCAAGGCAGGATCATGCTTTCGGCTACGGAAACTCTACGAGAATGGCAGCGGTTTGCTCAGGAAATTGAAAGGCTAATCAAACCCCTAGAAAAAGGATGCCCTGGAAAAGTCAATCCTAACATTCATATTGCTTGAGGTGGCTAGGCTATTTCGTGAATGTCCTAGCTAACTGAAATCACCTATTGGGAGAATTTATTATGAGCGCAGAACTTTTAGGGCTCCTGTTTCCCGAACCTTTGGTAGCAGCTTATCAGAGAGCCGTGGCTGATTTGACCAAAACCAAACAACAATTACATGAAAGTCAACAGGAACTTTGGGATCTTCGTCAGGTGGTCAACCGGACCACCCCAGGAGCATGGGTAGACCAAAACGGTATACTTGTGGAAATTAATGAGGCATTTATTGAGGTTTTCGGTTACGGTGCAGAAGAGTTAATAGGTAGACCCCATCCGTTGCTAAATTCTAGCTGCTATAGTGGGGATTTTTGGGAAGAGAAGGTCTGGTCTGTGGTTAGATCTGGCGGTATCTGGCGCGGTGAACTGCAAAATTGTACTTTGACGGGACGAGAGGTTTGGCTGGAAACGACTATTGTACCTTTGATGAAAACGGGTGCTACCCCAGAGAAGTATTGGGTAGTTACGCAGGATATTACGGAACGCAAGGCAATTGAGTTGGAACTGACCCAACTTTCTTGGGTGGCTAGTCAAACTGATAATGCGGTGATTATCTGCGATCGCCATGGGAATATTGAATGGGTTAATGAGGCATTTACTTGGATTACAGGCTACACTCTGGCAGAGGTGAATGGTCTAACCCCAGGTTCTTTTCTCCAGGGACCTTTGAGTGATGCGGAAACTATAGATCAAATTCGCACCTGTCTCAAGGAACACAAACCCTATCGTGGGGAGTTGCTCAACTATAAACGCAATGGGACTCCCTACTGGCTGTCTATTAGCATTACTCCTATTTTTAACCATCAGGGGGATCTCACTAAGTTTATTGCGATTGAAACTGATATTAGCGATCGCAAACAGATTGAGGAAGCCTTACGACAAAGTGAGGTGAGAAATCGCAGCCTGATTGAAGCGATCCCCGATTTAATGTTTCGCCTGAACCGAGGGGGGGTGTTTCTTGACTATTTCCCATCTAAGGATGATCGGGTGACACAATCTAAGGAAGTTTTGGGAAAAACGGTTGAGGAAGTGTTCTCGGAGGACTTAGCCTGGTGGACGCGCCACTACTTGGAATTAACTTTAACTAGCGGACAGTCTCAGTCTGGGGAATATATGCTACCTTTTGAGGAAGGATGGCGCACCTATGAGGCTCGCTATGTTAAAAGTGGGGATGATGTGGTTTTGGCGATCGTGCGTGATATTACTGATCGCAAAGCTATAGAGGCGGCTTTATTAGTTGAACAGCAATTAGAAAAACAAAAAGCGGCTCAACTGGAAAAAGCCTTAGACAAACTACAACGCACCCAAACCCAACTAATTCAAGCTGAAAAGCTATCGAGTTTGGGTCAAATGGTGGCGGGAGTGGCTCATGAGATTAATAATCCTCTGGCTTTCATTCATGGGAACTTAATATATTTGGATACCTGTATTAAGGATATTCAATATATGTTGTGTATGTATCATAAATATTACCCGGAGCCAGTGCCAGAATTAAAAGAGGCTGTGGCTGATATTGATGTGGATTTTCTGCTAGATGACTTACCCAAGGCTTTGGAATCAATGAAGTTGGGGACCCATCGGATTCAGGAAATTGTTACCTCTCTACGCAATTTTTCGCGACTAGATGAGGCGAAAATGAAGGCGGTTGATTTGCATGAGGGAATTGAAAGCACTTTGCTGATTTTACAAAATCGCCTGAAGGCAAAGGCGGAACAAGGGGAGACAAATATTATCCGCGATTATGGGGAACTGCCTAGGGTAGAGTGCCATGCTTCCCAGATTAATCAGGTGTTTATGAATTTAATCTCTAATGCGATCGATGCTTTGGAGAATAGACCGGCACCTAGGGAAATCACGATTAGAACTAGATTAGAAGTGGCTGAATATGAGGAAAACATGGATATGGTAGTTGTGGAGATTTCCGACAACGGCCCTGGAATTCCTGAGTCAGTCCGACAACAAATATTTAACCCATTTTTTACTACTAAACCGGTGGGAAAAGGCACGGGATTAGGTTTGGCTATATCTCATCAAATTGTGGTAGAAAAACATGGTGGCAAAATCGAAGGTATTTCTGAACTAGGAAAAGGAACTAGGTTTATCATTTCTCTGCCTTTGAATTGCACGAAGATTGATGGCGAACAATTACCTTAATTATTGCTAGGGTCGGAAAGACTAACGCACCTGTAATGGCAGTCAATCAATTATCCGTTATCAAGATGATTCCTAGAGATAGGTAAAGGACGCATCCGACTGAGTTTATCGGCGGCCCATTGTGCGGTTTCTCTGACATCGGGTTCGGGATCATCCATTGCTCTTTGGAGAATTTGGCTAGTTTGGTACATTAAATCATAAATTCTGGTTAAGTCCCGAATGGCATTTTGTCGTACTTCTGGGTTTTCGTCCTGCAAGGAAAAAACGAGGGCCTTACTCATGGGTTTGATACAGCGAGTGCTGATTTCTGCTAAGGCTGCCAAGATTTTGCTACGCTGCTTGGAGTCTGATGTAAATAACAAGTTTACCAGAGGTTCGATCGCTCTGGAATCTCCCTGTTGGGCTAACTCCCAAATGGCTTTGCTGCGATGATTAGGGTTAGGATACTGTAGTTGTAAAATCAGTTCCTCAATGCGATCGATTTTCAGGGGCTGGGGACTTTCGGCTACCAAAGTGGGTTCAGTGGGGGCTGAAGGTTCGGGCGGCGCTTCTGGGGCGGTTTGGGTGACGGGGGTAGGGGGAAGATTAATCAAACCATTCTGGGCAATTGGGGGGTCTGCTTCGGGCGGCGCTTCTATGACGGTTTCGGTGACGGGGGTAGGGGGAAGATTAATCAAACCATTCTGGGCAATTGGGGGGTCTGCTTCGGGCGGCGCTTCTATGGCTGGAAACTGTATTAAGGTCTGGGGGGAGGCGGGGGAAATTTCGGGATCAGGTTGTGGTTGGGTAGTTTCTTGAGTTTCCTGGGACTCTTGGTCTAAATCAGGGGTAGCTAGAAGGCGAATTAGAATAAATACGGCCCCACCTGTGATAATTACCCCACCAACTCCCAAGATAATCAGGGCTTTTGGGAAACTATAGGAGTTGCCCCCATTACCATTGCCGTTACTATTTTCCTGTGCTAGAAGCAGACCTTGAGAATTTGTAGTGGCTACCAAGGGAGATGGGGATATTATCTGATTGGTCTCCCTCGGCTGTTGTGCGACGGTCAAACTCTGACTAGGACTAGCAGCAACTAATCCCGACCCAGTTAAACTCAGCCACAGAAATAAAATTAAAGGATCAAAAGCCATGAAACTTAAATGGGGTGATAACTAAGGGCTGCTTTACGCTTTAGCCTGATCAGACGACTGCGATCGCCAATCTGGGCTTAATGGTAACATTTTTGTGGCTCCTTGCGGTTGATGCACCCTACCCCATACTAGCGAATTATTGGGGCGATCGCTAATCAACCCCCATCTATAAGGGCCTCCTGACATAAGCCTGGTTTAGTGGGGGCTAATTTTAAGTTATGCTTCCCTACATTAGGCAAATCTACGCCAAACCAGGTTATATAATACTAATCTCAAAGCTGCTGATTTACCGAAAGCCAAACCAACAGACCTAACACGGGTTGATTTAAGTCACGCTATCCTAAAGGGGTGTCAACTTGGAGGAGCTAATTAAAGTCATGCTAATCTCAAGGGAGTTAACCTCACGGATGCTGATTTTACCGAAACTGGGCTGATCATAACTTATCTCAAAAAGGCTATGATACCCAATAGTGAAATTCACAGATGATCCGCCTAAACCTGTAAGTGCTTTTCTGGTCAACTTTCGGCTTTCCCCATTACCTCAAAGTGGCGGCTATTGTTGCTGATTGGGGGTTGTCTTCGCCCATTTATAGGTTTACTAATTCAGGGTTAAAAGTAACCAACTGTGAATAGTTGTTAATCAGCTAGGGAACAGCTTGACGGGGAAAATGGGGGGAGGGGGGGAAATATATCAGCAGGAATTTAATGGCTAATTTGCAGGTTGAGATGGTAACTAACTCTACCAGTCGGAAGGTGAGCCTAAATCAGATGGAAGCCTCCAAACCAACAGTTCAAATACCAGGGTATGAAATTCTCGATCTTATCTACAACGGCTCGAGTACCGCTGTTTATCGTGGTTTGATTAGTGGCGATCGCCAACCTGTGGTAATTAAATTATTGCACGATCGCTATCCTAGCGCTAATGAACTGGAGAAATTTCGCCACCAATATACTATCGCCCAATACCTGAAAGGATTACCAGGAATTGTTAATATATTAACTCTGCAACCCTACGGTAATGGATTAGCCTTAATTATGGCTGATGATGGGTTGATTTCTTTGGCTGAATATATCTATGAGTATCCCCTGGATATCCCCAAATTTTTGACTGTCGCCACGGCTATTGTGCAAATTCTTGATGGTCTACACCGTCGCCAAATTATCCACCGGGATATTAAGCCTCAAAATTTGCTGATTGACCCCATTACTTTAGCTATTCAGTTGATTGACTTTAGCATTTCGATTAGACTCTCAGATAATGTACTTTTACCACATCATAATAAAGCCTTAGAAGGGACTCCGGCTTATATTGCTCCCGAACAAACTGGACGCATTAATCGAGGCGTTGATCATCGGACAGATTTTTATTCTCTGGGGGTGACTTTCTATGAGTTATTAACTGGAAAATTACCTTTTAAATACAATAACCCCATGTCGTTTGTTCACGCCCATATTGCCAAAAAACCTCAACCTCCCCATTTGATTAAGCCAGAAATTCCGTTAATTATTAGTGATATGATTCTGAAATTAATGGCGAAAAATCCTGAAGATAGATATCAAACTGCTTGGGGTATCTATATGGATTTGGTAGAGGCGAAGACACAATGGGAAATCGACAACCAACAGACATCTATTAAGCTGGGTTTTCCCTATGCAAGTTCCCCTGATAATTTGATAAAATTTAGGTTTGTCGAACTGACAAAACACCTATCTTTAGACGCTCATACGCAGTCGGAGGTTGACGAAAAATTGCAACGGTTAAATCCCTTAACTCAACGGCTATTACAGCAGGCTGCTTGTTTGGGGAATGAATTCGCCTGGGATATTTTATTGAGGGCTTCTCAGGTCTCACCAGCTCAAATGGGAGCGCTTTTGACTGAGGCGATCGCCGCTAATTTAATTGAGTTAGTAACGGCAAACTGCTATAGTTTTGTTAACCCTAGTATCCGCGCTGCTGCTTATCACCAAATTCTCCCTAATCAACGAGGTGCTATTCACCTAGAATTAGGCAGACGGCTTTACCCATATCTGACAGAAAAACCCTTTGATGGTCAGGGTAAAATATTACATTTTATGGTAGTCAATCAGCTAAATTTAGGTGTAGATTTAATTGGGGAACAGTCGGAAAAGGATAAGTTAGCAGAACTCAATTTAACGGCTGGATTTTTAGCTGTAAATCAGCACAATTACCCTCAAGCGATCGGATATCTGATCGTAGGTATCGGTGTAATTGGTGTGGAGGGATGGACAAGACAATATGAACTCACTTTAGCACTTTATACCGAAGCAGCACGGGTGGCTTATTTAGTGGGTAATGAGGAACAGATGAGTCAATGGTGCGATCGCATTTTGGCGGAAGCTCAAACTCTGGCTGATCAGGTAAAAGCCTGGGAATTAAAAATATTGATAGACCTTGATAAAAATGAATCCCAGACACCGATTATTAATACCATTAATTTATGTACACAGTTGGGGGTAGAAATTCCCCTTTATCCAAGTGAGGAGAGATTACAACAAGCGCTGGATAAATTGAGTGATTTATCTGATTTATCTCCGGTTGAGTCTGATAATTATGGGGGATTATTTAATGATAATCAAGCCGATAATCCCCGGCGCTTTGCAGTACATTTACTGTCATTAATTTGGGAAGCCAGTCGCCGTTATTATCCCCAAATGGCGCGGCTTATTGGCTTGGAAATGCTCAACTTATCAGTGGATTTGGGAATAAGCGATCGCCTGGCTGTAGCCTACGCTGCTACAGGTTTAATCTTGACAGAATCAGGAGATGTAGATAGGGGATATACTTATGGTAAATTAGCCTTGAAATGGCTGCCTAAGTTAGATTTTATACCCTTAAAATACCGGGTGTTACAATGGGTTAATCAAGGGATTATACCTCGCCGCGAGTCCCTAGCTAATTGGCGTTCTTGTTTACCTCCTGAACAGTTACCCCCCTTGGCTTATTTAACCGGAGTTGAATTAGGTTCTTTGAGTCCTACTCCAGCCATTAATACCCTCCAGGGTACTTTGACTGTAGAAGAGTGGTTGGCGAACTCATCAGAAGACATATTAACCTTTAATGATTATCTCGATCGCTTAATGGTTGCCTATATTTTGAGAGACTTTCCTAGGGGTTGGGAGTATGCACAATTAGCCAGAAATCATGTCAATAACGTAATTTGTGTGGTGTCAAAAGTCCTATTTTATGCCTATGATTCCTTAGTTCAATTAGCCATTCATCCCCCACCGCCAGAAGTTTGGGAAACCGTTAGGAATAATCAGGATATTCTGCAATCTTTTTGTGTATCCGCACCTCAAAACTTTAGGCATTTATGGGAGTTGGTAGAAGCTGAAAAATATCGAGTTTTAGGAGACCGTATTGAGGCGATCGAAGCCTATGACCGCGCCGTGGAATTAGCTCATCAAAATGGTCATAACCGCGAGTTAGCAGTAGCCAATGAACTAGCCGCACTGTTTTATTTAGACTGGGAACGCCACAAAATTGCTCGGACTTATTTAATTGATGCCTATTATGGTTATGCAAATTGGCAAGCATCCGCTAAAATAAAACTGCTAGAATCAGGTTATTTTCAACTGTTAAAACCTCTTCTTACTCGCCATAAATCACAGTATTTAGGAGCTACAGAAACCATTATTTCTAGTAGTACCGGTGCAGATGTTTTGGATTTGTCTACTACCATTAGAGCTTCCCAAGCATTGTCTGGAGAAATCGATTTAAAACAGCTATTGTCTAAGTTAATGCAAGTGCTATTAGAGACTGCGGGCGCGCAAAAGTGTTGTATTATTTTAGGCGATCGCTTATCCAATTTGGCTATAGAAGGTGTAGCCATTTGTGATATGATATCTACATCAAACTCTACCCATACAAATCCCGGCAAAATTCAAGTTATATCAGTGTTAGAATCTATCCCTATCACCAGTAGTCAACAATTGTCTAAGGGGATTATAGAGTTGGTAATGTCTACAGCAAACCCTGTCATTTTTGATAATGTTAGCCGTGATTTTATGAAGCCGCCAGAGGATGAATATTTACAGCAGAATAAACTATTATCTCTGTTGTGTATGCCGATTTATCATCGCGGCAATTTGGTGGGTATTTTATATCTAGAAAATAATTTAATTTCCGGTGCTTTTACCTCAGAAAGATTACAAATTCTCAATGTTTTATTTTCTCAAGCTGCTATTTCTATTGGTAATGCTCGACTTTACTCGAAAATTCGGGAAGGTGAACGACGCATGACTCAATTTTTGGAAGGAATGCCAGTTGGTGTGGCTGTAGTTGATAGTTTGGGGAAGTTACAATATATCAATCAACAAGCCAAACAATTACTTAATAAACAGCTTAAAATCGGTGATATTTGTGATGCTTTTTTACCCATGCTACAGCCATTTGTAGATGGTTCTGTAGACAGTACCAATGCGGTTGATATCCATCAAGAAAAAAAGGCGATCGCTAATTTTCTGGAAATTAATCAAGGCGATAAATTAATCCCTATAGAAAGTTGGGTAACTCCCTACTATAACGCAGAAGGTGATTTAATCTATGCAATTATTGCCTTTCAAGATATTACCGAACAACAACAACGGGAAATCGCTCTCCGAGAAGCTGAGGAACGATATCGCAGCATTTTTGAAAATGCCTTAGATGGCTTATTTCAGAGTACCATAGATGGTAAATATCTGCGTGCAAATCCCGCCATGGCTAGGATATTGGGTTATCATTCTCCAGAGGATATCATCAACAGTTGTGATGATATTTCCCAGCAAATATATGTCAATCCCGACGACCGCCAAACCTTTGAAACATTAATCAGAGAAAACGGAGAAGTCTCTAACTTTGAATGTCAGTTTTATCGGAAAGATGGTAGCAAAATCTGGATTTCTGAAACCGCCAGAGCCGTCCGAAATAAAGCAGGTGATTTACTCTACTATGAGGGACTATTAGAAGATATCACCTCACGCAAAATCGCCGAAAAAGAGCGATTAGAGTTATTAAATGAACTCTCCGAATTAAATCGCAATTTAGATAAAGCCTTAGATGCTGAATTTGAAATGACAGACGCTGCGGGTCGGTTTGTACCCCATCAGTTTCTTTCCTGCTTAGGTTATGAAAGTTTAGTCGAAGTTAAACTAGGAACTGCTGTTCAGAAAGAAATGTCAATTTTATTTTCTGATATCCGAGACTTTACCAGTTTATCCGAGGGTATGACACCAGAGGATAGTTTTAAGTTTATCAATGCTTTTTTAAGCCGTATGGAACCAGAAATTGTAGATAACTATGGTTTCATTGATAAATATATTGGCGATGGAATTATGGCTTTATTTGGTGAAAAACCAGACCACGCAGTTCAGGCGGGAATTGCTATGCTCAAACAATTAAGTGAGTATAATTTGACCCGTAGTAGACCCGGAAGGCGACCTATCCGCATTGGCGTAGGTATTCATACAGGAACCCTCATGCTGGGAACTGTTGGTGGTCGCAATCGCATGGATAGCACCGTTATTGGAGATGCGGTTAATTTGGCGGCTCGCATTGAGAGTCTCACCAAAAATTACAGCGTCTCCTTGCTAATTACCCACCAAACCTTAATGGGATTAGATGACCCTAATCAATACGCCTTTAGGATTATTGACAGAGTGAAAGTGAAGGGGAAAACTGATGCGGTAACAGTTTACGAGTTCTTTGATGCTGACCCCCCAGAATTACACGCCAAAAAGTTAGCAACTAAGGTATTATTTGAGCGTTCCCTATTCCGTTATTATCTCAACCATACCTCAGAAGCTAAACAGGGATTTCAGGATTGTTTATCTGAAAATCCTGATGATAGGGTCGCTAGAATTTACTTGAATCGTTGCTGGGAACAACTCCGCTATCAATAGGATTACCTAATTGTCTCAATTTACCGTTTTCCCCTCCCTTAGAGTTTCCTAGAATTGAGGCTTTGGTGTAGGGTGAGAATCGGTCTACATGAAGTGTTTAACAACCCCACTTAAATCTTGATTGAGGGGAGTACCCAAAGCCGTAAATTTCCATTTATCATTGTCTCGGTAAAGTTCCCCCATCAACATAGAAATTTTTTGGTCGTATGAAGGGTCTGCTGAGAGGTTATATAAAGCCATTTCTTCACCCCTAGCATCTACGACCCTGACAAAAGCATTTTCTACCTGACCAAAATGCTGTTGGCGAGTTTTAGCTTGGTAAATACTTACCCCAAGAATAATGCGGCTGTACCTATCTGCGATGGAATTTAAACGCATAAAAATACACTCATCATCCCCTTCTCCCTCCCCAGTTAAGTTGTCTCCAGAATGGTAAATTGTGCCATCACTAGACTTTAAATGACCATAATAAATCACATCATCTTTATAATTGCCGATTTTGTTACTATCCGAGAGTAAGATAGCATAAGCATCTAAATCAAAATCAGCACCTCCTCCGAATAAATTACCCAAAAAACCCTTAGATTCTGCTACATCCCATCCCAAACCCATCATCACATTAGATAGGTCATATTTACTTTTATCAAGGACAATACTTTGTCCTTTTTTCAGGTTAATACCCATGGTTAAATCTCCAAGTTTTGATGACGGAATTTAAACGTATTTATCTACGAAACTTTGCAATCCCTCATTATATCCCTGTCCAACTGCATGAAATCGCCATTCACCATTTTTATTATATAACCTGCCAAATTCGACGGCGGTTTCCCGAGAAAAGTCTTCTTCTAGGTCATACTTAGCAATCTCGGTATTAGTTTGCTGGTCATAAATACGGATATAGGAATTGCGGACTTGACCGAAATTTTGTCGCCGTTGGTCAGCATCATGAATGGTCACTACAAAAATCAATTCTTCAATAGCAGAATTAACCTGAGTTAGATCAATTTCCACAACCTCGTCATCACCACTTCCCGACCCGGTGCGATTATCTCCTAAATGGCGCACTGAGCCATCTGGGGAATTCAAATTATTGTAAAATACAAAGTATTCATCTTGGGGGATTTTGCCATTGCTGGCTAACATAAACACGGAAGCATCTAAATCAAAATCCACCCCGGTATCAGTAGCGTTGATATCCCATCCTAAACCCATTCCGACTTTTTCCAGTCCGGGGGACTCTTTGGCGAGATTAATCCGTTCACCTTTTTTAATGTTGACTGACATATTCGCTTCTCCTTGAACTAAATTTAGCTTTGAAAAACAATGCGTTTCTGATATTCGTCTTCTGTCATCATGCTATGGGAATCTGCTACCCTATCCAAAAATATGATCCCTTCTAAGTGGTCATATTCATGCTGAAAAATACGAGCGACAAACCCAGTTAGTTCTCGGTGTTCAAGATGACCGTCTCGGCTGGTATATTCAACTTCGATCGCCTGATAACGGTTCACAATTCCCCGAATTCCCGGAACACTCAAACAACCTTCCCAGTCAGCCACCATTTCATCAGATTTACCGATGATTTTCGGATTAATCATAGCAGTGGGTTCCATTTCGGGTGCTGCTGGATAGCGGATACTAGGACGGGAAGCGATGACTAAGATACGATCGCTATATCCCACCTGTGGCGCAGCAATACCCACGCCATTTTTTTCAATCACGGTTGCCATTAAATCATCAATCAGAGATTGAATGCGTGGTTCCCATATATTAGCAACAGGTTGAGCATGGTCACGCAGCACCGGGTCGCCTAACTGAGTAACCGCGAGTATATCTGCCATAGTAGTGTCTCCCAAATTCACAAACCGAGGTAGAACCGTTTAGCCAGTTGTTTGAGATGGCAAGTTCCCCGTTTTCACTTGCAAGATCCGGGAACTTCCGTTGCGATTCACCTCAATCTGTAGTATACTCCCTACAGTCTTACTTTGTACAATTTGCTGCACTCTTTCAGATGTTTTAATAGTTTGTTGGTCAAGATTGAGAATCACATCTCCCGCTTGCAGTCCCGCTAGGTCAGCAGGGGAGCCAGACACGACATTAACAATTAATACCCCATCAGTGTCAGGAATAGCAAATGGCAAACCTTGGGTATTTTGGAGTTCTTGGCGGAATCTTTCGGTGAGAGTGACCATTTCAATTCCCAAATAGGCGTGTTCAGCGCGACCGGAAGTGATTAACTGTTGAGCAATTTGTTGAGCATGATTAATGGGAATCGCAAATCCCAACCCCTGAGCGCCGCTGATGATGGCTGTATTCATCCCAATGACCTCTCCCTTAGCATTCAGCAGGGGACCGCCAGAATTACCAGGGTTAATAGCAGCATCAGTTTGGATGAATCCAATGCGCTTGTCAGGAACACCCACATCAGTGCTAGAACGTCCTGTAGCGCTAATAATTCCGACGGTTACGGAGTTATCAAGTCCGAGGGGGTTTCCAATGGCGATCGCCCATTCTCCGGGGGAGAGTGTTTCAGAATTTCCGATAGTGACAATGGGTAAATCGGTCGCGTCAATTTTAATAACGGCTACATCTGTGACCGAATCAGTACCCAACACCCGACCATCATAGCGGCGACCATCTTTTAGTATAACTTGCACGGTATCAGTGCCTTCGACGACATGGCTATTGGTGAGAATGTGACCATCAGGAGATAAAATAAACCCAGAGCCAGTCCCTTCCTCAAAGCGATCGCCAGGGGGACGCATACCCCTAGGAGGATTAAAAAAGTCCCTAGGGAGAGAATTCTCGAAACGATCGCGACTGACCCGCCGAGAAGCATTAATTCTCACGACCGCCGGACCCACCTTATCGACTGCTTCTACAATAAAGTTAGAGGCTCGGTCTGAGGAGGGATTAAAGGGGTGATTAAACCAATTAGGGGCGTTCAGTCTCGGTTGGGATCTAGTTTCTGGGATACCCATATCAGTCCGATCTGGGGAACCGACCTGAGAAACTGTTTCGCCATTAGGATTAACATTGTTGCCCAATTGGGTCTGTAGCCAGCGATCGCCCATTATCGCTCCGGTCCCGCCAATCAGCAAAAACAGAAAATAGATAATAGGGTGTTTCCAAAAGCCTTTTCTAGTGGTATCAGTCATAATGACTCAAATATAATTTAGTAGGGGGCTGTGCGGGGTTAGCATCTGATACCAACTTCCCGTCATGATCAGGCACTTTGTCCCAATCTAACATGATTTTTGCCAGCTCTGGCAGAATCGCCGGAGCAAATCTTTAATTTTGGTAAGCCGTGGATATTTCTGTTGAACAGTTATGGAATCAAGTTCTCGAACGTCTCCAGCTACAGCTTGGGGAGCCCACATACAACACCTGGATTAAAACGGCGATCGCCACTAGCCTAGAAAACCATTGTCTAGTAATTAGCACAGCTAACCCCTTCGCCTGTAATTGGTTACAAAAGCACTATCGGGAGATCATCGCAGATGTCGTGCAAGATATTTTAGGCGATCGCCTGGAAATTTGTATCACCACCGGAACCGGAGAATTAGTTACCATCGACCATCACAATCCTAGGGTGTCATCGAGTGGGTTAGATACCGTAGGGGAAGTAGTCCCCACCGTCCATAAACCCCCTCATCTTAATTCTAAATATATGTTTTCCCAGTTTGTGGTGGGGGCGGGGAGTCGTTTGGCTCATGCTGCGTCTCTGGCGGTAGCGGAGTCTCCCGGACGTGAGTTTAACCCTTTGTTTCTCTGTGGGGGGGTGGGTTTGGGTAAAACTCATTTAATGCAGGCGATCGGTCATTACCGCCTAGAAATTAATCCATTAGCTCGTGTTTTTTATGTGTCTACAGAAAAGTTTACTAATGATTTAATTACCGCGATCCGCCGCGACAGTATGCAGAGTTTTCGCGACCATTACCGAGCCGCTGATGTCTTGTTAGTGGATGATATCCAGTTTATTGAGGGGAAGGAGTACACCCAGGAAGAGTTTTTCCATACTTTTAACACTCTCCATGAGGCGGGGAAACAAATTGTCTTAGCTTCCGATCGCCCACCGACGAAAATTTCCGGATTGCAGGATCGCCTATGTTCTCGGTTTTCCATGGGGTTAGTAGCGGATATTCAACCCCCTGATTTAGAGACCCGGATGGCTATTCTTCAGAAAAAGGCTGAGTATGAAAATATGCGACTCCCCCCAGCGGTGATTGAGTATATTGCGACTAACTACACCTCGAATATTCGGGAGTTAGAAGGGGCGTTAATTCGGGCGGTGGCTTATATTTCTATTTCCAGTCTTCCCATGACTGTGGAGAATATTGCGGCGGTTTTAACCCCGAAAGAACAGAGGTCTGAGTCATCCCCAGAAATTGTTATTCAAGCTGTCGCGGAGAAGTTTAAGGTATCGGTGGAGGATTTAAAAGGTCATTCTCGCCGCCGAGAAATTAGTTTAGCTCGTCAGGTGGGGATGTATTTGATGCGACAGCATACGGATCTGAGTTTACCTAAGATTGGGGAAGTGTTTGGAGGCAAAGATCATACAACGGTTATGTATGGCTGTGAAAAGATTACCAAACGCCGCGATCGCGATTCAGAACTGCATCAGATTCTCCAACAGTTAAGCGATCGCATTAATTTAAACAGTCGTTAAGTCGGGTAGAACCACTCGTAGCAAATCAGTTGTAAATCCTCCTCGGTAATTTCGCGGATTTGGGATTGTAAACCCTCCTGGTCGGCGTTTAGACCGTCATAGAGTTCGTTTTCGCAGAACAGTTCGTCGAGTTCTGTCACCATTGCCAAAACCTCATCACTGTGCTTGTATCGATTCCAGATCGAGTCGATATCCTTTTTGTAGGTACGTTGCAATTCCCGCTGAGTTCCGATGACCCTCAAAACCTGATTTTTGATGTCAAGTTCTTCAGGTTCCCATTTTTCCCACAGTTGTGGCTGGCTGAGAACTTCTTTAATTTTGTGGAGATTTCCCGAAAGTCGCGGTTTAAATCGATTCCCCACCCGATCGCGTTTTAGAGATTCTAGCAGGTTTTTCGTCGCCCTTTCCAGGACGTAAAAAATAGCATTGTCGAAGGGCGCGGGCGGCAACAGTTCCGGGTCAGACCACTCGCATCTGATCCAGTCGAAGATTTTGCCCTTGTCCGCCACCAGGTGGCTCATATCAGTAACGATCGCCCCTCCTTGGCGCGGGTAGCAATGCCAAAAATAGCGATCGCGGGCTTTAAAAGCCAAAAAAATCCCCCCCTCCGAAAAATTCCGGTGAGGGATGTTGAAATAGCGGGTGCTGTGAATCCCCATGGGTATATCTTCGATTTTCCCCAAGTCCTGTTCTTGGATGAATTTAAGCAGCGGTAGGCGCATCTCGTCCAGGGAGACCAAATCTGATGCCAGTTCCAGTTCCGCCAGAATTTCCGCCTTTTCCTCCTCGCTATCAGCATCTTTCAACCGTCGCAATTCCTCCAGGGATTTATTCGAGATTTCCTCCCCCAGGACACTGGCATCTAACCCCACGCTGTTGTCGATTTCAGCGATGCGCTGTTGTAGGCGTTCCACCAAACCCAGTAGCCTTTCTAACCCTTCTTCGGGGAAACAGTTGTAGATGTAGAGCGTCTCGTAGTCCGTCCCTAATCGGTCAATTCGCCCCGCCCGTTGAATCATCCTCACCGGGTTCCAGTGCAGGTCATAGTTAACCAGAATCCCCGCATCTTGGAGGTTTTGACCTTCCGAAAGCACATCGGTGCTGATCAGGATGTCGATGGGGTCAAGAGCGATCGCCTCTTGTTCTTGGTCCGATTCGCAGTTAGATTTAGGCGCGAAGTGTTTAACTATCAATTCCCGCCGCCGCCCTGATGTTGACCCGGTAATCATTTCCAGCTTGGGATTACCCATAGCTTCCCGCCATTGTGCGTCCCCTGTCAGTGCCTCGTAGATGTATTGGGCCGTATCTTCAAAGTAGCTAAACACCAGGATTTTTTGACCTCGGAGGGTCAGTAGCAAATCCTGGAACGCCATTAGCTTGCGATCGCTTTTCTGGTCCTGTGGAAACTGCCGGATCTGTTCTAGGGTGTTCAAGATATCCTTGAGGGTGTGGATGTCCGTTTCTATCTGTTCTGTCAGTTGGGGGATGTCGTAGTCGCCCGAGTCGATATCTTCCAGTCGTCCCAGCATTTCCACCAGTGAGGTTTCCCCGTCATCTTCCACTTGAGCCGAAAGGATATATTTGCGGAAGTTTTTGCTATCGAGTAACTTCCCTTGGTGGGCGAGAATGTCGAAGAAGGCTTGCTGAAAGCTGGCTTGATTTTTGATAGATTTCTCGAAAGCTACCAGGGAACTTTCAAAGCGCTTCAAGTACAAAGCCTTTTGCAGCATCACCAGGGCCCGATTACATTTGACTTCCTTCTGGTCTTTCTGGTTGGCGCTGCGTTTAAATTCTTTGCTGTTGTAGGGTGCGAGGTTCAGACCATCCACGCGATCGCCAATATCAGCGTATAGACCCTGGAAACTCGCCTCGAAATTGTAGGTAAATTTCTCCAATTGTCGTTGGGGGAAGTGGATCTGTTTTCCGGCGATGAAGATCTGCTCTCCAGCATCCTGTCGTTTTTTCACGTCCTGGCGGCTGCGTCGGACCATGGTTTGCATCAGCAATTCGGTGATTTCCGCCTTCCCCTTCACCAACGCCCCAAAGTGCTTTTGCAGGTTTTTGATACCCCAGTCCTGGTAGTAATTGTCATTCCCACGGGTGATGAGTAGAAGCTGGTGGTACAGGTCGAACATCGTGTTATTGATGGGGGTTGCTGTCAACAACAGGACGCGCTTTTCTCGATTCCCGCTGCTGAGTAGTTTTCTCAGGGTTTCGTAGCGCTGGGTGGCGCTGTTGCGGAAGCGGTGGGACTCATCCACCACTACCAGGTCATAACGGTTATATTTAGCATAATCAAAGCCCTTTTGTCCCATTTCTTCGTGGGAGATGACATCGGCTTTCAATCCATACTCGTCTAGCTTCTTCTTCCACACCAAATCTCGCAATTGCGCCGGACACAGCACCAACGATCGCGGAACGTGGCCAGGTCGTCGGAGTTTGGTTAGGTAGTAGTCTATCACCCGCAAGCTGATGTAGGTTTTACCCAACCCCACAGCATCAGCCACCATACAGCCATTGTGCCGTTCAATTAGGGCGATCGCCCGCTCGAAACCTTCATGTTGAAAGCTGGCTAAATCTAGGCTAGTGCGATCGCCTTCGGCTACCATGGAATCGTCTTTAAACAGTTCCCAAAGGGCTTTTAAAAATACCTGGTAGGGGGTGTAAGGCTTGCTGCCAAATTTGGAGGCGTTGAGGGCTTCTATGAGCTTCTGTTTGTAGTCCAGGTCAACGCTGGGGTCCTCCCAAAACTTCTCGAACCAGTTAACTCGCAGGTCGCGGGCGATCACCGTGTTTTTATTGATGACATTAAGTTCCGTGTTTCCTTCCAATCCCGCCGGGGTGAGGTTGCTGGAACCGACGATGCTATAATTGTCGAAGATGTAGGCTTTGGCGTGCAGAAATTGCGATTTTTTTCCCTCCACTCCAAACAGCCGGACGTGGATATGGTCTTGCTGGAAAAAAGCGATCGCCCGGTCGATTTGCTGCTTGTATTTCAGGTTATATTCCCACTGTTCGAGTTGTCGTCGGGTTTCTTCTTGGAAGTATTTAACCAGGTCAATGCGATCGCTCTCTGCTGGTCGGATAGCCGGGTCACGTCCAATCAGCAACCGCAGCGATTCCAGATGGTTCATTGCTTCTTCCAAATGCACCCACGCCTCAATACGGAAAAATCCGGTCGCGATATCCAAAACCCGTTGTTCTTCGTTTTCAATCAGTTGTTTAAGGATGGTTTTCAGGGTTTTAGTCGAGTTATCGATATAGTCGTCGGTAATTAGCATGACCCCATTAATTAGATTTGATGATTGACCTGATTTTGGGCTGCTGGCTATCCTCTCAACCGGGAATTTACAACACCAAATCAGCTTACCAATTTTCTCTCAAAAAAACACCTCGAAGACCTTTCAAAGCCCTACTGCTTTTTTAATCAAACTCCCCAGCAATTGAGTCCCAACTTCCCCCGTAACAGCACCGGCTTTATCCTGAGTCTTTATAGGCTTCCATCTTCGGGTTTCCTGGTGTCAACCCATTGGGTGATTCTCCTAACCGCAAAACTATTTTCCTGATTAGATCCATGTCTCTTTTCACAAGTTTAATCTCCCCTAATAATCCTCATTTCCTCAGCCGTCAACCCGTACAGGTCAGCAACGCGATCGTCTATTTCCGCTTCCCACTCCTCAACTCCCACACCTTTCGCATCCAGACATTTTTGGACTAATCTTTCTATGGCTAGATAATCTGATTCATGTACAGAAGGTATGGGAACTTGTTTAAGTTGCTCTTTATAAGCGCGTAAAAAGCCATTTTGTAAATCATTACAAATATTAATTAAAAACCACCAAACTATAGATGAATTTAATATCGCTACAATTACTTTATTGTTAATGGGAATCATAAAGAGTGTGTCATTAAAATAAAAGTTTTCGATATCCAAAGCAAAAGTTGCTTTATCCATAATTTGTCTCAAAATAATTTTAGGCTGTTTAAACTCCTGCCAATAAGCACAACTTCTTAATTCCCAGAAATACTTACCCTGATCGCATCTCTTAATCAATCTATCCCTATAGCATTCCAACTTAAAATAAATAGCTGGATAGGTTTTAGCAAAAATCTTTTCTGCTTCTTTCTCAGTTTTCGCATCACTCCAGGGATGTTTTTTATTTTCCGATGATTCAATTTTAATTAAATATTGTTCAGCCCAATCAACACACCACCGTTTAACATCCCTTCCCCGCAAAAAAGGTTTTAATACCTCTTGAGAAGATGGATGTTCAGCAATCAACCTGTCCCGTGTTTCTCTGTCAACAACAAACGCCTCATTATAGCCTGTTTTAATCCCGTAATAAAACCGACCATTAACATACTCACCCAAAGGAGTACCAGCAGCCCGCAGCTTATCCAATAACCGCAATGTAGCAGGAGATTCTAACCGCCAACCATCAGCCGTTAACTCCTTCTGAAGAAGCAGAAAATTCTGTTTTTTAAACACCGCAGCAAACTCATCAATTGACTGTCCGATTTCCCAATTAAAGACCCGCGCTTGATGGTTGTCTGGTTTTGCCTTGTTGAGCAGGATAATGCTAGGATAAGCGATCGCCTCAAATACAGAAGCATCCCCGAAATCAATCAGCACATCAACCTTAGCCTTTTCCCCCAAGAATTTGCGGAGTTTCTCACCATACCCAGCCCGGAAGTATTTATTAGACGAGATGTAAGTTAAATGCCCTCCTGATTTGAGTAAACTCAAGCCTCGCTCATAGAAATAAACGTATAAATCAGCCACCCCTGTATAACACTCATATTCTGCTTTTAATGCTGGTTTCAACTCTTTAATAGCCTCTTGTCTCACATAAGGCGGATTGCCGATGACCACATCAAAGCCACCTTTTTCATCAAAAACATCTCGAAAGTGCAGGTGATACTGGAAGAAATTAAGAGAGATTTTCCCGGAGTTCACCTCCTCCCAAAAATTAGTTAGGTTGGTTAATTTATCGGTAATGTTATCTCGTTTATCCAAGAGGATTTTAGTGGGTTTTTTGAGGCTTTGAATTTTGCGATCGCATTCTTTTAACTGACCTTGTAGGTATTGAATCCGGTCTTGGACAGCCACCCTAAACACATTCATCTCAGCTTCCAAAATCTGCTTTCTGAGTTGGTAGCGTTCCTCCGTTTGAGCATCAAAGTATTGTTTTTGCAATGCCAGTAAAGGTTTAATTACCATCTGAATGGGAGTAACTGCCAACGTTCCCTGTTGGTCTTTGGTGGGATCTGGGATTAATTGTTCACCATGAATCGTAGAAATTAAACTATTCCCACACATTAGTTTATAGTCAAGGTTAGGCAGAGGTTCCACATCTTCGATGCCGGGAATATCCACCACCAGCGACAACCACATTCGCAACTTCGCGATTTCGATCGCCTCTGGTTTGATATCCACCCCATAGAGGTTGTTAGCGATCATGTCGCGCTTCCACTGGCTAATGGTCAGGCTGCCGCGCTTCACCGTCATCCCTTCCCGCCGGGCGATCGCCTGTCTCACGTTCACCATAATTTGCAGCATCCCCAGGGGAAACGCACCCGAACCTACAGCCGGGTCAAGTACCTTAATATTATCCAGTGCTTTCTTGAGCGATCGCACCTGTTGGGAACTCATCAATTGATTAAAATCAGAGTCGGTTAAGTTCGGGTCATAGTCGATCAATTTTCCCACAGTTTCCAACTCCATGCCCGTTTCATCCGCCAGATAGCGGCATAACACCTCCGAACACATGAACTGGACAATACCTCTGGGAGTGTAGAACGTTCCCGACTTGCCGCGTTCTTCCACTTCCAACATATTCTCAAACACCTTCCCCAACATTTCCGGGTCAACCGCCACGTCCTCATCCCCCGCCACATTTTCCGCAACGGTGAAGTTGTAGCCGTTGAAATAACTCAGGATGCTGTCCGTATCTGCGGGGTCAAATATCGAGTTAGGAAGTCTCACCGCCTCCGGTGTTTCTCGTCCAGCCGCATCGCGTATACCCTCGCCGTAGTCGCGCTCAAACAGCCCCCCGTTGAGGTAAGGAATTTTCCCCCAGGGGGATTCGCAGTCGGGTCGTTGGCGGTTCAGGGTGTCAAAAAACAGGGGTTCGAGGATATCCTGGTAGTAGTCGCAGTCCTCCGACTGAAAACCGTTTTTCCGGTATTGGTGGGTCAAAAACTGGCGATCGCCTGCCAGAAACTCTTTTTTCTGGAGGAAATACAGGAACATCAGCCGCCCCAACAGTCGCTGAGAGAACTGGTGCAGCCTGTCTCCGTCCTGAAAATAGGGGTGGGGGTTATATTCCATCACCACCGCTTTCACCCGCTCGAATAGGTCACGATAGCCCCTGTAGAAGCTCTTGGTCAGTTGTTCCACATCGAAGGCTTCGCAGTGTGCTTGGTACAGTTGGGAGGGGGATTTACCCTTAACAGCCAAGGCTTCCAGGCGATCGCGATCGTAGGCGGTGGGGTTAGTGCGATCGATGAGTAGTTTGCGAATGTTGCCCTTGATGTTTTTGTTCTCGTCGAAGGCTTTGCGGGGGTTCACCAACATCAATTGGTTATAATCCTTGGTAGCCATCAACAGAAATTCCGTGCTTTGCTGTCCTAACTGGTTAGCGATCGCCTTCATGCGGCCACTCGCCGTGCTAGGTGTTTCCCACTCGCCCCCGCGTAGTTGGAACAGGATCACCTTAAAATCCGGGTCGCCGTTTTCCTGTTGGGCGATTAAGTAAGCCCTATCAACCGCCTCAGCATGGCGATCGCTCAGGTCCACATCTTCGGGATCAAATTCTTCGCAGCAGGTATCGTATCCCAACCGCCGGAATAAATCCGCGATTTTCTCCGGTCCGGTCAGACCCCTGATATCTTCAATTCCCAGCAAACGTTGGTTGGGCATATTGGCTTTCTAATGATGCGATCGCTACCCTGTCAACTCCCGTCAAATACCCGGTAGTATTTGAACAAGCCAATACAGCCCATAGGCGATCGTTATTCTTCGGCTGCTGGCGGTTTCCAGTATACCCCCCCACCCACAACCAAAACTCCCATATTTTACAATTCTTATTAATTCCCCTATCGCCATGGTTTTAATATTTGCCTAACTATGACTCTAATTCCTCATCTAACATTCAGAAAAATTCCGTTAATTTATATTAAAAATATCCCCCAAAAATTCCGCAATTATAGCCTATTTATTTATATGTTAATTAAATGCAAAATTGCTTAATATGCCGCCCTTTGGGAACAGACCTGGCGTCAATTCCCATACACATTAAAGCCCCTCTGACTCCCTCCGACTCCGGGAGACAGCTAAAAAACCATAATCTGGGGGCGGGTTCGGAACTGTACCCATGGTTTATTGATATTCTCGCCCGTAGGGGAGGAACTAGCCTTCTCCCATTTTCAGCCTCAAGCATACCCTGTGGAAAATGTTGTGGATAACTTGCCTATTGTTGCCAAATACTAAGATTCACAGGGGATTGAACCGGACCAAATCCCTATCGATTTGATGGATTTTCCACAGTTTTTCCACAGATACTCATAGGATGGAACCCTGAACCAGATGCAAATTTAAGCCTAATTTCCACAATTTCCACACTGGCTCGCCACCCCCTAAACAATTAGGTTCAACACCTAGGTTCAGAACTTATCAGAACTTAGGCGATCGCCACGCCGCCATCAGAGATATAATATTAGATTCAGTCCCCTTGCTAAATACCTGAAATGCGGTTAATTGTAGAACAGGAACAACTCAGTTCTAATCTATCCTTAGTTTCGAGAGCCATTCCGTCGCGTCCCAGTCACCCGATTTTGTCTAACATTTTGGTGAAAGCTGATGCGGACACTCAACAATTGAGTCTAACCGCCTTTGACTTGAGTATGGGAATTAACGCCAGTTTTCCGGCTCAGGTTCAGCAGGGGGGAGTTTTAACCTTACCTGCTAAATTGCTCAATGATATTGTCTCCCGTTTACCTGGGGGCGATATTGAGGTCAATGATGAAGACACCGAAGCTGTCGTTACTCTAACTTCCAGTTCAGGACGCTATCAAGTCCGGGGAATGGTGGCTGAAGAGTATCCAGAGTTACCCTCCGTCCAAGGTGAACATAGCATTCAACTAGCGGCTGATAGTCTATTGGAAGGCTTAAAGGGAACTCTCTTTGCTACCAGTCCTGATGAAACTAAGCAAGTCCTAGCTGGTGTTAATCTCAAAGTCGGAAAAGATACCCTCTGTTTTGCTTCCACCGACGGTCATAGACTCGCAGTGGTCAAGGTGGAAAATGTCCGAGACCCCAATAGTGAAGAACAAGAAGACCTGGAAATAACTATCCCAGCACGCGCCCTGCGGGAGGTGGAACGCATGATTGTAAGTGCTAACTCAGGGCGACATAGCACCGCCACCGAGGAAGAAGCCACAACCCCCCTCATGGTGACTTTAGGTTTTGATGATACCCAAGTGGTTTTTGACGTGGGAACTCGTCGTTTGAACTCTCGTAAGTTGGAGGGCGCTTATCCGGCTTATGAACAGTTAATACCTAATAAGTTTTTAAGCCAGGTTAATGTTGAACGACGGACCCTTTTGGGGGCTTTAGAACGGATTGGGGTTTTAGCCAGCCAAAAAAATGATATTGTTAAATGTATCATTGATGAGGTAAATCAACAAATTTCCCTATCTGTAGAAGCTGCTGATGTCGGGAATGCTTTGGAGTCAATGCCTGCTCAGATTTCCGGTGAAGAACCCAAGGAACTTGCCTTTAATGTCAAATACTTAATGGATGGGTTAAAGGTGTTAAATAGTTCGGAAATTCAGATACAGTTAAATGCAGCCAGCACTCCCGTAATTATCAATCCTTTGGGAGGTTTAAAAATGACTTATTTAGTGATGCCTATTCAACTGCGTAGGTAGTAGCACCACAAGACAATTCAAGTGAGTCAACTGTAGACAGGGGCGGGGATAGAGCCGTTAATTAAGGATGCTTTTCGCGGTGAGCATAAAACCATACTGCGCCGCCAAAACATCCCTGATGATTTGACTCCGCCTCGCCCCGGTAAAATATAGATAATGGCTGGGATTTGGAGCCGGTATCAAACCCTAATCTATGACCAGAAACTTAATTATTTTCTGATTCTGGAAATGTGCGTTTGAAGTCTTCTAGCAACTCATCCATTTCCTCGAGAGCCTGATTTACATCAATTCGCAAAGGCCCTAAATTAGGTTTTTCCAATAACTTGAGTAGAGCTTCCCGTTGGCTCTCAATTAAGGCAACTCGCTCTCGGATCTTCTGTGAATCCATGGATTATCCTCTTGTCACCTAGGTAGTTAGATTTCGATAATTCTAGCATCAAACTCAAGTTTTGTGTTCTGGTGATGTGAAAAAAACGGGACTGGGGAACTGTAAATGATTGGGGTTGACGGGCAATTTTTTGGTAAAGTATTGATTGATGCCAACAATTTATAATTAGTTAATCTGATGTTTCGGAAAATTTCTCTAGCTCAAGTGGGTTTAGTGCTGGGTGGGTTAATTACTGTGGTGGGGTTTGTCGCCTATTTTGCTGACTATGCTACCCTAAATCTAGCGGGATTTTTTTATGGGATTCCCCTATTATTGGGAGGACTGGCTCTGAAAGCGGCAGAAATTAAACCTATACCATTTTCTGAACCGACAACGCCAGAAGTCCTCAGCAAGCGGGAACAACAGGCGACCCCTACTCAAAATCAAGTGCGATCGGATGTTACCCGCTATCGTTATGGCCAATCGGCTCACCTCATTGATGCGATCGAACGCCTGAAACTAGGAGGGAATGATGATGAACATCCACAGCTCCAAGCCTTGCGGGAAGGGGTAGTTGATGGCAGTTATGCGTTAATTTTAGAATTTTACTCGCCTTTTGTGCCTCTATCGGTTTGGGAAGAAAAGCAAACCAAAATTGCTCAATTTTTTGGTCCGAATTTGCGGGTACAGGTGACTCAACCAGACACTGATTGCGTGGATTTAATCATGATTGCTGACACGGAAAGCTAATTGAGTGGCAAATTTGGGGTTAAGGTTGAAATCCCATAGCTTGGGAGGGTGCTGGTGTATATGCTACCTATTCGGGATTGCCTTTTTCTAAACGTACTGCATACCACTGTAGATATTTTCCGGGTCCTAAATCAAGATCACAGCAGGTATTGATAAGATATTGGGCTTGCTGTGAGGGTGTGGGAAACTTTTGGAGTTCACGGGGGAGATCATCTTGTAGTTGGGCTAGAATAGCCTGTAACTTGTCTGTAAGTTCGGCGACAGTCATAAGTTGCTCAGGTTGGTTAGGCTCCAAGACAACAAAGTGATCTTCCTGGTACATTAGAGAATCTGCCATAAAAAGTTTTGACCAAATCTGATCTGATGGAGGACAATCTCTAGCATAATCGTGGTACGATCATTTTGCTAGGTGCGAGACGTTCAGGTTCAGACTATCGGTGTTTAAACACAATTGGGTGTGGCTTGGAATTTAAAAAATGTTGCGGAATTCCCCTTCCTCGCTTGCAGGGAGGGGATGAATAGCAACCAATAAACAAACTGAGCGATAGCGAATCCTCGGATGATCAGCTACAATTTTATCGGCAACAGCAAATAAAGATAATGTATAAGGGGTACAAGTATCGCATCTACCCAACCGACGACCAAAAAGCGTCTCTCGCCAAGGCGTTTGGATGCTGTCGTTGGTATTGGAATTTGGCACTCAACCTATGCCAAGAAACATATCTCAAGACAGGCAAAGGATTATCTCGTGGATATATCCAGGGTCTGTTGCCAGGGTTAAAAAAGGAATACCCTTGGCTAACGGATGCCTATTCCCAGTCTTTGCAAGTTGTTGCTCTCAATCTTTCCACTGCCTACAAAAACTTCTTTGAGAAGCGGGCGCAATTGCCCCGTTTCAAGTCAAAGCATGGTCGGCAGTCATTAAGTTATCCCGCCAACGTTAAGTTTGAGGGAGACTATATCAAACTACCTGGGAAGATTGGGCTAGTCTACTGCCATCGTCATCGAGAATTTGAAGGGACAATCAAAACTGTGACGGTCTCCCAAAATTCTGATGGACAATACTATGCTTCGGTATTGGTGGATGATGGGAAAGAAACTCCCAGTCAGTCTACCGAAGGTAAAGCAGTTGGCATTGATGTTGGATTGACTCATTTCGCCATTACCAGTGATGGGTCAAAGTATGATAATCCCCGTCATTTCGCCAAACATCACCGTAACCTTAAACGCCAACAACAAAAACTATCCCGCAAGCAAAAGGGTAGTCAGAATAGAACTAAAGCCCAACAAAAAGTAGCTAAGGTTTATAGCAAGACTGTCCGTTGCCGTGAGGACTTTCTACACAAACTATCCCGCCAGATAGTCAACGAAAACCAAGTTATTGCTGTAGAGAATCTGAATGTAAAAGGGATGGTACGAAACCACAAACTAGCCAAGGCGATTAGTGATGTAGGCTGGGGAATGTTTACCACAATGCTTAAATATAAAGCGGAGTGGGAAGGAAAAACCTATATTGAGGTTGATCGTTTCTTTGCATCCTCTAAAACCTGCCACGTTTGCCTCAACCGAGTAGATAGTTTGTCGTTAGATATTCGTCAATGGCAATGTCAACATTGTGGGACTTGCCATGATCGAGATGTCAACGCGGCACAAAATATCAGAAATGAAGCCTTGCGGATACTTCGACTATGCTCAGTACAAGTATTGTCGTTGGGAACCAGCGATACTGCCTGGGGAGGGAGTGTAAGACAACCTGGCAAAACATCGGTTTTGTTAGATGCAGTTCCCGTTGAATCAGGAAGCCCCATCCTCGCCAAAGGCAGGGTGGGGTAGTTCACGCTAAGTCAGGTTCAGCCTCGATGTTTTTTTGTTTTGACTGGCACTTCACTTTACTATGACAAGCCCTACATTTACGAAATCAGCGCAAAAGCTCTCTAAACTTGAAGCTATCAAAGAGCGCAGTAATCAACTGCGGGAGCCTTTAGCAACTGAACTGCTCAACGATCGCAACTATTTGACAGAGGATGCGGTTCAGATTCTCAAGTTTCATGGCTCCTACCAACAGGATAACCGAGATAATCGGGTTCCGGGACAAGAGAAAGATTATCAGTTTATGTTGCGAACCCGCAGCCCAGGCGGGTTTATCCCCCCTGAACTTTATCAGACTCTGGATCATCTAGCGGATGAATACGGGAATGGGACGCTGCGGACAACTACCCGCCAAGGGTTCCAACTCCATGGGATTCTCAAAAAGAATCTGAAAACGGTTCTCTCTAGCATTATCAAGAGCATGGGATCGACTCTGGGTGCTTGTGGAGACTTGAACCGGAATGTGATGGCTCCTCCGGCTCCCTATTGCGATCGCCCTGAGTATGAGTATGCGAAAACCTACGCGAATTATATTGCGGATCTGCTGACTCCTCAGACTGGGGCTTATTATGAAATTTGGCTCGATGGAGAAAAAATAGTTAGTGCGGAGGAAAACCCGGAAGTCAAAGCGGCGCGCGATCGCAATGGTAATGGCACAATTTTCCATGAGGGGGAAGAGCCGATCTATGGCAAGCATTATATGCCGCGCAAATTCAAATGTGCGGTAACAGTCCCAGGAGATAACTCTGTTGATATTTATACCCAAGATGTGGGTTTGGTGGTCATAACTAATGCGGCGGGAGAATTGGAGGGCTTTAACGTCCTAGCAGGAGGCGGTATGGGTAGAACTCACCGCAAAGAGGAGACCTTTCCCCGTATAGCTGATGAAATTGGCTATGTCGATCGCGCTGATATTTATGATTTGATGAAGGCGATCGTAGCAACTCAGCGGGATTATGGCGATCGCACTAACCGCCGCCACGCGCGGATGAAATATTTAATTGAGGATTGGGGAGTTGACAAATTCCGCGCTCAGGTTGAGGATTATTTTGGCAAACCCCTAAAACCTTTTAAACCCCTGCCTCCTTGGAAATATCAAGATTACCTGGGATGGCATGAACAGGGCGACGGTAAATTATTTCTGGGTATCTCGGTGGAAAATGGCCGGGTGAAAGATGACGGAAGTTTCCGGCTGAAGGCGGCTTTACAGAAAATTCACCAAAAGTTTGAGTTGCCAATGTTAATTACAGGCAACCATAACATTATCCTGTATGAGATTTCGCCGAAACACCAGCAGCAAATCGATCGCCTCCTGAAAGAACATGGGGTTTTGCCAGAAACCGAAATTGATCCTCTGGTCCGCTATGCCATGGCCTGTCCGGCTTTCCCAACTTGCGGATTAGCAATTGCAGAATCTGAACGTGCAATCCCTAGTATCCTAGACCGGATTCGGGTATTGTTGGACAAGGTAGGGCTGGAACAGGAGCATTTTGTCGTTAGGATGACAGGATGTCCCAATGGATGTGCCAGACCCTACATGGCGGAACTGGGGTTCGTCGGTAGCGCTCCCGACACCTACCAGGTTTGGCTGGGAGGCTCTCCTAACCAAACGCGACTAGCTGAACCTTTTATGGAACGGCTGGCTCTATGTGACCTAGAAGCAGTTCTGGAGCCGATTTTTGTTGGCTTTAAACAGAATCGGCAACCGTCCGAGAGTTTTGGCGATTTTTGCCATCGTGTTGGTTTAGACTCCATCCGCACTTTTGTATCCAATTACCAAGTAAATTCCTCGATGAACATTGAGACGAAAGAAATCCCTGTCCCAACTTCGCCAGAAACACTCTCTAATGATGCGACTGCGCCCCAAGCTCCGGTCGATCCTAGCAAAATCCGACATCGGGTTAGTGTGCGTCATGACATCTATAGTCAACTAAAAGATGAGTCGAAACGCCAAAGCAAACCAATTGTCGAAATTGCTACCCAGGCGATTGAGGAGTACCTAGCTAAGGTTCGCGCTGAGTCCTAATTGCCTTTAATGGCTGATTAAGCAATCCCCACCCTACCAAAAGTCGGGTGGGGTCATTTTGTTAACAGAATTTCATGAGGGAACTTCAACGGATCGCGATCGCTCCTGAACAATTCCATGACCAACAGGTAGACCTGACTGCTGGACAACAGCATTATTTGGGTCGAGTGTTGCGCCTACAACAGGGCGATCGCTTTATTATTCTTGATGGTCGGGGGGGTTGGTGGCTGGCTATCTGGAAAGGCGGGCAAAATGCCACTGTGGTTGAACCGATAAGGGTTAACAATGAGTTACCCATACCTGTGACTTTATGGGTGTCTATGCCTAAAGGAAGTGGCTTTGAGGAGATTGTGCGCTGTACTACGGAGTTGGGAGTGTCTCGTTTGGTTCCCATTATCAGCGCCCGCACTGTGGTTGTCCCTAGCCCTCAAAAACTAGCCCGCTGGCGACGTATTGCTACAGAGGCGGCGGAACAGTCAGAACGTCAGATCCTCCCGGAAATTACTGATCCACTATCGATACAGCAGGCTTGGGAAACTTTGTCAGACCAGGGAGAAGAGGTAGATAAATATATTTGTGTGGCTAGGGGAGATTTTCCCCACCTGTTGAATTGTTTGTTGGCTTCTCGAACCGGACAAGGAAAGGGTTATGTCTACAATTCCCTGCTTTTAGCTATTGGACCCGAAGGGGGATGGACAACACCAGAGGTTGAGGAAGCAATTAATAGGGGATTTCAGCCTGTGTCTCTGGGAAGCCGAATTTTGCGATCGGTCACAGCCCCCATGGTGGCTTTATCTCTAGTAGCGGCGGTCTCGGAAATGGATAATTATTAATTATTAATTGTTAATTGTTAATTGTCCGGCTTCTGATAAGCTCTAATCATGGCTTGGGTTCCTTGATTAGAGCCTAAACCTTCATCCAAATTCTGAACTATTTTAAACAGGGTATCGGCTAATTTTACCCCTGGTAACTCCCTGGAAATAGCCTCTTGAACTAATCGCAAATCCTTAACCATGTGGCGAATCATAAAACCCGGAGCGAAATCATTGTTAGCTACCTTTTCCCCTAGGTTAGACAAAGCCCAAGACCCAGCGGCTCCGGTGCTGCATACCTCCACAATTAGTTGAGGGTCAATACCCTGATGTTCCGCTAGTAACATCGCCTCACATAGTCCAATCATGTTGAGGGAACATAGTACCTGATTACAGAGTTTAACAGCTTGACCGCTACCACTAGGACCACAATAGCGGATATTTTTACCCATTGTTTCTAACAAGGGTAGGCAGGTGTCAAAGCTATGGCGATCGCCACCCACCATAATAGTTAGAGTCCCATTTTTCGCGCCAATATCTCCCCCAGAAACAGGCGCATCTAAAAATTGCATTTCATGGGATGCGATCGCCGAAGCGATCGGATGAACCGCCGCCGACCCAATAGTGCTAAAGTCTATAATGATCGCGCCCGGTTTAGCAAACTGAATCACCCCTTCCGGACCAAGGATGACTTCTTCCACATCGGGAACATCTCCCACACAGGTACAGATCACCTCAGCTTCCGTCACAGCCTCTTCTATGGTATGAACGATTTTAGCGCCTGCATCAGAGGCGATCGCCACACCAGGACGCGATCGAGTACGATTCCATGCTTTCACATCATAACCACCTTGAGCGAGGTTAGCAGCCATATAGCCACCCATCACACCCAGTCCCAAAAATGCAGTTTTCATAGCGGGTTTAGAAAGTTGGCTGGTGTCGGGTTCTGGCTGATCGCCGGACCCGCCCCTACGCGATAAAATCGTCACGAAATCCTTACCTCAATTATGTTTGCGTTGTTGATATTGCTTGAATATCTGTGTTGTTGGGCTGGGTAGTTTTGATATAGGAGAGTAACCAGTTAGCCATAGTAGCGCGCCGGGTTTGTCTCGGTCCAAAGTTTCCAATAGTGTAGCCTTTAAAGCCTAGTTCCTCTTTCAGGAGTTGTTTATTTTCTTTAGGTATCGACCGGGTGAGTTGAACAGTAGCCGGACGGCTTTCGATAAAGTCCGGGGGTTCTCCGTAGGTTTCTCGCCACTGTGTATCCACTTGAGTTACATCCCAGCGATCGCTTTGTTCGTCATAGCGATAACCGAGATAATACCACACCAGTTGATTAACAGTGCTGTCGTCTATTTCCTCATTCAGAATCGCCCAAATCGTATCAGTATTTAGGGGGGGTAGTTCAGACATAACCTAGGTTGTAGTTTCCAGTTAATTACATGGGGGTAATGAGTTCTAAAGGTCCCAATCCCAACTCATCAGGAGAAACCGATCGCAATTCCACCAATGCCATCATATCCTTAAAACCGGGCTGACCACGAGAAGCCCCCGTCAACCCCATAGCAATAATTAAACCACACCAACCCTGAGTTTGGCTACAGCGTTGTTCCCAGTTTTTCCGAGCCCGCTGATGAGTTGGGTCATCTTCGATAAATTCACCAAACAAATGCAATTCACCATTTTCCGTCTTCAAAATTCCCAGGTCATAATTGCGACCCTCCAGGGGATCTTTTCCTGAGTTAAAACATATTCCCGTTAATCCTCCAGCCTCCTCCAAATTTTGAATTAGTGTTTTCGCCTTCGGCTTAGAAGTTTGAATCAAAATCACAGGTAGACCATCCCCTTTCTGAGGAATTTGCACATCCGAAGGCTGATAGAACTCCGTATTGTTTCGCAAATAATCCACCGTTTCCCAAGGAATTACACCTAAACTCAAAAATGATTTAGGTGGTATCAAATCATCTCGTAACGTAGGGTAATCCAACTCCTCGTCGTCATCTTCCGCTGCGGCTTCCACCATTTCCAGAAGTTCATCAGCCACCTCTGGTAAAGTTTCCACCTTCACCGAAATCATTTTGGTTTCAGTTGCATCAGGTAAGGAACAAGATATGCGATATCGTTTCGACAGCTTAGGAAATGAATCCTCATTTAATTTATAGCGAAAATCTCGTAAGAATCGGTGCAGTGCTTCCAAGGCTACCATCATCACCGTGGCTTCTTCTTCGTAGATCACAGATCGCAAACCTTCTAAGGGGTGTAAATTACCAAAGTTAGGTTCAATCTGCGATGCTGATAAAGTTTCCCAGATTACGTCCTCCTCCTCATCTTCTTCTGACAAAGGCTCAAAGGTGACAAACAGACAATCTTGAGTTAAAAATGCTTCTTCTAGGTTATCAAAAGGTCGGTCAGCAACAACTCTTTCTCGAAACCTTTTTAAAGATTCTAGGGAACGGTACATTAACACCCCATAATCCATCCCTAACTTCCCTAGTGTAGAAATGTAGAGAGTTCCTACATCTAAGTGATTGATTTCTATAGAAATAATTTGATGTTCCACTAATTTATCCCAGGGTGCATCTTGCCAAATTTGATAGGCTTTTTTGAGCAGGGGATCTACAAAGGCTTCGGGAAGTTGAGGAGGGCGACTTTCGGCTACTTCTTGGAGTCCCCTAAATATCTCATCAATTAGTGGTAAATCCGGTACATAGTCTATAACTATATCCAGTTCTTGTAAGACACCGCGCAGGAAAAACTGAATTTCGCGATCTTTGACCACAATTTTGTGAGGGCGGGCTGCTGGGGTGGGGCTTTGGGGATGTTCCATCGCTCTAAGTAGGGTGCGGACGATCGCTTCTGGACCAATATTAGCCGATACCATATCCATTGACCGTACCATTCCCTGAGAACCGTCAACCCAAATGATGCAGTCATTATCAGTCTCTATATCTGTTTCTAAATTAGTCTGTGACATCCCCTGAGACATCGGACGGCGATCGCCCTCCCACACGCTAGGAATGGATGGTAGTTTTTGTAAACGACGAAGGGTTGAACGATTGAGAAATGTCATTTAGATAAATTATAATATCGAGTAGTGCTACCAGATTAAGATTTTACACAATTGATTGAACCGGGAATTTTACACCCGCTCCGTTTATGGTAACAGGTTGCAGGTCCCTGCTATGGTCTCTAATCTTAGATTGTATGACAAAATACCAAATTCTGGTAAATGCGATCGCGCCCAGGTTATATCTGGCTGTAGGACTGGGTTTTCATCCCTAGCCCAGGTCTCCTTGACCGTCATCTTAACACTCCCCACCCTAAATTTGTTACAATCGGAGCTAGGATCAATACATGGCAGGGTCGATTTATGAGTTGACCTGCCATAAATTAATTAGCCCGGCGTTAAATGAGCTATGGAACGCTATTGGGAACCACTGTGTAAACAATGCTGGCTCCCATTCCCACATTCCAGCATAGCAGGTGAGAGTGAGAGCCAAGCCCATTGAGCAGTTATGGTGTTCTCAATAGTCCGAGTAAGTCGTCAGACCTATCTCGACCCCTAGTTTAGTATTGCGAAAATCATAAAAATCAAGGAGTTAGGAAAGCCAATGACACAAGCAACTGAGTCTAAAACCCCAACCCAAGGAATTCAGATGACTGATGCTGCTGTTCAGCAGGTGCTTTTCCTGCGCGAGAAGCAAGGTAGAGACCTCTGTTTACGGGTGGGTGTCCGTCAGGGGGGATGTTCTGGTATGTCTTACATGATGGATTTTGTTGAACCCGATAGCATCCAGGATACTGATGAGGTCTTCGATCATAATGGTTTTCAGGTTGTTTGTGATCCCAAGAGTCTGCTGTATATTTATGGGATGGTCCTTGACTACAGCAACGCTTTGATTGGGGGTGGGTTCCAATTTACTAATCCTAATGCTAGTCAAACCTGTGGCTGTGGTAAGTCCTTTGCTACTTAATGGTTGACGGACTCCATCAGGTATGATTAAAGGCGATCGCACGTTGTACTGTAACAATGGCGATCGCTTTGTAGTCTGTAATACTTGCTCTCTAACGATGAAAACTACTGAAGAACTGTTTAAGGAAGGATTTGAGCGTTATCAAGCTGGGGAAGCTATGGATACCTTAATCCCCGTGTTTCGTGAAGTGTGCGATCGCTCCCCTAAAAATAGTAACGCCTGGACTAGCCTAGCTTGGTTATACCTTCTGGCTAATAAACCCTCTGCGGCTTATAAAGCCGCCAAGTTGGCGGTTAAATTAAATCCCCACGACCCCCAAGCTAGGGTAAATTTAGCCGTATCAATGTTGGAGTTAAAAAAACCGGGGGTTCGTCCCCATGTAGAAATGGCTCAACAGATGATTATGGCTGATTCGGAGTGGCTAGAGGAAGTCAAAAAAAATTTGGACGATGGATTGACTCGCAAACCTGAATGGAAAAGTTTACTTAGGGTTAAACAATGGCTCCTAGAACTTTAGCAATACCAATTTGATGATATGCTAACATATAGCATCGCCAGTAATAGACCTGAAATTATCGGGTCTGTTCACGGCAATTCAAGTAAATTCCAGTTGAATAGGGCGACTGAGTAAATATTCCTACTAGGTAGCTCTTGAAACTCCTTTACAAAAAATAATATTATTTAACCAACAATTGGCAAAATAAATGATAAGATTTGGGAACTTCACGCATTAACAATCTTATTTGAAGTTAGCAGACCAATTTGATAACACAAGGAGTAGAAATAACTATGGGCAATGATAACGTAGAAATAACTATGGGCAATGATAACCAGGTTAATGATAACCAGGTTTACGTTAAGGCTGATACCCGCAATCATAAAGGCTTTTTTGTGCAGCAGGGTGCTTACAAGTTAAAAAACATTGAAGAGTCGGGCTGGGCGTTAATTTGCTTAGATTCCGTTTGCTACTATGTCGATCCTGATAATTTACAATCATCTCAGTCAGGGGAGAGTGCAGAATCTTAGAGTATTAAATACTAAGAGTATATACCTATAAATTAGATAAATTAGGCTGTCCTCACAGGTAAGGACAGCTATTTTTTGTTGGTGGGGGAACCCTGGGTTCAATGAGTATGATTACTGATGGCGGTAGGGAAGTTGATCACCATACCAAATAGATTCTATCTGTTGAGCGATCGCCTGTGCTTCCTCATGTAGAGTATGGGGGTCTTCAGTATCAATTAAAACGGTGACATGACCGAGTTTACGACCGGGACGGGACTGAATTTTCCCATACCAGTGAACTTTAGCTTGAGGAATGGCGGCGAGTTGTTCCCGTTTGGCGAAATAGTCATTTTCGGCTAACTCAAACCCTAACAAATTCACCATCACCGCGCCGCCACATTTAAGGTCAGGACTTCCCAAAGGTAAACCAGAGACGGCCCGCAAATGTTGTTCAAATTGGGAGGTATAACAAGCATCAAGGCTAAAGTGACCGGAATTATGGGTGCGGGGGGCGATTTCATTAACCAAAACCTCCCCAGAAGTGGTCAGGAAAAACTCAATACCAAATAGCCCCACCACGTCTAAACCATTAAGAAGGGTATGGGCTAACCGATTAATTTGATTTTGTAAATCGGTGCTAATCTTAGCGGGGGCGATCACGCGATGACAAACCTGATCGCGTTGGATAGTTTCCACAATGGGATAAATAGCGACATCTCCGGTGACTGACCGGGCGGCGATCGCTGCTAATTCCCGTTCAAAGGGGATAAATTCCTGTAGTAGCATGGGGGGATAATCAAACTTCGCCCAGGTAGCTTTCAGGGTAGCAGCATCAGGAATGATAAAGGTTCCCTGGCCATCATAACCATGCCGTCTAGCTTTGAGAACTACCGGATAACCCAAACCTTGGGTAATTTTAGGGTTAAGATCCCCTTCAGCCCTTGTTAGCGCCTCAAAACGAGGCACAGGCAAGCCTAAACGTTGCAATTGAGATAATTGCTCAAATTTATCTAACAGGGGTGCTAAAGCCTCCAGACGGGGGCGGAAACAGACCCCAGCTTCTGCCAATACCTGGAGAGCATCAAGATCAATAAACTCATTCTCAAAGGTAATCACATCGCAGCGTTTAGCTAACTCCTGAGTAGCGATCGCATCAGCAATATTTGCTAAAACGGTATCGGCGGCGATCGCCACAGCCGGATCACTATTATGGGGAGTTTGGACCACCAGAGACACCCCCAAATTCTTAGCCGCACTAGCCATCATCCAAGCTAATTGTCCGCCGCCAATTACACCAACGCGGGTAATTGTTTCAGTTGAATGGGGTATAAGGGTGACATTCATGGCACAAAACCAACCTCTACTGTTTACTTTTCTTTGACTAAAGCTGATCAATCTGTTTGGCTTGTTCAGGAAGACTTGCTTGTTGCTGACCGAGCGATCGCCATCTCGCATTAAGTAGACCTATGGGAGTCCCCACCACATCAACCCAATCACCGCGACCTATAATCGCCTTAGCACTATTGACAGGTAATTCCTTGACTATCCACCGCCCTAGGCTATATATGTAGTCTTTAGGCTGCATTTGAGGCATTAAATCCACGCCGTGGATTTGGTGAAGATAGCGGTTTGACTCTCCATAGCGTCGCCACTGACTTTGTAATCCTTTTAGAGTGCTGCGGTGGCGATGTTTAACCTGTGCTTTTTCCATAAAGGCTAACTTGTAGCTGGTTTGCTGTTGAATGCGCCAACATAAATCAGCATCTCCCCCGGTGGTGAGATAGGGACGAAATAAGCCCGTTTTTTGGAATGCGTCTCGTCGCACGGCTAAATTAGCGGTTTGACCGTAGGGATAAAAAGGGTGTGCGAGGGTGTGTTTTTGGGAAAGGGTATCTTGGCGGCTGGCGTGTTTTTCTAGGAGAGTGTTTCCTGGTAAAGCGATAATTTCCCCTGCTACTATGCCAATTTGATCATCTCCAAAGGGTTGTACCAGGTTTTTTAACCATTCAGGTTCTGGGCGACAGTCAGCGTCAGTAAAGGCGATAATTTCTCCTCTGGCGGCGCGGATACCACGATTTCGGGCGGCGTAGGAACTTTGAATTTGATTTTCCGTCAGGGGTCGCAGGGGTAGGGTTGGCTCGGCGGTAGCTGTTTGCAATATTTCCCCGGTGCGATCGCTGCTGTTATTGTCTACTAGCAGATACTCAACCTGATTGGTTGGGTAGATTTGCGATCGCAAACAAGCAATCAAATCTGGCAAATCAGCTTCGCCATTATAGATAGGAATGACAACAGAAATATATGGCATAATAGGCAGTTCAAATTGAACTTGTTAACCACACCAGAAAATACCTAACCAGCTATCAGAAAAACCACCCAAATTAATAAGCCTTGAATACAATAGAAACAGCCTACAACTTGATTTTCTGACCAGCCATAAAGTTCGAGGTGATGGTGAAGTGGAGCCATTTTAAACAGACGTTTACCAACTCCGTTGGCATCTTTAGTCGCCTTGTAGTAGGTCACTTGGGCAATGACAGACAGGGTTTCGACTAAGAAAATCAAACTGACAATTAATAACACCCAAAGGGTATTAGTAATCAAAGCTACCCCGGCTAAGGCTCCCCCTAAAGCTAAGGCTCCTGTATCTCCCATAAATACTTTAGCTGGGTTGCGGTTGTGGGAAACAAATCCTACACAAGCGCCGGACATACAGGCACAAAATAGGGCAATTTCTGGGTAGGTGGGGGCGAGATAGGCGGCCATTCCCAAAAAGGCGATCGCTCCTAATCCTCCCATTAAACCATCAACGCCATCGGTTAAGTTAGTGGCATTACTTTCCGCCACCTGAACGAATGTAGCGAAGGGCCAGAATAACACCCCTAGGGATAGAGTTAAGCCAAAGGGTAAGGCGATATTAGATGCTACCGAGGCTTGATTGTAGACTAACCAGATACAGAATAGCACTGCCAACAACACTTGCAGCGCCAATTTCATCTTAGCAGAGATGCCTTTATTAGATTTTCGTCTCAAGATTTGCCAGTCATCTATGAACCCAACTAAGCCCAAGCCAGCCGTTAGGGCGCAAATTGCCATAACATTAGTATCAAATCCTGATCCGGCTAGTGCGATCGCAATACCGACAGGAATAAAGAAAATCCCCCCCATGGTTGGGGTTCCGGCTTTCTTGAGGTGGGCTTGCGGACCGTCTTCTCGGATGAACTGTCCGGCTTTAATCCGGGCTAAAATGGGGATAATCCACTGTCCGGTCGCCGCCACGACTAAAGCGCAAATGGTAAACGGTACGAACAAGGAAATATTAGCAGGCCATAGGTGGCTCACTGTCATATCCAAGCCAATGGCGAAAGCGCTCAATCCTAAACACAGGAACAGTAATAAATACGATCCTGATATTTGTAGGGACTTGGAGTTAGTAAATTTACTATCCACAGGTTTTTCAATCAATCCTCAACACCAAAAACTTTGTAGGCAAATATAATTCGCCCTAGGGTAACTGATTAGCCCCTATTGATCAATCTTTCTCGGTTTATACCCAAGTGATAGGTTGTTAACTGTTCCTTAGTCCTCGTCCATATCTTCATCATCGTTGTCATCTTCATCAACATAAGACGCATCATCAACGATGAGTTCTGATATTTCTTCTTCGTCGGGTCTGTAACTACTCACAGGCTCCTGAACAGTATCTCGCGGAATCAAGCGCCCAGTTTGGGTCAGCCAGTCTAACAGCGAAACCTGCTGTTTAGATGGAATAACATCAGCCGGTTCATGGCTTGGGGTTTCACGCAAAGAAGGATTTGGCATAGGTTTTGGTTTCGTGATGCAGTTGACTCCGGCTCAGAGTCTCAGGAGTCATCCCCTCGACTCTATTACGCCTGAGTTAGTTTACTGTGGCTCCTATATGCTTATTAGGCAGAAAGTACCAATAGAGATCCATATCGAGCCGTCCATAATTTACCACGATTCCTAAGACAATCTACATGATTTGACCAAATTTTCCGCACTCCCACCCGTAAATCCTTCTACCCAAACCAGGGAAGAGGTTGCGGAGTTCTACGCCTGGTGCTGCTGAGGGTCTGGCTGTTGGGTACAAGAAACTACAGATATATTGATTGATTTTTGTATATCCTGATTTGCAGGTAGCCGAATGGGTCGCCCTTTTTGGTTAAATGGCATGATGCAAATCTTCGGGTTTCAGGTGGGAATGAATCACCTGACCATCTTTAAACCAAACTACCCTTTTGGTTTGGCGAGCTACATCGGGTTCGTGAGTTACCATAACTACAGTCATGCCACTATTATTCATTTCGGTGAAAATATCCATGACTTCCTGGGTGGTTTTGGAGTCTAAAGCTCCTGTGGGTTCGTCTGCTAGTAATAATACTGGACGGTTGACAATGGCGCGGGCGATCGCCACCCTTTGCTGTTGTCCCCCAGATAGTTGGTTGGGTTTGTTGTGCATACGATTTTCCAAACCTACCCGAATTAAGGCTTCTGTGGCTCGTTCTCGCCTTTCCTTGGCGGAAATTCCGGCATAGAGCATTGGTAACATGACATTATCGAGGGCTGTCATTTGTGACAAAAGGTGGAATTGCTGAAACACAAAACCAATTTTTAGGTTCCGAATTTTGGCTAGTTCCCCTTCATTCATTTGGGCGACACCTACCCCGTCTAGTTGGTAGGAACCTGAACTCGGACGGTCTAAACAGCCGATAATGTTCATGGCTGTCGATTTTCCTGAACCGGACGCTCCCATAATTGAGCAGTATTCTCCTGGTTCTACGGTCAGACTCACACCGTTTAAGGCTTTAACTTCTATGTCTCCCATTCCATAAACTTTGCTCACTGCTTCTAAATGCACGATCGCTTTTGGTGACTCATTTTGAGATTTATTGCCAATCTCTCTCGGAAAGGTTTTCATAATCTTTGCTGCTTATATTAAGTTTTGTAACAAAATTATCGCCCCCGCCGATGGGGGGATGGGAGGGGGTTGCCGGTTTGAGCAATTTGTGGTATTATTAGATAATGGGGATATATCCAATTTTTTGATTTAGGTCAAGATTCCCATTATTTTATTTACTACTCTCAGATTAGCAATTTTTCCCCATTCTGTCAACCCCCTGAGCGCGGCGCGAGACGAGTTGAATAAAAAATCAACAACAGATAAATCAGCCGACTAGGGAGAGGAAGAGGGAGAGGGAGAAGTGGGTGCAAACTCTGCGAGGATATGGGTTAGGGTAGGAAAGCGGGTAATTTCCCCGAAGGTAGCGGGACTAACAGGGTTTTGGTAAGTAAAATGGCGGTAATTCAAACAAAAGCGGTCCCATTCAGCCATTTGTACGCGAAATACAATGATGAAAAAATTAGCCAACCACAGAGACAGAGAAATGGAGAAATAGATAGATTTGTGATAGTAGGCACAAGTTTCGGCGATCGCCTGATTTAATGTCAAGGGTGGGTTTCCTAAAACCAGCCATTCTGGTTGCTGAGACTGTGGAGGATGATTAACTAAATATTCGACAACTTTAGCAATATCGGCGGCGTGGACAAAATGAAAACTCGCATCAGCCTTAAACCAGCGAATCAGATTAATCCAGCTTACCACCTGTGGGAGACCAGAGGAAAGATGGGAATAGGGTTTATCTGTATCTCCCCCTAACACGAGGGTAGGGAAGAGAACCCGCAAGGGGGGAAAATCAGGATAGTTTTGGGAAATCTGCTGCAAACAATGATATTTTGAACTAATATAATCGGTGCCAATTTCTCCAGCTTCGGGGATGAGTTGATTTTGGCGGTTAAGGACACTGGCGGTGGAGAAATAAATGACTTGCTGACAGCGTTGATGATCGAGGGATTTGAGTAACTGGTGGGTACTGGTTATATTAACATCAAATACTTCGGGTTTTCCGCCCCATGATGTGGCTGCCAAAATAGCGATATCAATGGTTTTTAATAAGTCGGAAAATTTATCAATCTCTCGCAAATCACCAGCCAAGATGTGAATATCGGGTCGTTTTTTATAATTAAACCCTAGCTTGTCTGGATTACGAACCAAAAAGTACAGTTCATAATTAGTGTGATTAATTAAACTTTCGGCGATATAGTGACCAATGCAGCCACTAGCACCAGTGATGAAAACTTTTTGGGTCATAACAAGAGGCAGTGGTAGAAGAGGAGAGGCAGGGGGGAAATTAATGATTTCGACAGTGGAAAACACCCCCTTTGCCCTGTGTAATTGACTGTTCTACAACCGGCTTTTAACTGATACCGCCAACGGTATAGGAAACCAATTTTCTGAGAGTCAATGAGATGTGGCAGTTAAACATGAGTTGCCAATAGTTTATCTGCTTGTTTGGCAGTTTCAAAGAAATAGGCAACATTTTCCTCTGGGGTCTTTTGTAAAACCCCATGACCTAGGTTGAGAATATGACCTCGGTTTCCGGCTTTGCGGATAGTTTCCAAAATGCGATCGCGGATGGTGTCTTTAGATCCAAATAAAACACAAGGATCAATATTTCCTTGTACTCCCAAATGGTGACCGATACGATTTCTAGCTTCGGCCATATCCACAGTCCAGTCAACGCTGATCATATCAACTCCAGACTTACCCATTCTTTCTAAAATTCCGGCACTGCCGTTAATATAGAGAATCAGAGGGGTATCAGGATGTTTAGCCTTGACCTGTTTAACGACTTGCTGTTGATAGGGTAAAGCAAAAGTTTCATAGTCCTGGGGGCTTAATTGACCAGCCCAAGAATCAAACATTTGCACAACCTGAGCCCCGGAGTCAATCTGGTAACAGGCGTAAGTGGCGATCGCAGAAGCTAGTTTACCCAAAAATTGGTGTAGCATGGCGGGTTCACTAAATGCCATACTTTTGATAATGGTGTAATCCTTAGAGCTTTTGCCTTCGATGGCATAAGCTGCCAGAGTCCAAGGTGCGCCTACAAATCCTAACACAGCAGCTTTGTTGCCGACTTCGTGGCGCAGAGTTTGGAGAATTTCCCGAATAAATGGCAGGGAGGCTTCTGGTTCGATAGGATGTAGTTGGTCAATTTGAGACTGAGTGCGGATAGGCGGATCAATGATCGGACCTTTACTTTCCACAATGTCGAAATCAATGCCTATACCGGGTAAGGGAGTGAGGATGTCTGAAAATAGGATAACTCCATCTGGGGCGAAGGCGCGGAAGGGTTGCAAGGAAATTTCGACGGCGATATCTGTTTTTTCAGAGCGATCGCGGAAGGATGGATATTGTTCCCGCAGATCGCGATAGGCTTTCATATAGCGACCCGCCTGCCGCATCATCCACACGGGGGGACGGTCTAAGGCTTCACCACGCGCAGCGCGCAACAGATAGGGGGTTTGGGTCGAGTCGGTCATGGGTAAATGTTACTTACTAAGTCAAGGAATAATTGATTGAGCCATCTAGTAGCTTACCATTATGCGATCGTCTGGGGATATATCTGCTGTGAGGAGTTAGCCCAAGTTGAGTAAAGAATTGTAAAATTTGGCTCGGATGGGCTACCACTAGGGTTTGTGGTTGTGGCTGTGTTTTTTTGATGTTGACTCACCTGGTGCTACTCCTGACTGGGACTGAGTTAGGGGGACTGGTCAAATTTTGGTTTCTAATACGGGAGGAGAAGGGGGAGAAATTTGGCATTTTTGCAGACGGGAAAATATGGCTAGATTCAATTGTTCATGACAAAGGATAGCTGAGGAGTTGGGAGACTGACTATCCCGGCAAATGTTGGATTTTTTGATGAATGAATTAAGAGAGGCAAAAGTTAGGGGGTTATCTGGGTCTAACTGCTGAAATTTTTGCCAGATTTGATGTTGTCTAGTTAAACTAAACTCCCCCTGGCTGGCTTGGTACCAGGTTTGGTCAATTTGGCTTAATTCTTGACAGGGAAACTTGGCGATATCTTTGGGGGTGAGTTCCTGATTTTTTTTGCCCAGAATTAACAACATCATTCGATAGGTCTGACGTTCGGCTTTTTGCCAAGCACCAAAGCTGATTAAATCGGCTAGGCGATCGTAGTCTGGGGGGAGGGTGGCTATCTGAGAAGTTCTGGGGTTTTTGAGCATACCCATCCCTAAAGATAGGATACCACAAATCAGGGTAAAAATAATCATTAAATATTCAGGTTTTGCCATGAATTAGTTACCTAGTATATTGAACTCTTCTTAGCACTTTAATGGTGGCGATCGCCTCTTGTGCTACTTGGTCAATTTCGGCTTCTGTATTAAACCGAGATAAGCCAAATCTCAGGGAAGCATAAGCTAGATTTTCGGGGACTCCCAAGGCTTTTAAAACGTGGGAAGGTTCAATGCGGGTGGAGGTACAAGCGGAACCTGATGATACTGCCATTGTTGGCTGTAATGCTAATAGTAATGCTTGACCATCTACCCCGGCAATACTGACATTTAGGTTTCCGGGTAAGCGTTGGGTGGGATGACCATTGAGACGGATATCGTCGAGGGTTGACAGTTGATTCCAAAGGCGATCGCGTAATTTTGTCAACCGTTGGGCTTCGCTTGCCATTTCGCTTAAAGCTAATTTTACCGCCGCCCCAAATCCGACAATTTGAGGGGTGTAAAGGGTTCCTGAACGGATCCCCCTTTCTTGTCCGCCGCCGTGAATTTGGGGGGCGATTTTGACGCGGGGTTGGCGACGACGCACATATAGACAACCGATGCCTTTAGGTCCATAGACTTTGTGAGCAGTTAAGGACATTAAATCAATCTTCATTTCCTCAACATCTAGTGGTATTTTCCCCAAGGCTTGCGCTGCGTCTGTATGAAATAATATGTGGCGATCGTGACACATTTTACCGATTTTAGCTAGGGGTTGCAATACCCCAATTTCGTTGTTAGCAGCCATCACTGAAACTAGAATTGTATCGGGTCTAAAAGCCTCTTCTAGTTCGGTTAAATCAATTAAGCCATCGGGTTGAACGCTGAGTAAAGTTACATCAAATCCTAAGCCTTGTAAGTAATCGTAGGGGTCGAGGACTGCATGGTGTTCTGTGGCGACAGTAATTAGATGACGACCCTGGCTAAAATAGGCTTCTGCTACTCCTTTAATGGCTAAATTATTGGCTTCGGTTGCACCGCTGGTAAAAATTATTTCGGTGGGAGTAGCATTAATGGCATCGGCGATAATTTGTCGCGCTTGTTTGACGGCGGCTTCGGTTTCCCAACCATAGAGATGATTCACACTGGCGGGGTTGCCAAAGTGTTCGGTAAAGTAGGGAATCATTACTTCTAAAACGCGCTTATCTACCGGGGTAGTAGCATGACAATCAAGATAAATAGGACGTGCAGACATGGGTGATAACTTTGATTAATACTTGAGACTATTTAGAGTGAGTAGATAGCCATAGGTTGGGTGGCAAAAGGGGGAATCATGGGGAATAATATATTGATGAAATGCCACAGAGGTGGATCTCTAATCAACAGACAGAATAAAGGGCTGTGGGTATGGTAGCCCAAAAATAAGATCTAGGGTATGTATACACAGAATTGATATCCATAGCGCCGAGATTATTATAATTTAAAATCGGTAATTTTCATAAAATTATGGTAAATTTACGGTCAATAGATTATAATAGATAATATATGTGTTTTGATAGTTGCCAGATTTCATGACAGAATCAACAACAGATGCTGGCGAGTTATTTCGCCAAGCCTAGGAATACCGCTATACTGAGGATCGTAACTTTCCCGGCTATAGTGCTGATATCGAACTCAAGGGGGGAGATTTGGGTTGAGATTGAGGAAGTAGCCGAACTAGCTAAAATGGGGGTAAGATCATAATTGTTCAATACATCGCACAACAGATCCGATAAATCATGACTACTTTAGCATTGACTCCAGAAAATGTGGAAACCGTCCTGGACGAACTACGTCCCTATTTGATGGCTGACGGTGGAAACGTGGAAATTGTAGAACTTGACGGTCCTATTGTCCGGCTACGGCTACAAGGAGCCTGCGGTTCCTGTCCCAGTTCAACGATGACGCTGAAAATGGGGATTGAACGCCGCCTGCGGGAAAAAATCCCGGAAATTGCGGAAGTTGAATCAGTTATCTAATCACTGTCACTTGTAGTTTCAGGTTATGGGGGTTCTCATCAGTAGCGGTGGTGGAACCCCCTAATTAGCCAGAGGCTGAAGGTTAATTGTCCAGAGGCAGTTTTTTGGGCAGGATTTACCCTATAATTTATTGTTGAGGAACGATAAAAAGTAAATGGGGATCGGGGAGTTTCTCAGGAAAAGGGGTAATTTCCTTGGCTGTTTCTTCAGAAAGAGAGTTGAGTTTTGCTCTCGGAGTTGGGGGATAAACAGACATTTCCTAAATACATCTGTCCTCAACAATTCCAAGTTTAAGTGCATCAATGCGTATTCTTCTGGTTGAGGACGATTTACACCTAGCAGATGCTCTGGTCGCCATGCTGACGAGCCAGAAATATCAGGTAGATGTCGTCAATGATGGACAGCAGGGATGGGAATATATCCAAAGCAGCAGTTATGATCTGGTTTTACTGGATATAGAATTACCATTGCTGGATGGTATTAGTTTATGTCACCAATTACGATCGCATAATTTCCAAGTTCCGATACTGCTATTAACGGCGCGCAATAATCAACAGGACAAAGTTAAAGGCTTAGACGCGGGAGCCGATGACTACATGGTTAAACCCCTAGATATTGCGGAATTATCGGCTCGTATCCGTGCTTTGCTGCGTCGTAGTAGCGAGGGGACATCATCAGTATTCACCTATGAAAAAATGGTGCTGGATACTAGCACCTGCGATGTTACTTATAACGGAAAACCGATTAAAGTAACCCCGAAAGAATATGGGTTACTGGAACTGTTAATGGGGGACCGTCAACGGACTTACAGCATTGATAAAATCCTAGATAAGTTGTGGACTTTTGATGATCCGCCTTCTGCTAATACGGTCCGGGCTCATATTAAGGGATTACGGCAAAAACTAAAAGCGGCTGGTGCTGGTGCTGAGTTTATCGAAACTGTCTATGGGTTAGGATATCGGCTGAATCAGAATTTGGAGAAACTCCATTCAGCTACCGCTACGGCTAACTCAGAACCGGATAGCGATCGCCAATTCCAACTGAATCAATCGATCCAAAAAGTTTGGGAAAGATTTAGAGAGACCCTAGACGATCGGATAATTACGATTGAAAAAGCGATCGCCGCCGCCAATGACGGACAGATCAATCTGCAAATGCAAAAACAGGCGCGCCAGGAAGCCCACAAACTAGCCGGATCACTGGGAACCTTCGGACGGAGGGAAGGGTCAACGGTGGCTCGTGAGATCGAGCTGATCCTGCAACTGGACACCCCCCTAATTAGTGAACACCTACCATCTCTATCAATTCTGATTGATCGCCTACATCAAATTGTCGAAACCGATCGCCCCAATAATTGTACATCTGACCAACAGCAAATCGATTCTCCCCGGCTACTAATCATTGACACCAACGAGCCATTTATCCAAAATCTAATTATAGAAGCGAGTCGTCATCAGATCCAAGCCGAAATTATCACGGAAGAGGCGACCATACGGCAAATATGCGATCGCACCCCCAGCGGTAGGGAAGAAAATATGCTTCAACTCCTCCCGAATCCCCAAGTAGTCCTACTCAACTTTGATCGCTATCCTTTCCGTCAGCTATTAGTTGACCTAACCCAACAAAATCCCCCCATACCTACGGTAGTATTCACCACCCAAGGAGATATCAGTAAGCGAGTGGAAGTGGTGCGCCTGGGTGGTAGTGCCTTTTTAGAAAAACCCGTTACGATAGAAAGAGCGATCGCTGTAATCAGGGACGTTTTCCGTCAGCATTATGCCATCAATACCCGGGTAATGATAGTCGATGATGACCCCCAAATGTTAGCAGCAATCCAAACCTTGCTGCAACCTTGGGGTATTCAAACCATAACCCTAGGAGATCCTCGGCAATTTTGGAAAACTCTGGAATCAAGCCACCCTGACTTGTTAGTTTTAGATATAGAAATGCCGCATCTCAATGGCATTGAATTATGCCAAATTGTCCGCAATGATCCTCGCTGGCGAGGAATTCCGGTTATTTTTGTCACCGCCCAAACCGATCGCCAAATTCGCGAGCAAGTTTTTCAAGCCGGAGCCGATGATTATTTAACCAAACCTTTCACCGGATCGGAACTTGCTACTCGCATTGTTAATAGACTCAAAAGAACTCAGAACCTAGCCACCAGAACCGATTTTGCCTATCACTAAAACCGCTAGATATTCTAGCTATTGTATGACCTAATTCTACATAAAATAAATTCATTTTATTTCATCTCATTTATATGCTCCATGAGGTTTTTAAAATCCAATGGCGAGAAAAAAAACTCCGAAAAAAACGAAACTCATCCAGTCACTCAAAGCAGCCAATCGACAACTGAAGCAAGAAATTGCCGATCGCCTGCGGGTTGAGGAAGCATTACGAGCCAGTTCCGAACTATTGCAAACGCTAATTAATGCTATTCCGGATCTGGTTTGTTTTAAGGATAGCCAAGGGAGATGGCTAGAGGCAAATCAAGCAGTTTTAGACCTGTTGCAATTAAATAAGATTGATTATCGTGGTAAAACTGATGCCGAAATTTTTGATATAATTAAACACGTGAATGCTTTATCTTGTTATCAAAAAATACTTTTAGATTCTCAGTGTAAAGACGAAAAAGCTTGGCAGTTACAGAAAGTCTATCAAGAAGAAGAAAAAATTCGTCAAAATGATGGCATTCTGAGAATTTATGATGTGATGAAAGTGCCACTTTTTACAGCCACGGGAGTCCGGAAAGGGTTAGTAATTTTGGGTCGAGATATTACCGCAAAAAAACAGGCAGAAGCCGATTATATTCGTTTAGCATCGATGGTAGAATCTTCGGAAGATGCGATTATTGGTAATACCTTAGATGGTATAATTGTCAGTTGGAATGAAGGAGCCAAGCAAATCTATGGTTATAGTGCTGTGGAAGCCATTGGCTCTCCGATTTCGATGTTGGCTTTACCAGAACGACCTAATGAAATGCCTCGCATCTTAACTAGCATTACGGCGCAAGGCGGTATTGATCATTATGAAACCATCCACGTCCGCCAAGATGGTGCAAATATTGATGTTTCTCTAACGATTTCCCCTATTAAAGATGCTTTAGGTCAAATTACAGGCATTTCCATGATTGCCAGGGATATTAGTTATCGTAAAAGAATTGAGTGTACCCTGGAGCAACTGCGCCACCAAAATGAGTTAATTCTTGATTCGGCGGGGGAAGGAATTTGTGGTCTTAACCGAGATGGTAAAATCACCTTTATTAATCCGGCTGGGGCGCGCATGACTGGATATGATATTAGAGAACTAATCATGAGCGATTTACGGCAGATTACTAAAGGCCATTGTCGTTCCCAGACCCCAGGGGAACCCCACCCAGATAGCCTCCAGCCCTCGCCAATTTTTGCTACCCTAGAAGATGGGAAGGTTCGCTATGTTACAGATGGGGTCTTCTGGCGCAAGGACGGGACAATTTTACCTGTGGAGTATGTCAGTACGCCCATGCGACAGGAAGGGGCGATCATTGGGGCTGTGATCACGTTTAAGGATATTACGGAAAGGCAGGCGATGGAAAAGATGAAGGATGAGTTTATTTCTGTCGTTAGCCATGAATTGCGTACTCCCCTGACTTCTATTCGTGGTTCTTTGGGGCTATTATCTAGCGGCTTATTAGCCTCTAGTCCGCAAAAAAGCGAACGGATGTTAGATATCGCTATGTTTAATTGCGATCGCCTCATGCGTTTAGTTAACGATATCCTTGACCTGGAGAGAATGCACTCGGGTCAGCTTCCCATGGAGAAGCATTGGGTCAATGTGGCGGATTTGATGATACAAGCTGCTGATGAAATGTTACCCGTGGCGGAGAAAGCCGGGGTTGATCTCTGTGTGGTTCCTCTGGAATTTAAAGTGATGGTTGATCGTGATCGGATTATTCAAATGCTCACCAATTTGTTGAGCAATTCCATTCGCTTTTCTGGGGCTAACAAGCGGATTGATTTTACCGCCAAACCACAGGAAAATCATGTTTTGATTTCCGTGCGCGATCGCGGTCGTGGTATTCCACCAGATAAAATTGAGACTATCTTTGGTCGTTTTCAACAGGTGGATGCGTCGGACTCTCGACAAAATGGGGGGACTGGATTGGGACTGGCTATCTGTCGCAGCATTGTCCAACAGCATGGCGGTAAAATTTGGGCGGAAAGTATTTTTGGCGATGGAAGTACATTTTTTGTCAGCCTACCCATTAACCTCTAAATTGATGCGAAGCGGCATCAGAATCAGAAATAGTAAAGGAAAACAGATGACAACTAAGCGAATTCTATTAATTGATGATGAAGATGACATCCGAGAAATTGCTCAACTGAGTTTGGAGATGATCGGTGGATGGAGTGTAATTACTGCCTGTTGTGGTATGGAAGGCATAGAAACTGCGGAAAGCGAACAGCCGGATGCAATTATGCTTGATGTGATGATGCCGGATTTAGATGGTTTTGCTACTTTTCAAAAACTACAAGCGAACCAGCAAACGAAAGATATTCCTGTGATTTTACTGACGGCGAAAATTCAAGATCGCGATCGCCAAAAGTTTGATAGTCTCGGTGTCAGTGGTGTAATTGCTAAACCCTTTGAACCTCTGTCTTTGGCTGAAGAGGTTGCCCAAATTCTGGGCTGGGCTTAACCCAAGTTCTATCTGAGCTAGTCTAACTTAATCTGGTACGGGCAAAAAATTTTTGCCCCCACCATATTTTCACCACCATATTAACTTACTGGAAATTTTATATGAGTGATAGTACAATAGTAATTGTGGTTCAATAACGCTATCATATCATTGATGAACCCAGCGATATTAATCACCAAAATTGAATAGTTTCATTACCATCAATGCACTTACAAACCCTGATTTTGACTACCGCGTTGAACTTTACAGCTAACGGTGTATTCTTAATGGCTTTTTTTAAGGTTAGGAATCACGATTTTCTCAAATGGATGGCTTATGGATGCTTTTCATTCGCTTTGGGATGTCTGTTATTGTTTTTGAGGTTTAGCTATGGAGTTAATGTATATACACTGCCATTATCTAATATATTTCTAGCCTTAATGCCCATTTTGCTAACCCATTCTATTTTCATTTTTTTAGACAAATCTATCAATCGTAAAATCCACAAATTATATATAATTATTGCGCTCAGTGTACTGGTTTTTAGCCTGATTTTTCTCATCTCGATTATGCACCATAAGTGGATACCTGGAATATACACATCAGCCCTAAATGCAATTTTTTACCTGATACCAGGATTAATTGTCCTCCGAGAACCGGTGCGTAGAAATACAATTATTAGGATCATGCTTTGGCTTGATCTGATGCTGTTTATAGTTCTGATTGCCAGAACATTAATCCTCCTAAATTTCTGGCTTTCTCCGAGTACCGATGATACAATAAGCAACTTTCACATGATGGGTTTACTGCTGTTTATGACCATCCCCTGCGTCAATGCCCAGACCCTCTGCTTTCCGGTACTCGACTTCATGGAAACCTATAGGGAGCTACTGGTAGCCAACAAAAAACTTGAGCAGTTATCAACCATTGACGAATTGACCGGGCTATTAAATCGCCGCTTTTTAAATTCTAGGCTAGAACAAGAGATAGCTTACCACCAGCAAATGGGCTTCCCACTCTCTATAATGTTGATAGACATAGACCATTTTAAAAAAATCAATGATCAGTTCGGACATTTAGCTGGTGATTATGTCCTCCAAAAAGTCGCGAAACTCACAAATCAATTGTTGAGAGTCAATGATTTAGCATTCCGATATGGTGGGGAAGAATTTATGGTTTTGTTACCCAGAAGCGAAATTTTACAAGCCCTAGACATGGCAGAGCGTCTGCGGGTGAGTATTTCCCAACTGTACTTTAACCATCCTGATATCCCATCTGATTTTCAGATAACGGCTTCTTTTGGTCTCTCAGAATTGACCAAAGATTTGCGATGCTTAGATGATTTATTGAAACAAGCAGACCTCGCACTCTATCAAGCGAAGTCTCAAGGTCGCAACCAAGTTTGTATGGGATAACCAGACTTTTATTTTACCCGGTTGGGATTAAAATCCAAGGCGTTGAGGTTGGCTGATAGTTATGAGTTGGCAGGCGGGTGATTGGTTGCACCGGGGAGGATATCGAGGCGATCGCTCATTTATGAAACCTTCGACCTCATTGGTCAAGTCATGGGAGTACCCGATCGCACTACCGGATTAAAAGACTATAATTTAAGGGCGAAAGCCATTGACAAGTTAATTGGATTGTCATACCCTAAACAAAGGGCAATTGTGATCAGATAATATTAAGGTTTACGCGCCATGAAGTTCGGATCAAATTTGCTAGAGAAAGCTGCCTACCTGAGCAGTGTCCTTATCGCCTCCAGCTTGATGCTAATGGAGCCAGGTCAAGCACAATCGAGCCGAAACTATCGGGGCCGTTGCAGTTTTTATGGTCAGAACCAACCCCAAGCGCAGTCAACTGGTTGCTCCATTGAACAAAGTTCTCGGAGAATTGTGATCCGTTGGGATGATGGTTATACCACAAACCTAGAGTACGACTCGAATTCCCGTCAATGGCGATCGATACCCTCACAGTCGAGAAGTACGGTTCGCTTTTATTCAGAAACAGGGGATGTAGCTCAAGTGGAAATTCATGGAGGCCCTGGCCAGGGATTGATTGTGATTAGTCGTTAATCAGCTTGTGCGACACTAGAGCAAACATTCTGAATTATCCGCCCCCAAAACCATGATCATATTTATAGCCTGAGTGTTGTTAATAGCAACCCTAAGTCGCTAATTATCAGTCAAAAGCACAGATTTATCATCGCTGCTTAATATATGGTTTGATTACTGACCAATTAAGAACTTTGTCCCGCACGCCGAGCCAGAGATAAAACGCGAGGGCGCGCCCTACCTGTCAGTTTAAAGTTTAACCCATAACGGAAGATTTCCGGCATATAATAATCATCTTTTTCCTGAATGACTACGCCATTATCTAATAAGGTTTTAATTTCCTCAGTCGATAACTGAGCAGCTTCGCGGCTAAAAGGAATTTTGCGGTTAGCGTCTGCCAATTTCTGTAATTTCGCAAAAATCTTTTTTAAGGCAGTATTTTCGATCTGAATTTCTTTTATTTTCTCCTTGCTACAGTCACGTAAAGCATCCCGAATTGCTTTAGGAATAAGGATTCGATACTGCCACCGAGTATCATTCATAGATTTATCAGCGGCTATCTTTAAAAATCTGACCAAATCTCGCGATTGAATTTGACCGTTGAAATCAGAAAGAGCAGCCAGGACAAATTGCACAGAACGAGCTTCTTTAGATTTTTCACTACCCAATTTTTTACCCCACAGTGGGACTAAAGTATCGGTGATTTCCTCCTCGCTCATATCTGGCAGTTTGTCAAGATTAATGTTAAAATCTGGAAGGGCTTTTTTGGTAACCCAAACCACTAATCTAAGTGCTTCTTGCCGATTCCATTTTAAGGCATAAGGCTGATAACGAGCCATCATCTGAGCGGCATTTTGACGCACCGCCGCCAAGACAATATCTCGCCGGACAAAAATAATTATTCCCAAAGGACGACCGGGCTGTTGCGCCAACCATTCCGGTACTTCTTGCAGTAAAGCGCGTAGAGCTTTTTGTTGATTTTCATCATTATCAAAGTTTTGAAATAAGTCTTCTAGCCCATCAATGACGACAATAAGCTGCTGTTTTTTTTCAAATAAATGGTCGGTTAATTTTCGACCCGCCCCGGCTTCCTCCGGTTTAAATCCCACCCCCCAAGCTATGACATCTAGCCAACATTCCCGCCACTGACCTTCATGGAGGTTTCCCGTCTGATTTTGTCTTATATAATCCCGAATATCGTTAGAGAATTTAGGATGAGAAAACATTAATATTTTGGCAGTTTCTCTTTGCACATTTTCGACTATTATTTTGGCAGTATTCTCTAAATTGTTTGATGATAATATGGGAGCTATCAAGGCATTATTTGTGACTGTTTACCCAGTTTCCTGGACAAATTTTTCCCAATTTTGACGGCGAACAATTTGCATAAATGTATAAGTTTTTCCTGAACCTTTAGCGCCCACTACGACTGTAATAGGGAGTTGTCATCGATGGTCTGAAGCCAATTGCTTTAAAGGAATCGTTGCCAAAAAATTATCGATTTGTGCTGTCTCAGCATAAACCAATTTTTCCGCCAATTCTTTAATCTGTTGTCGTTGAGATTTTAAACTTAAACTAGGAAGACTTTCTGGGATTGATGCACCACTTGGACTAGGCAACCAATCTAGCAGTGGACTAACTGCATCTACAATACCCGATCGCTCTAGCTTACTCATCACCTCTTCCCAAGTAGGAGGTAAAACCAGCAAACTATCAGCAAAGGGGGTAATTACTCTGAGAATATCCCCATTGTCTTCGATAAATGTTTTGGCGGCTTCCAGCAATTGTTGTTCAGGTTCAATCACCCAATCGGTGAATTTTTTATCTTCAGGAACTTGGCTGAAAATTAAGGCGGGGAATGGGTCTTCTTCTCTGGTGGAAGGCGATCGCTCTCCAATCAGTTCTAAAACTCTCGCCGTTCCGGCGCTCGATTGTCCGCTCAAGGTAGTAACAAATATCCGATAAACTCGCGGATCTAAAATTAAACCTGTCGCTAATTATGAGAGTCCAGCCCGCAAGTCTACCAAGACCACATCGACTCCCAGATATTTCCCGAGACGGGCTAAGATATCGGTCAAGATAAAAGCATTTTGAGAACCTTGGATCAGATGTTCTGGTCGAATTTCTAAAGAGGTAAATCCTGAAGTAGAGCGAAATGATGGCAGAATAAATATCCCATCAATTAAGGCATTTTGTAGGCGATCGCTCACTAATTGAATGGCGGTTTCATAATGGGGAGATTCATCACCATGAACCAATGCTAACAAGTCCGCAAAAGAAACGGGAGGATAGGGCAATCTTCGCTCAAATAACCAACTAATTCCCGGAGGTTCTAAGTCCCCATCAACTAACAGAACCGTTTGTTTTTTAGCAGTTAAAGCCTTGGCTAAGGCGATCGCATGAGTAGTCCTTCCCACTCCACCTTTAAAAGAATGAAACGCCACCACTGGGGGAAAATCTGATGGCATAATAGCCGGAGGTTCGACATTCTCACTAGGAGGAAAAAGCACTCCAGGTCTGGATAAACTCGGAGTCAGTCTAGGAGTTGGGGGGTCTTCCTCGGTTTCTTCCCACCAAATCGGCAAAATCCGTTGATTTTCATCAACACTCTCTAAGATAATATAATTATTTCGGAAGCGAGGGTCGTAGATTTCACTCAGCCAATTTTGGGCTTCTGCTTGAGTTCCCGGACGAATTCCCATGGTTAACCCGTCCCAGTAGGTTCGCGCCCAAACCAACCCGTTTGGCCATTTATTTTGCTTTTTTTTCCGCAGCAAAACTTCTTCTACATCAACCCAAGTATAAAGACGAATATCTGAGGGAATCATCGGTTTATGTTCTCCTTAATTCATTGGCTAATACTGTTTAACCACTCAACTAAAACTTTTTCATCTTCAGGCTTAATATTAATACCATATCGCCAAGCTTGATGAGCTTTTTCTATGTTTAAAGTTGAACCACCTTGGGCTAGATGAAAATTGGGAGTTTGGCTAATTATGCTGGCGGAAATTTTCAGTTCCTTGACCCATCTATCTAGGTTATGACCAGATTCATATAAGAGGGTTGGATCGGGAATCAGTGCTGTGGTTCGCAACTGGTTTCGTTTGAGCAAAATGCTCTTTAGCCCACATTCAACCGCATAGAATAGGAGTAAATAAGCCGAAATCTGTTTAATTTGTTCAGCCGATTGAAAATGAGTATGAAAGGCTTGCCGTAAGTCGCTCACCCCGACCTGAATTTTTTGAGAACCCTGCATTTTGACTATCTTTGTTTTCAGAGGGGATAAGTAGGCGATCGCCTTTGGTTCTTTGGCTATAGCGATCACGACTGTATTTGAGAATTTTAGCTCTCGTGCCGTGGCTCTCCCATGGACTTTGGGCGGCTTGGCCGCTTGGTGAAACCCTAAGCCCTAGAAACCGGGTTGCTGACATCTATCGTTGTTCCCCCAGTTTACAGTAACTTTTCCATGATTTCGTCAAATCTCCGCTTCGTGTGTTATCATGCTTAAATATTGTCGGTTCTGATGGGGACCAGCCATCAGACGTAAGGGGGAAAGTCCGGCGTAAATCCGGCGCTGTCCCGCAGCTGTGAGGAGAGACACAACTCTCGAAGTCAGAATGCCCGCCGAACTGTCTCCTCTGGAGATGCACCAAAAACTGTTATTTTTCGTCTGCGAGGTACGGATGATGGTTCGTTTAGCTTTTTCACAATTAATATTGCCTTCATTTTTTAGGACGACTCCCCTGGCGTTGCATGGGTAGCGCCCTGATTTGAAATTGCCATTTTGAGAAAACTAGCCTTATGTAGACATTGACTGGCAGAGGGTCACTCGTCCAAAGCGTGACTCTAATCAGTCTGGTCTGAGTATTGCTCAACTCAATTTGGCAGATATTCTGCTGCGCTCAATTGTTCACTCCGCTGGTTTGTCGCGGGGATGGACTAGATTTCTGTGACTATTTTCACCATAAGGACAAGGGCAATTTATGACCTCGGAAATTTATACACAAACCCGTCTGGAAACCGCGACTCTCGGCTATCCTCGTATTGGTAAAAGTCGCGAGTTAAAAAAGGCATTAGAAGCCTTTTGGCGGGGTAAATCGGACGCAGAAACCCTCATCCAGACTCGGAATGAAGTTGAGTTCAAAAACTGGGAAACTCAACTTCATGCCGGTATCGATCGCATTGGTATTGGCGACATGAGCCTCTACGATCACGTTTTAGACTGGAGTATCCGCTTAGGCATCATTCCCGAACGGTTTGCATCCTTTAGCGGACTTGACCGTTATTTTGCCATGGCGCGGGGTTTTGATGGCATTCGAGCCCTAGAAATGACTAAATGGTTCGATACCAACTATCACTACCTCGTCCCAGAAATTCCCGAAACATTGCAGCCACCAGACTTTAGCGATTTCCTGGAAACTGTGCAGCGGGCTCAAACCTTATTGGGCGATCGCGCTGTTCCCATGGTTTTGGGTCCGGTGACTTTGCTGCGGCTGAGTCGTTTCGAGATGAATCAAGATCAGGCGGGGAAACAACTAGGCGATCGCTATCTCCTGCTTCTCCAAGAACTCCAAAAAATGGGTGTCGCTGAAGTCCAAATCCATGAACCCGCTTTAGTATTGGGAGATGCCGCCAACTTCAAACAACTCTATCAATCCACCTATCAATCGCTCAGTCAAGTCGGCTTACCCATTCACCTCATCACCTACTTTGATGACTTGGGAGACAATTACCCCTGGGTGATGGAATTACCCGTAGCTGGCATTAGTTTAGACTTCACCCGTGGGCGGAACCTGGAGTTATTGCAACAGTATGGTTTCCCCGACGATAAAGAGTTGGGGGCGGGAATTATTGATGCCCGCAACGTCTGGAAAATTCGCCCCGACTCCGTTTTGTCAACCCTGGAAGCCATTTCCCGTGTCACCCCTAACCTGCGGATTCAGCCGTCTGCTTCCCTGCAATTTGTGCCATACGATGCCCAGCGAGAAACCAAACTCCCCGAACCCTTGCGGTCCGTTTTGAGCTTTGCTGAACAGAAGTTAGTAGAAATCACACTGCTGGCTGATTGGGCCGATCGCTCCTATGGAACCCAAGAACCTGACAAGTATCTGGAAGTCATCCGCAGCCAATGGCAAACCTTCCAGGAATTTAGCCCAGTTAATCAGGGGGTAAAAGAACGCCTGCAAAATCTGACCTCCCAGGATTTAGAGCGGACTTTGCCTTATGAACAACGTCAAGAACGCCAGCCCGTTTTGCCCCCATTCCCCACCACCACCATCGGGTCTTTCCCCCAAACCTCCGAAGTGCGGCAACTGCGGGTGAAACTGAAACGGGGTGACATTACCCAAGCCGAATATGAAGCGGCGATCGATGCCGAAATTGCCAAGTGCATCCAATTCCAAGAAGAAGCCGGACTCGATGTATTGGTACATGGCGAATTTGAGCGCACCGATATGGTGGAATTTTTCGGTGTGCAGTTATCTGGCTTTGCCTTTAGCGAACATGGTTGGGTGCAAAGTTACGGCAGCCGTTGCGTGCGTCCCCCGATTATTTATGGAGATGTCGCCCGCACCGGACCCATGACAGTTCGAGAGTTTAAGGTAGCCAAATCCCTGACCGATAAAATTGTCAAAGGGATGCTAACCGGTCCGGTCACCATGATTAACTGGTCATTTACCCGCACCGATATTCCGCGCAGTGAACAAGCCATGCAGATTGCCTTAGCCTTGCGCGATGAAGTCGCTGACTTAGAAGCGGCTGGGGCGAAGATGGTGCAAATTGATGAACCTGCCTTGCGGGAAGGACTCCCCCTCAAGCCAGAACGTTGGGATGAGTATCTATCCTGGGCGGTGGATGCTTTCCGTTTATCTGCGGCTATTGCCAAACCCCAAACCCAAATCCATACCCATATGTGTTACTCGGAATTTGGGGATATTATTGAGCATATTGAGCGGTTGGATGCGGATGTATTGTCCATTGAAAATAGCCGCAGCAATAACGAAACCCTGTTTGAAATTACTGATGCGGGCTACAAACATCAAGTGGGGAACGGCGTTTATGATGTCCACAGCCCAGCGGTTCCCAGCACTCAAGAGATGGTGCAACAGTTAAAAACCGGGGTGGCTAATTTGCCCGTTCAACAGATTTGGGTTAACCCTGATTGTGGCTTGAAAACACGGGGTTGGGAAGAGGTGATTCCTTCCCTGAAAAATATGGTGGAGGCGGCAAAAATCCTGCGCCAAGAAGCTAATCTGACTGAGAAATAATTGATGCCTAAATCCCCCGTTTTCACAACGGGGGAATCTGTGCCAACCTCCTGATATTTCTTATGAATGAAACAGATAGCGCCAAGAATCAGCCGCCAAATCCGCCGATGAATTGGCAGCAAGATTTTATTGCTACGAATCTATTGGCTCTAGGCTATAACGCCTGGGTAGGGTATCTCAATGGTGAACGGGGTGCGGTGATTTGTAGCACCAGTACGTCAACAGTAGGAATTGCGGGGGAGGTTTTTAAGGTTCACTATGTACCCAGATCGCGTCTCGCCCCTTTTCTAAATGCGTGGCTGGCTGCCCCTGACACGGTGATTCTGCGACACCACTTTATGAATGCTCACATTTTGGAAGCTGTGGATACTTACAGCCCAGAAACCGAGTTAGTGTTTCTGTTGGAGTCATTAAATCAGGTGACATTCTTATACCTAAAAAATTTGCCGATTACCCCCCCGAAGTGCTACGAGCAAATCTGCAAACACTGGGAAGAATTTCAGCCCGACGTTTTTCCATTAAATCAGAAAATTGTCCAACCCGGCGGGGGGCGATCGCCCAGGGTCTCGGAACCAGAATAAACTCATCCCCACCTATAGACAAAAACAATGGATACACTCAAAAAATCAGATTTTGTCTTGACTCCATACATCAAAAGCAGCAACCTGCGCGCTACCTATCAAATTCTCAATACCGTTGTGCCTTATGTTCTTTTATGGATGTTAGCGCCGGGTGCGGCATCTATTTCTTTATGGCTTCTACCTCCGATTATTGCCCTGCTGATTCTCTTCTCCCTGCGCTGTTTTTCTTTGATGCACGATTGCGGACATTATTCTCTTTTTCCGTCAAAAAAGATGAACCGAATTATCGGATTTGGGCTCGGTGTAATCAATGCCATGCCCCAATATGGCTGGTCAAGAGATCATGCTTACCATCACCAAACTAATGGCGACTGGGAGCGCTATCGGGGTGTCGCAGATTTCTTGTCTACTGACGAGTTTGATCAGCTTGATCCGTTAAATCAAAAACTTTATGAAGTCCTACGACATCCATTGATGGCTATTCCGGGCGGTTTTTTTTACCTGGTTATCAAGCCTAGACTTATTTTAATCCTGGGAGTTTACGACTTCGCCCATCATGTATTAACTGATTTGCCCAAAGGTTCGGAGTTTCACTTAGCGCAAACTATATCCGCTCATCAGTCAAAATACTGGCAATCTGCTACTGAGTTTTGGGATCTCTTGTTTAACAATATTTGTGTGGTCGGGGGCTGGGTTTTTCTCAGTCATTTATGGGGCTTTGGGCTGTTTTGGAGTATTTACTCCATTACCCTCAGTTGTTCGGCAACGATTTTTATCTGGATATTTTTTGTACAACATATTTTTGAGGGGTCTTATGCCCATAAAACAGCCGGATGGGACTATGTTTTGGGAGCTGTTCAGGGGAGTAGTTATTTAGAATTGCCAGCCCTCCTCAGATGGTTTAGCGCCGACATTGGCTATCACAATATTCATCATCTCTCGTCGAGAATTCCTAATTACTATCTCGCCGCTTGTCATCAGGAAAATTGTCATTTGCTCTCGGAGGTGAAGACACTGCATATTAGGGATTTACTAGACTGCTCCAAATTCCTGCTGTGGGATGCACAATCAAACCGCTTGGTTGCGATCGCCTCCTTTCGTCAGACGGCACAGATGAACACTGCTCTAAAATAGCGAAATTCCTCAACCTTGCTCATGACTTTTAATCAATACCTTGATGCCCTTTAACTTGACCATTTTCAATTATATGGCTATCGCCTTGAGTTCAATTTTGGCAGAAATACCATGCTCAAATATTATCTATGTCGCTCCGGAAAAATTCCCACTTCTGTCCATCCTTTTGTTAAACAGGAGGAACTTAGAAAAGCTCAACCCCAGCCTCAACCGGGGGCAATTCAAGTTATCTATCGACTCCGAAATGCTTTTTTAGGAGTTTGGCGATCGCTCTCAAAAAGGAATTCACAACCATAATATCTTCCCCATGACTCAATTAATTCGCTTTATTTGTACCCTCGTAATTGCTGTATTACTGGTTATTTTGGGAGGTTTTTTGATGAAAGTTTATCCCCATTCTTTCACAGATACAACTAACAATCCTGCCATCAATTTAAGCTCAAATACTTCTGGGTCAGCCGTAGACAGGGATTTAGCGATCGCCTATCGTCGCCAATACATGAAAGCATTGTCAGCCCATTATCGTTCTCTCGAAGCGATTTTGGAAAAAAATGCCCCTTTTGCCAATCAAACTCTAACCCACATTAATAGCTTATTATCCCTAGCTGAATATATGCCCGAAGTTTTCCCACCCGGAACCGCTATGACCCACGCAGAAGGCTGGGGAGCCAAGCCATTAATTTGGTCAGAACCCGATAATTTTTCTCGACTGATTGCCAACTTTCAAACCTCACTTGAAACCCTGAAAACTGTGGTTAACAATCAACAAAATCCCATTAATGCGATCGAGTCATTTACACAAGTCAGACAAACGTGCTTAGATTGTCATAGCACTTATCGAGTGCGCCAACCTTAACCCAGAAACCCAGTTTCTTTAGTTCACCCAATCCTAAATTATAACACAATTATACCATGTTCAACCTTTTTTTAATCATCATTAGTCTGCTTTTGTTCGCACTTCTCCTAGGATTAGCACTTTACCTCCTTTCCCCTCGGAAATATCAATCCGCCGATTCTGTTGCCAGCTCCTATGATGATTGGACCAATGACGGCATCCTGGAATTCTACTGGGGGGAACATATCCACCTCGGTCACTATGGCTCACCGCCACAACCCAAAGACTTCCTGAAAGCTAAAGAAGACTTTGTGCATGAAATGGCTCGTTGGGGGGGATTAGACCGCCTACCTCCCGGCACAACAGTTTTAGATGTCGGTTGTGGTATCGGTGGCAGTAGTCGCATTCTAGCGCGAGATTATGGCTTTGCCGTCACAGGCATTACCATCAGCCAAGAGCAAGTCAAACGCGCTCAGGAACTCACTCCAGAAGGTCTTAGCGCTCAGTTTCAGGTGGATGATGCCTTAGCGTTATCTTTCCCCGATGCCAGTTTTGATGTGGTTTGGTCTATTGAAGCCGGACCCCATATGCCCGATAAAGCCCAATATGCGCGAGAGATGATGCGGGTATTAAAACCGGGGGGCATTTTAGTGGTGGCGGACTGGAATCAACGGGACGATCGCCAAAAACCTTTGAACTTCTGGGAAAAACCCGTGATGCGGCAACTCTTAGATCAATGGTCTCATCCCGCTTTCTCTAGTATTGAAGGCTTTGCCGAACTCATAGAGGAGACAGGACTTGTTTCTGGGGAAGTCAGCACCGCCGACTGGACTGCAGAAACCCTCCCCTCTTGGCTAGATTCTATTTGGCAGGGGATAATCCGTCCACAGGGGATTATTCGCTTTGGGGTGACCGGATTTATTAAATCTTTGCGAGAAGTCCCCACATTCGTGTTAATGCGGTTAGCCTTTGGGGCGGGGTTGTGTCGGTTTGGGATGTTTCGGGCTGTTCGCGCAGCCTCGCCCGTTGAGGAGATGGCTGTATCCGGTCAAACCAGTGAAGCGTTACCAAAATAATCAAGATTTGAAGTTTCTATCCTCAAATGTTAATTAAGGGGAAAAGTCAACACCGTTCTCTTGATTGGAGCCGCCGCCAATTCTGCTAAAATCCTGATCAACCCCTAGTGCCAGCATCTGGCTGGCTTCTAGGACTGCTCCCATGGCATTGTTAGGAAGGTTTTATGAGAAAAACGCATCTGGGTTTAGCGATCGCCGCACTTAGCCTTTTAGGAGTGTTGGCAGAGCCGTCGGTCAACCTTTCCCGCACCGCCTCGGCTCAACATCAGACCCAAGTCGGACAATCCCAAACCAGGGGTGATGGGCAAAATATTATTATGCACCTGACTCATGGCACCGATGACCTTCATGCGGCTTTCATGGCTTTGAAATTAGGCACAAACCTCCAAAAACGGGGCGCTCAGGTGACACTGGTTTTGACTTTGGAGGGGGTGAGAATTGCCTCTAGAAATCAACCCTTAGACTTGCGCTGGGGTAGTAGTCCGATGACCTTGGCTCAAATGTATGATGATTTTGTCGCCGCTGGAGGCAAGGTCATGGTTTGTCCTGCTTGTGCCGAAGCCGCCGGAATCACCGCTGCGAATTTGCGGAATGGCGCTCAATTGGCACAAGAGAATCAGGATATTCCTAGTTTGATTTTAGCTGCCGATAAAATTATTGGTTTCTAGTTAGTTTTTGACCTCAACAGGGAATTGGGTTTTCATTTCCAATTCCCTGTTGAGGAAATCTCTCCAATTATCCAACTATTCGTCTAGTTAATAACTTGAGGATTTGGCCGCGTTCGCCTTCAATATTTCCTCAGTCAACTGGGGCAGAGTCATCGTTCCTATATCTCCCCTTGAGCGAGTTCGCACACTCAAAGATTGATTATCTAACTCCCGCTGACCAATCACCACTGTAACCGGGATTTTCTCCAGTTCACAGGCGCGAATTTGTTTCCCTAAACGCTCCCCAGTATTATCGACTTCCGCGCGAATATTCTGCTGTTTTAAACTTTGGACAATGGATTTGGCATAATCTCGAAAGCGATCGCTCACGACTAACACTCGCACCATTACCGGAGCCAACCACAGGGGAAAATCTCCCGCATAATTCTCAATTAAAATCCCAAAAAATCGCTCCAAAGACCCAAAAATTGCCCGGTGAATCATAATCGGACGTTGCCGAGAACCATCCGCCGCCACATATTCCATATTAAATCGTTCCGGCAAATTAAAATCCACTTGAATCGTCGAACATTGCCACAATCGAGCGATCGCATCTTGAATTTTAATATCTATTTTGGGTCCATAAAAAGCCCCGCCGCCTTCATCGACCACATAATCCCAGCCTTTAATATTCAGAGCAGAAATTAAAGCATCCGTCGCTAATTGCCACACCCCATCATTCCCCACAGATTTACTCGGACGAGTCGAAAGATTCACTTCATATTTACTAAAGCCAAAATCCGATAAAATTTTTTCCGTCAAATTTAACACCCCTAAAATTTCATCTGCCACCTGTTCGGGCAAACAAAAAATATGGGCATCATCTTGAGTAAACCCCCGCACTCGCATCAATCCATGTAATACCCCAGAGCGTTCATACCTATACACCGTGCCTAACTCTGCCCAGCGAATTGGCAACTCTCGATAAGAGTGCAAATGACTTTGATAAGTCAACACATGAAACGGGCAATTCATCGGTTTTAATTGATAGGATTGGTTCTCAATCTCTATCTGGTCAAACATATTTTCTCGGTAAAAATCATAGTGACCGGAAGTTTTCCACAGTGCTAAATTAGCAATGTGTGGCGTGTATAATAACTCGTAACCCCCTTGCAGATGGGCTTGCCGCCAATAATCCTCAATTAAGAGGCGCATTCTTGAGCCTTTAGGATGCCAAAATACTAAACCGCCTCCGGCATCTTCTTGGATGCTAAATAAATCTAACTCCTGTCCTAACTTGCGGTGGTCGCGTTTTTTGGCTTCTTCTTTCTGCTGCCAATAATATTCTAGTTGTTCTGGAGTTTCCCAAGCCGTGCCATAAATTCGTTGCAGTTGCGGTAAGGTTTCATCTCCGCGCCAATAAGCCCCGGCTACACTTTCTAACGCCAAAGCATCTGGATTAATTTCGCCCGTAGAGTTCAGGTGAGGTCCTGCACATAAATCCCACCAAAATTCCTGGGGGGGAATAACCACGGGTTCCATCAGAGAGGGTTCGACTTCGGGATGAACCGCCCGCCCCATATCTGGGCTGCCGATAAAATACCGAGTCATGGTTTCTGTTTCGGGAATACTATCGAGAATTTCTAACTTTAATGGTTCGTTTAATTGCTGAATTTCTCCCCGCATTTGTTCTCGGTTTACTTCTTCCCTAATTACTGGCAAGTTACCTTTGATGATGCGTTTCATCTCCTTCGTTATTTCCCCCAAGTCTTCCGGGGTGAACGGTTCTTTCCGGTCAAAGTCATAGTAAAACCCGGTGTCGGTGGTGGGACCAATGGCGACTTTGGTTTCGGGAAATAGTTTTTGCACCGCCATTGCTAGGATGTGAGCGCAGGTGTGGCGAATTCGCCGCAGCTTTTCTCGATCGCTTTGGTAATGGTTTTCCTCAGACGTGGGACGGTTGATTTGACTGAGCATACTAACCCCAGTGTGAGAACGATTATCATTTTAATATATCATCTGAGCAATGGGCAAGTATGTGTTAAGGCGATCGCCTCCCAAGGTTTGATCAAATCCTAGAGAGCATGATTTAATCTCAAATTAGGTTAATATTTTAGGGCAATATGGTATAAGAAGCGAGAATAGGTGCGAGACGTTTAGGAATCAAATAAGGCTGCAATGCCTGAAATAACCTCCTAGTGGGATTTTCACCCCTTGATGAAATATAAGGGACTCGTACTCTGACCATCCCATAACTGTTTATATGTCCCAACGTTTGTATAGAAATATACAAAACAAGGCAGGGAACCCAAGGTCAAAACGAACTGACTCATACAAATTCCTTATAGGAAGCCCAGAAATGGATAAGTAAAATCAGGAAATTAGGGTAACGGCGATAGCCACCCCCAGTTTTGGGAATCACAACCCCAGGATTGAAGCGGGGAACGGAAGGCTCCGAGGTGTAACCCAACACCAGAACCGAGACCACTGCCAACCATCCATGATTAGGGAAACCGAATGTCCGGCTTGAACCATCGTCATTGTTAAGTAGCGAAACAGGTTGATACGCTGCGCTCAAAAGAGTAAGGGGAAAAGTAGGGGCTTCTATTCACTACCTACACAGACCTTTAAAAGTACCCCGGTGGAAAGGACAAATCTAAAGATGGAATGCCCATATAAACGGAACGTTTTAAGTCCTCCTGGACTCTGATTATCTGGTCGAGATATCAGTAGGGATAAGTGTAACCGCAAGTCCTAGAGGATGTGAGATGTGACCAAAAGCCAACGCCCTACTGTAATGGAAGGGATATGCTAACAGGTCACGGTTTGATTGTAAAGAAATAGAGCCTAGTAGGTGTACAAATGGCGATAGCGAGTTTAAAGAAAGGGTTTGGGAAACCAAAACCAATCAAGACTACGAACAACGCATGGAAGGCAATCCCATGGACTAAGGTTCAACGGAAAGTTTTCAAGCTCCAAAAGAGTATATTTCAAGCAGCTAAATCGGGACAGGATGCAAAGGTAAGAAGGTGGCAACGTCTATTGGTGAAATCATATTATGCCCGGCTCCTAGCAGTGCGACGAGTAACCCAAGATAATCAAGGCAAGAAAACAGCCGGAATCGATGGAGTAAGAGCAATCTCTCCAAGACAAAGGTTAGAACTTGTCAAAAACATTAAGGGAAATCTCAAACCAAAACCACTGCGAAGGGTGTGGATTCCAAAACCTGGTAGGGATGAAAAAAGCTGGAATAGGCATACCCACAATCCAAGACAGAGCAAGGCAAGCCTTGGTTAAGTCGGCTCTCGAACCTGAATGGGAATCGAGATTTGAGGGCACGAGCTATGGGTTCCGACCCGGACGGTCAGCACAAGATGCAATAAGTAGAATATATATTGCCATAAATCAAGGACAATACTATGTTCTTGATGCTGATATAGCAAAATGCTCTTACCGTGAACCATGATTACCTATTGTCCAAAATTCATTGTCCAAGCAGCTTGAAGAGAGACCTGAAACAATGGCTCAAAGCTGGCGTGCTAGATAACGGTGTATTTGAGGATACAGAAGCAGGGACACCCCAAGGAGGGGTAATAAGTCCAATACTCGCCAACATCGCACTGTTGGGTATGATTAGGTTAATTGAAAAACTGTATCCCAAGAAAACAGACAATCGCCCTTATGCGAACGTTATAAGATATGCCGATGATTTTGTGGTCATATCCAAAGACCTAGGAATCATTGAACAGTGCAAGACTGCTATTTCTGAATGGCTAAAACCTGTAGGATTAGAAATAAAACCTGAAAAGACTCGAATCTGTCATACACTCAAAACTATTGAGTATGACGGTAAGACTGAGGAACCTGGGTTTGATTTTCTAGGATTCAATATCAGGCAATACCCAGCAGGAAAATATAAATCTGGGAAAACAGGTGGGAAAGTAAGCCGATTAATCGGTCACAAAACCCATATAAAACCCAGCCAAAAAGCAGTCAAAGCCCACACAGAAGCGATAAAAGGTGTAATCAAGCAACATAAAGCAACACCTCAGTCAGCCCTGATTAGTAAACTAAACCTGATTATTCGGGGATGGTCAAATTATTATTCAGCGGTAGTCTCAACAGAGACCTTCAATAAGCTAGACAAAACAGTCTGGCAAATGTTAAGGGCATGGACAGTATCAAGATGCGGAAAGGCAAGTTACGAAAAACTAAGTAATTATTTCAGACATGGAACAATTAAACTTAGCAATGGGAAAGAAAGACACGAAAATTGGCTGTTTCAAACCAAAGATGGGTTACATCTGTTTAAACACAACTGGACTCCAATTGTCAGACATACCCTAATACGCCCTGACGCAACACCTTATGACGGAAATTGGACTTACTGGGCAACCAGGAAAGGACAAGCAATCGACACGCCAATTAGGGTAGCAAAACTACTCAAAAAGCAAAAAGGTAGATGTACCTGGTGTGGACAATTCTTTACCCCATCAGATATAATTGAAGTAGACCACATTGTACCTAGAAGCCATGGCGGAAAGGATGAATACAAGAATATTCAATTATTACATCGCCATTGTCACGACAATAAAACAGCTCTTGATGAAGAGATGATGCTGTACTCTTAACAAGGAGACGGTCAAATTAGGAGCCGTATGAGGTGAAAGTCTCAAGTACGGTTCTGTATGGGAGGGGGAGATGGCGACATCTCTCTCGACCCCTACTTTGAGGATAAACCTATTGCCAGATATGTCAAACCCAAGGAAGCGGTCTAAATCCTTGGAGTCCATGAAAGAACACTCCGCAGATGGGACGAAAATGGCTCAATCGAGACCATCAGAACCCCCGCTGGGCAACGACGATACAACGTTGAGTCATATTCTGATGCCATCACGCAGTGACAAACGCAAAGTCGTTATCTATGCCAGAGTTAGTAGCCGCGCCCAGCAGTCCGACCTCAACCGACAGGTGGCCGCACTGTCCAACCTCTACCCCGAAGCAGAAGTCGTCTCCGAAATCGGAGGCGGGCTCAACTTCAAGGGAAAGAAAATGCTGGCCTGACTGGGACAAGTCTTGTCAGGAGATGTCCGCATGGTTGTCGTTGCCCACCCAGACCGATTGGCCAGATTTGGATGGGACTTGTTTCGATGGCTCTGTGAGCAAAACAGGTGCTCACTCATGGTTCTCAACGAGACAAGTCTCAGTCGAGAACCAGAAATGGTTGAGGACATTCTCGCCATCCTCCACTGCTTCAGTTCCCGATTATACGGACGGAGTCAATATAAAACTCAGGTCAAAGAAGATCCGGATTTACCCCAGCCTAGAGCTAAATCAAGTCTGGCGCAAATGGCTGGCTGCTTGTCGGTATTGCTACAACCAAGCAATTGCATTATCCCGGAGTGGTAAACGACTAAGCAAACTGAAATTACGCAACGAAGTGATGCAGAGCGACTTACCCGAATGGGTCAAAGAAACACCCTGCCACATTCGGCAAAATGCCATCTTTGATGCCTATCAGGCTTTGACCGCCAGTCCTGGCGCAAGGCCACCGAGCTGTCGGGATAGTTCTCAAGCCATCAAGTTTAACAATGCTAATTTCTCTTCAGGGAGTTGGTATCCAAGACTAACGAAAGGATTAACTTTCATGGTTTCCGAAGCTATCCCTAAAACTTGCGGGCAAGGGACTCAGTTGGTGTTTACCAAAGGTCGATGGTTGGCGATTTTCCCTGAACCAGTTGCCGTTACCCCAACTGAAGCGAATGGCGTAATTGCATTAGACCCGGGCGTCCGAACTTTTATGACCGGGTTTGATGGCTCTCGGTTTCTGGAATTGGGCTCCGGGGATATTGGACGCATTACTAGGCTATGTCAACATTTGGATGATTTGATGAGCCGAATCGCCAAGGAACCCTGTCGTTCAAGAAGGCGACGGATGAGGCAAGCGGCTCAACGAATGAGAACCAAAATCCGCAATCTAGTTGATGAAGCCCACAAACAAATTGCTCACTACTTGACTCACAACTACAGCATAATTTTTCTGCCGACCTTCGAGACTTCCAACATGGTTGCCAAAGCCAAGCGGAAAATCAAATCCAAGACTGCCCGAGCCATGCTGACATGGGCGCATTATCGATTCAAACTAACCCTGAGACATCAAGGGGAAATAACTGGAACCACAGTTGTAGATGTGACGGAAGAATACACCAGCAAAACCTGTACTCACTGTGGTCATGTCCATTCCCAGCTAGGTGGCTCAAAAGTGTTCCGATGTCCTGAGTGTGGGTTCACTCTACCACGGGACTGGAACGGTGCTTTTGGAATCTTTCTAAAAGCTTTGCGGGATACCGCCTCTGTTACCTTAACGGGTAATAGTGCTATCGTAGCATTGTCAGGCAATAGCCGGATAAATGTCGCGTAAATGTATCAGTAATGTTATACCGTTTCGGATCAGGAGAATTTAATGAGACTCAAGATTCAGGCTGTAATCATGATGATCGCGCCATTGGGATTTATCACTGGTGCGATCGCCGCTGACTCTGATGACTTACAGAGGCTTATAACTACTAATCAGTGTCCTGGCTGTGATCTGCGGGAAGCGGACTTGTCAAGGGCTCAACTGTCTGGGGCTAATCTTTTTCAAGCCGATCTGGGCGGCGCTATCCTCCGACAAGCAGATTTACGCAGTGCTAATCTGCAAGAGGCTAATCTGTATAATGCCGACTTGGGGGGTGCGAGTTTAGCTGCTAGTAATTTGTTTAAGGCTAATCTCCACCATGCGAACCTACAAAGGGCTGATTTGCGTGAAGCCGATCTCGGTCAGGCTATGCTGGGTCGTGTAGACTTGCGGCGGGCTGATCTTAGGGATGCTAATCTATTTCAGGCTAACCTCGGTCAGGCTTATCTGGAAGAGTCCGATTTGATGAATAGCAATCTCCAAAGGGCTTTTTTATTTAGGGCTAATCTGGAACGTGCTAATCTGACCGGGGCTAATTTGCTGGGAGCAGATCTGCGGAGTGCTAATTTTTCTGATGCCGATCTCACTGGTGCCAGTCTGGTGGGTGCGGCTTTGAATGATACTAATATCAATCGTGCCCAACTGTCTAATACAAACTTGTCTGGTGCTTTGTTACAGGGAACAACTCTCGGTCCGCTCGTGTGCATTATTGATCAATCTGTTAATTGTGCCGCTCCCCCTGCGCCACCACCTCCCTTGCTTCCGGCAGATTTTTGGGACGATTAATCTCCTGAGATAGGGGTTTTTGAGTTTTTATCTGGCGATCGCTTTTCAGAATCCGGTAATGTGAGTATACTAAATGTGGGGGCTTAAAATCCCCATCTGCTCTAAACTCGCTAAACCTAGGGTTAGCTTCTAAACATCATGAGTGCCCAACCTCTATTAAAGTTTGAAGTCCAGACGCCTGCTGAATTGGCAGAATACCTGCGCTCGGCGACAAGCTGGCGTGAAGTTGAGGCACTCACCCAAGACTATTCCCATTGGAAGCGTGAAGCCTGGAAGTTACTCTCGGAAGCTGAACAGGAGCGGATTAAATATCTTAAAAATTGGCAAGATCACCCAGTAGCCCAAAAGTTCCCCCCCGGTTCTCTGGTGCAACGCATCAATAGCAGCACGGAGAGGGTCGGTAAGGTAATGCACTACTGGAGTGCATACGGTGTCGATTATGTAACTTTTCAGGTGGGGCCAGATATTGATTGGTGTCGGGCTAGTTTTCTGCAATTGGTGAACCCAGAAAAATCAACGGCCTATTAAGCTAAATTGCTGATCGACTGGATTTGATCTAAGCTACAATAGCCAAAATCCCCTGCTGATCTAAATTTATCCTGAATGCGCTTACGCCATCTCATTCCCTTTTTCGATCCTAGTGCCCAAAATTGGGCAACAGAAGCTCGCCTGCTGCGCTGGTTAACCTTTGTGTGGCTATTTATCGGTCTGGTAGCGATGTTTTCGGCTTCCTACCCCAGTGCATTAGCTGAACATGGGGATGGTTTGTACTACTTCAAACGCCAGGTAACATGGATGTTGGTGGGGATGGTGGGATTTAACGTGATTGTTAATACCCCTGTGCGGGTGGCGTTACGGACTGCCCAGTGGGGGTTATTCACGGTGATGGCGTTATTGTTTCTTACCATAGTCCCAGGTTTGGGAACTACTATTAACGGGGCGACTCGATGGCTGGCACTAGGCCCAATTCTGGTTCAGCCTTCGGAATTAATGAAGCCCTTTCTGATACTGCAAGCTGCGCGGTTTTTTCCCCGCTGGGATAGGTTAAGTTGGCGATCGCGACTAACCTGGTTAGGCATTTTTCTGCTAGTTTTGTTGCTGATTTTAGCCCAACCCAACCTCAGCACGACTGCTCTGTGTGGTATGACATTATGGTTAATCGCCCTCGCCGCCGGACAGCCTTTGTTGTATTTGGGCGGCACTGCTGTTGGCGGGTTAATGTTGGCTACTATTAGTATTAGCCTACGAGAATACCAAAGGAAGCGGGTTCTCTCGTTTATGAATCCCTGGGCTGATCCCGTTAATGATGGCTACCAATTAATTCAGAGTCTACTAGCTGTCGGTTCTGGCGGTCTTTGGGGCGCTGGTTTGGGATTATCTCAACAAAAGTTATTTTATCTGCCGATTCAGTATAGCGATTTTATTTTTGCCGTTTATGCCGAAGAGTTTGGCTTTGTTGGTGGGGTGCTGCTTTTGTTGCTGCTAGTCGCTTATGGGACTCTTGCCCTCAGAGTCGCTCAATTAGCCGATAATATTGAACATCAACTGGTAGCGATCGGAGCCATGGTCGTCATGGTGGGACAGTCTTTGCTGAATATTGGGGTAGCTACTGGGGTACTACCAACTACTGGTTTGCCTTTACCCTTATTTAGTTATGGTGGAAGTTCCATGATTGCTAGTTTAGCAATATCTGCTTTATTGATTCGGGTAGCCCGCGAAAGCAGTGAAGCACAGGTTATTCCCATCAGGCCTCTTGCTCAAAACAGGGGTTGACAAGTAGCGCGGGATGATGCTATGTTATCCACATAATGTCTATTTTATGATTCTTCTTTTTGCATTAATACAAAAAATTAAAACAATCCCATTGTTTAAATACTACCATAGGTCAGCAACAAAAGCAACCCTCCCGAAACCCAATCGCGGGTGGGGAGTGATTTATTTACAAAACTTAACATAACTAATTAATTTTTAACTATTTGACTGTTGAGATGGGGGAATTAGACAAAAAATCAGGACATTGTGGGTTTAAGGGAAGTTTGATCCAAAACTCGGTTCCTTTGCCAATTTCTGACTCGCACCAAATTTCCCCACAGTGGCGGGAGACGATAATTTCACGACTTATATATAACCCTAAACCCGTACCTTTACCGATTTCTTTGGTGGTAAAAAATTGCTCAAAAATTTGGTTTTTCGTGGTTAGGTTGATACCCTTAGCATTATCGGCAACCATGATCGTGATCTGTTCTGAATTAGCCAGGGTTTTAATTGTAATTAACGGCTGAGACTGTTGGTTGTTGTGTGTCCAGTCCCCTACTTCATCTAAGGCATCAATGGCATTGCTGATCAAATTCATAAACACCTGATTCAGTTGACCTGGGTAGCAGAGGATTGACGGTAGTTTCCCATAGTCTCGAATCACTTGAATCGGCGGACGTGATGGTGTGGCTTGTAAGCGGTTTTTCAAGATGAGTAAGGTTCCCTCTAAACCTTCTTCCAGATTGACTTTTAGCATTTGGTCGCTGTCTTTGCGGGAGAAGTTACGCAGCGATCGCACAATTTGAAAGAGTCTATCTGAACCCAATTTCAGGCTAGATATAACTGTCAAAAAATCCGTCTCTAAAAACTCTAAATCTATGGAATCTATGTATTCTTGAATGCGCGGATCGGTCGGCGAATAAATATCTTGATAAAGCTGGGTTAGTTGCAGTAGGTCTTTGCTATAGTTTTCCACATGGGCTAAATTATGAAATATCGAGTTAACGGGGTTATTGATTTCGTGGGCTAAACTAGCCATCATTTGCCCCAATGATGCCATTTTTTCCGATTGAAAAAGCTGTGAATGGGTGTGTTTAAGTTCCTCTAAAGTTTGCTCTAGTTGCTGTGCTTGAGCTTGAGCGATCGCGGCGGCGGAACAGGCTTGTTGATAAAGTTGAATTTGGGTCTGTTCAAGATCTAGTTGTTCGATTTCACTTTCCCGTTGATATTGCGCTACTACAGCATCAAGAATAGGTAGCAATTCATTGGGGGCAACAGTGATAATATAGTTGAGGTTAGGATCGTTGGATGTTAAGTCAGAGTCCGCAGTTGTGGCTAAAGTTCTGACTGCTAAAATATACTCGCGGATGCGTTTATCTAAATTTAGCGGCTCTCGGAAATACATCGATCGCACTATAGCCGAAGGAGATGTTAATAAATTCATCTCACTATCACCGTAGAGTAAGCCTTTATGCGATCGCTCCATCAGAGCAATATCTTTAATTAAAGTTTCCCGAATCACCTGTCTTTCCGCTGGGTCGGAAGTGGTAACTAACTTGAGGCTAAAAAAAGCTGTTCTCTGGGAAAGCATCCGCTGACGACCACTGATATTCACCACCGCCGCATTCACCTTCCGGGTGGTGTTAATTTCTTGCAGGTCAAAATAACTCTCAAATTGTTTCATTAATATAAGCAGGGATAGATTTACTGATTTCATCTTTCCACCCTCCTGGCGACTCTCCCTATACCTGTACTCAGGAAATCGCCAATGACAGGAAAAGAGGGGCAGAATTTTTCTGGCATCCTGGTTTCTCCTAAATTAGTTTAGTGTGCAGGTTTTTTTGATGGGAAACTTGCCCAACCCACTCCCACTTATGGGGCAATGTTAGCTTTCAGAAAATGTTATTTTATCTGGTTACCTCAGAAACACTAGCTTCACCCTGTATACTTGTTTAACTACTGACGACAGAGCCAGGAACTAGCTACCTATTCGGTGGGTGTCCTGACTCAAACAACCTTAATGGTTATTTGACAATCAGAGTTTTTTATTTAGTATCTCAAGTTACAGATTATCAAATTATTTAAAATTCACGACTAGACCATAGTACAAAAATCGGCTTTTGTTTGTGAAAAAAAAAGTTAAATTTTTCGACCATTACAGAGCAGTTCAGCAGAAGATAGCCTAGTAGGGGCTAGGTTCAACATAACTTGACAGTTTCAGCCAGCCCCTACATTTACCTAAAGCCTGGTGGCAGAATAATGATTATTTTTTAAGATCACGAGCCATGTTACGGAACATATCCAAACTGGAGTCAGCACGACGACGATCGCTTTTCACCTCTGGTGCTGGAGATTCACTCGCTTTAGGCTGGGTCATTTCCATCGCTGGTTTAGCGGTAGCTTTAGGAGCCTGAAAAGGTTTTCCTCCCGACATTTTAGGGAAAGACTTTTTAACTTCTAAAGGCTGACCAATCTCGCCTAAACTCTTGGCGCTATTGGGATCAAGATAGAAAGAACTTCCTTGAGTTTCTGTGGGTTCTGATTTGCGACCAAATAAGCCTCTAATAAATCCTGACATAGTTTTTTCCTAGGTGGGGTGTTGGGTATATGTTAAATTTTATCAAAAAATGTGTTGATTATGATAATTTTTAACAAATTTCTCAATGCACGCTCATCAACACCAACATTATGTAAAGTTTTGTAAAAAAAAATTAATAAATATTACAAAAAATTTGTTGGCTCTGGGGGGGTAGCTTTCCCGACTGATTTGTGCTATTATTTTATATAATGGTAATAGTGACATTTTTTTTATTACTTGATATATTCCAATTATTTAAATACATATCTGTAGCTTACCATTAGTCACCCCCTCTTGTCAACCCTGGGGCGGGGGCGGCGCGTTTTGAAAAAAATTGATTAAAAAATCAACTTAGATCACAGAGGGGAGAAATTAATGACCCAAGTTTAGAGTCTGATAACGAGTTTGTAGTTCATTAATACCGTAGAGAGACTCAAAATTAAGGCCAGCATTTTGATAAAGTTCAGCCCCACCTTGATGGCGATCGACTAAAGCGATAACCTTATCAACGCTGTATCCAGCATCAGTAAGGCGTTGTACAGCTTTGAGGGCAGATTGTCCAGTAGTGACCACATCTTCGAGGACTACGACCTTAGCGCCGGGGGGTAGTTCAGGTCCTTCGATATAGGCTTTAGTTCCGTGTCCCTTAGCTTCTTTTCGGATAATGAGGGCGGGTATAGGTCGATTTTCGTAGACAGAAACGACACTAAGGGAGGAAACCATAGGGTCAGCACCGAGGGTAAGTCCGGCGACTGCTTCTGTTTCCAGGGGAAGTAATGGTAAAATTAGGCGAGCGATCGCCACTGACCCGGCCGGATGTAATGTAACCTGTTTACAATTAATATAGTAGGAACTCTGCTGACCAGAGGAGAGAACAAAATCCCCTTCTTGATAAGCGAGTTGACACAAAAGGTCAAGTAGCCAGGAGCGCAGGGTGTCTAAAGGTGCTGTAGAGGTATTGAGATCTGAAAGAGCAGGAATTTCTGAAGGGTTAGTCATAAGGGCGGGAAAAGGTAGGAAACAAATGTGTAATCACTCCATCTGATCCTACACTGGGAGAGACCATCTGATAAAACAGATTCACCAAGGTTGTTAATGCCATGAACAGAATTTTATTACAGAGTATCAGTGGAGTGTTAGGGGTAGCGATCGCCTCTACAGTTTGGGTTGAGGGAGTCCAAGCCCAATCAAGAACCCGTTTCCAGCCTTTTGCGGAAGAGTTTAACCAGGCGGCGACCCGCAGTTCTGGGGATGCTTTTAAAAATCAATCGCTGATGGGTCAACTTTCGGTATTCTTAGGGTTAAGCTATCCCTGGCCGGGTGCTATTAATGGTTTTCCTGAAAGTTTGATTGCTGATGATGCCAGACGAGTGAATCAACTGTATAGAGAGAGAATGCTCCAGCAGACCCTAAGCAGTCCCACTGTCCGCACTCCCGATCTAGCGAACCCATACAACACCTCAATTTTGACTCAACCTTCTGTGATCAACCAATTGTCTAACGACACTCCGGGGGGATTTTTGTTTAATCCCTAATGGGAGCGAGTCCAGATTTTGATCAGGTGCGTCATCAAAGGTTAATGACGCACCGGCAAAGGGACTACTGAGAAACGGCTTGATTGTTTTGTTGAGAAGCGATTTTCTGAGTCAACACTGCCAAGGCTTGGCTATATTGAGGATCATCAAGAGTGCCAATTTTGTCGCGGTTTTCCCGGAGCAGATCTCGCTGTTGTTCAGTGAGTTCAACCAGCACATCAGGCTTAATTCCCTCATGGTTAATGTCACGGCCATTGGGGGTAAAATATTTAGCGATCGTGACAGCCAAACCAGAGCCGCGACCCACGCCACGAACGGACTGAACTAGACCCTTACCAAAAGTGTTAGTTCCGACCAAAACGGCGCGGTTGTTATCTTGTAGAGCGCCGGATAGAATTTCACTAGCACTAGCGGAACCGCCATCAACAAGAATCACCATAGGCTTATCAGTGAGGGCGCGATTATTAGCGCGTTGTCGATCCATTTCTCCCTGACGATTAACCGTAGAGACAATATCGCCTTCTGTTAGCCACATACGGGCGATTTCAATACTAGCATAAAGCAGACCGCCAGGATTAGATCGTAAATCGAGAATATAACCTGAAACATTCTGTTGTTCTAGGTTAGTAATCGCCTGTCGCATTTCCTCAGCAGCATTAGCACTAAAATTGTTAAGGCGAATATAGCCTATATCACCGACAGGGGAAGGTTTTTTAGAATAGCGAACCGGGTGAATTTCAATCTGAGCGCGGGTAATATTAAACTCAATTTCCCTTTGACCGCGCAAAATGGTCAACTTGACCTGAGTCCCAATTTGTCCACGAATCAAACTGACGGCTTCATTGAGCTCCATTCCCTGAGTGCTGCGGCCATCAATTTTGGTAATAATATCTTGAGCCTGAACCCCAGCATCAAAAGCGGGAGAGTCCTCAATAGGTGAAATAACGATGAGTTTATCGGTTTCTTCATCTTGGGTAAGTTGAATACCAACCCCGGTCAGTTCTCCCGAAGTATCAATTTGCATATTTCTGAACTCTTCGGGGTTCATGAAGCGGGTATAAGGGTCATCGAGTTTACCCAACATTTCGCGGATAGCTTCAAAAGCCTGTTGGTCGTTAGTATATTCTCGGCTTAGAAACTCATTACGAAGCTCCCTCCAATCTACTTGGTTAAAAGTACCGTCAACGTAACTTCTATCAATAATTTGCCATACTTCATCAATTAGTTCCTTCGGGCTTTCCCGAAAGGATGCTTGGCCAGAAAGGTGTATACCAGCGCCCGCAACAGCAACAGCGGTCAGCATAACTGCTGTTGCGCCTATAACAAGCCCACTTTTTGATATAATCATTTATCTGCTGAACCGGAAGAGAATACTAAGAGCTATTAACAGCATATTAGCACATCAGATCTGGCGATCGCGGAGGTTGACCAAAAGCCAAATTGTCACCGGGACTCCCCCACCCCTTCAGAGGTGGGGTCAGCTTGATTTTTAGGGATCTACCCAGCGTCCATCTCCTTTGATGAGATTAATTAATTCTTGGACACCTTGATCTTGAGGAACTTTTTTAATTTCTTCCCGACCTCGATATAGGGAAATATAGCCGGGTTGTTTTCCTACATAACCATAGTCAGCATCGGCCATTTCTCCAGGTCCGTTAACAATACAACCCATAACGGCAATATCTAGTCCAGTCAGGTGTTTAGTTGCTTCTCGGACTTTGTGGAGAACTTCTTCGAGGTTAAAGAGGGTGCGACCACAGGAGGGACAGGCGACATATTCGACCATGGTTTTCCGCAGTCCTAGGGCTTGCAGAATGCTATAGCAAACGGGAATTTCCTTTTCTGGGGCTTCTGTGAGGGAAACCCGAATGGTGTCACCAATACCATCTGCTAAGAGAGTAGCAATACCAGCGGTGGATTTAATGCGGCCATATTCTCCATCTCCGGCTTCGGTGACTCCCAAATGTAGGGGATAGTCCATCCCTAGGTCATCCATGCGTTTAGCCATGAGGCGATAGGCTGCTAACATGACGGGGACGCGGGAGGCTTTTAGGGATATAACTAAGTTCTGAAAGTCCAGGGATTCACAGATGCGGATAAATTCTAGGGCTGATTCTACCATGCCTTCGGGGGTGTCGCCGTAGGTAAATAGCATTCTTTCGGCTAGGGAACCATGATTAACGCCGATACGCATGGCTTTACCCTGGTCACGGAGGGAGATAACTAGGGGTTTGAGGGTTTCGCGGATTTTCTCGCCGATTTCTTGAAATTCAGTGTCTGTGTATTCGCTGCGATCGCTTTTAGGTTTCTCGAAGACGTATAATCCGGGGTTAATCCGCACTTTATCGACGTGCTTGGCGACTTCCAGGGCAATTTTCATGCCGTTGTGGTGAACATCTGCCACCAAGGGGACAGGTTGATAGGTGGCGGCGAGTTTTTGTTTAATTTCGCCTACAGCTTTGGCGTGTCCGACGCTGGGAACTGTGACGCGGACGATTTCACAACCCATTTCATGCAGCCGACGAATGGAGGCGACGGAACCTTCTATGTCCATGGTATCTTCGTTAATCATGGACTGAACTACGACGGGGTATCCTCCACCAATGGTGATGTTTCCGACCCGGACGGGACGGGTTTGGCGACGGTGAATTACTGTGTCAACGGGGGGTTGACTAGCTGGGGTCGGAGTGGTTATGGGTAAGGTTTGCATGATCTGAATTTGATAATTGCTTAGTTTTAAGAGTGGGTTCTCAAAATTGCATGGGTGTCTATAAAAGATAGATTGCCACAAATTGGGGACTTGTGGTTGATCCGATCGCTTAAATTGTTTAAATTGTCACCAATACGGGTGGCGATCGCTCAATTGTAGATTAGATATATTAGCTATGAGTGAACATCTGCCATATTTTTCGGGTTTTGAGTCTTTAGCAGTCCAGTGGACAGACAAAATCTGGTCAAGGGGTGTACCGTTTTGGTTGCGGGCTGAACCGAAATCAAATCGGGTAGTTTTGTGTTTACATGGGTTTACGGCCACTCCTTTTGAGGTAAGACCAGTAGCGCAAGCCTGTCTGAGTCGGGGGCTTGATGGGGTGGGGCCTTTGTTACCTGGTCATGGTTTTCAAGAGTTAGCAGACCAGAAGTTATTTTTTCCGAAAATGACAGCGGAAGGAATGTTATCTGCTGTGCGTCGGGAGTTAGAATTAGCCCGATCGCATTATGAATTTGTCGGTATTTTTGGGCATTCTATGGGAGGGGCGATCGCTTTAAAAATGGCAGCGGAAGGGCGAGTAGATGCCTGTGCTGTCACTGCACCGGCCTTAAAATTACCGCCTCGGGCTGTGATTTTATTGGCTTTATTTGGTTGGGCGAATATTTCTATCCCCACTCAGCCCAAGCCTTTTGATAACCCCGTTTATTTATTTGATAATTGTCCGGCGGGGCGGGCGCTGCAACAACTAGCGAGGATAGCCCGATCAGATTTATCTTCAATTACTTGTCCGGTGTTAGCTATTCATTCCCATAGGGATGATTTAGTCAGTCCGGTGGTAATTAATTGGATGGAAAAACAACTACCAGACAATTTAGATGTCCGTTGGTTTGACGATTCGGGTCATGTCATGATTTTAGATGTTAATGGCGAGGAAATTAGCCAGGCGATCGCCGATTTTTTTAGCCAATTCTAGGTGCTAGATATTCCTGATAACCAACTGTGGGGAATATCTAAATTTTCCCCCTTCTACTGCCCGAATTTTTCACTCTTCAAAAATTGCCCCTCGTTTAATTAAATCTTGTTTAACTTCCTCAGACAGTCCCGAATCATGCCATAATCTAGCTTGTTTAACAATAGCCCCCGTAAAGTCCGCCCCTTTCAAATTAGTCACAGCTAACCCAGCTTGGTGCAAATCAGCATTTTTGAGGATAGCATTATGGAGGTTAGCATCACTGAGATTACAGTTATTTAGATTAGCCTCTGTCAAATTCGCGCCACACAGGTCTGCGCCACTGAGACTAGCCAAAGCCAGACTCGCCCTATGTAGATCTGCGCCGCTCAAATTAGCATCACTCAACAGCGCCCCACTGAGGTCGGCACCACTGAGGTTAGCAAAACGCAGGTCAGCATTACTAAGATCTGCATCACTTAAATCAACTCCCCGCAGGTAAGTATTTTGCAAGTTAGCGCCACTGAGATCAAGGTTACTCAGGTGTGTTCCCAGGAGTCTAGCGCCGGCAAAATCTTCAGATATTTTCAATTCTGCTAAGGTGGCTAACTCGATAAAATTCTCAGTTTTCGCATCAACTACGGTCTGAATAATGCCCTGTAATTGGGCAAAATTCCAGCCTTGGGCTACAGCTTTTTTAGTCAAGGCTTGTAATTCTTCTAAAGTCTGATGCTGTGGAAGCATATCAGGCTGTTCTGATTGTAATTCTTGCGATCGCAACCACAGGGCAAATTTACGCTCTAGGATAGCTAATTTATTGGGGCTAATATTTTGCGGCCAAAGTCCTTCAACACCAGTCATAATTCAAGAGAGTTCAGAGGAGATTAAGTGATAGTTGTCAACTTTTAACTGTCTCCAAAAATTGCGCCTTTTCGTTGCAATTCAGGTTGCAGTCGCCGAGAAATACCGATCGCCTCAGTAAATTCGACATTTTCCACCATGATATCAGCTAATTCCGCGCGGCTGAAATCTGTTTTCTGGAGGTTAGCTCCCGTCAAGTTTACCCCACTAAGGTCAGCATAGGTAAAATTAGCACCCTGCAAATTAGCATGACTGAGGTTAGCGCGGGGGAGATAGGCGCTAGTGAGATCAGCTTCCGTCAGGTTAGCATGACTGAGGTTAGCGCGGGGAAGTTTAGTCCGCAGATCAGCGTGAGAGAGGTTAGCCTCTTGTAAATTAGCATCTCGGAGGTTAGCGTTACAGAGGATAGCGTTGGTGAGGATAGCTCCCTGTAGATTAGCATTGCTGAGGTCAGCCAGGGTCAAGTTAGCATTACTTAGGTTAGCCTGGGCTAAGTTAGCGCCGCGCAAGTTAGCATTACTTAGGTCAACCCCCGTTAAATCCTGCCCATAAAGGTCTTCTATGAGGCTTAAACCCACCTGTTGGATAATTTGGGCAAATTCTGCCATACCGACTACACCGAGCCACTGATGGGCAATTTCCCATTGTTGGAGGCGACAGTTATTGACCTGTTGAGGGTCGGGGAGATGTTCCCAGGTGAGTCGGAGGCGCTGTAGTGCGTTGATTTTCTGGGTACGATCGCCCATTTGATTAGCAATTTCCCACTGTTGTTGATAGCAGGCGATCGCTTTTGGTAACTCATCAGTAGCATGATAAGCCATTCCCAGGTTAGTAAGGGCGTTAAGCTGTCCTGGTATATTCCCAATATCCTCGGAGATACCGAGGTGAGTTTGATAACAGGTGATCGCTTCTTGATAATTAGACAAAGCGCCATAGGCTATACCCAAGTTACCCCAAGTAGCGCCTTCCCGTTTGCGATCGCCCAATTTTTGATAGATAGCCAGGGCTTCGCGCCACAATTCCAAAGCCGCCGGAATATCACCTTGATGATATTGAGAAACCCCTTGTTTAAATAATTGATTAGCCTGGTAGTCCGTCATATTTTACCCTATTTCAACAGCCTAATTTTCTGGTAATTCTGGAGTGACGGTTTCCGATGTTTTAGCCAGCATATACTCATAGACTTGTCTGGACATTTTTTGAATCATTGATTCAGCGGCTTGGTTGCCATTAGTTCTTTCTGCTAAAATAGCTAAAATGTAGCGTTTACCATTGGGCATATCCACTATACCCACATCAGCTAACATAATGTTTAGGGTTCCGGTTTTGTGGGCGACCACCGCCCCATTACCGACCCCGCTAGGTAACAGGTGATTATTTTCAGTTTCTGTCATAATTCGCAAGAGGCGATCGCGTGATGTCATTGACAGTAAACCCCCTTGGTGAATTTGACTAAAAAGATTAACCATATCCCTAGGGGTAGTTTTATTAGTCCCTTCAATATCAGGTAAAGGGTTACGCGCCATAGTATCTGTCAGACCCCAACTGCGGAACCTTTGATTAAGAACCTGAAACCCTCCCAGGCGATCTATAATCATATTAGTCGCCGTATTATCACTAATTGTCATCATTTTAGTAGCAGTTTCTAAGGCTGTATATTCAGTCCCAGGGGGCTGATATTGCATAATCCCCGCTTCTCCCACCTGGTGATTTTCCGTCATTACCAGCATTTCATCTAGGCGAATTTCTCCAGCATCAACAGCTTGAAAAAACGCCACTAAAATCGGCACCTTAATCGTACTAGCTGCCGGAACTATAGACTGTTCTCTTAAACCGACATATCCGCCAGTATTCAGGTCTAAAAACATCAAAGCCGGGCTAACATCAGGGGATGTAGCCGCCACAGATTCCAGTTGATTTTTTAAGTCTTTGATTTCGCGGTTTAGTTGCAGAGATAGCGGCAAAATCCTAGTAGATATTGGGCTGTTAATCCTAGTTTCCTGTGTTTCCAAATTCTCAATAGAACTAGCGTCAGCGGTAGCACGCCCCAAGGAGTTGAGAATTGAGAGGACTGTTCCTGAAATTACCCCAATACCAATGCCTAAAATCAGCAAACGGGTTCCATAAACTATAGGAGAGACACGACGACGGGTACGCCTTACCACCCGCTTTTTAACAGGGGTAAGGGGTTGCATGGTCGGCTGAAGATTCGGATATGGTTGGGGAGTGATAGACCTATTTAAGGGGACTATGTTAGATGGTTTTCTGCTACTAACTCCCTGACGCGGTGTAGGTTTTCCCCGACGGCGTTTTTTAGAGTTTGGTGGTGGTAGCTGAGGTGTCTGTTTCCGGTTTCTGGTAATGGGGGGTTTTTGTCGGAGTTGATCTAACACGGGGTCTAAATATGCTGTTTCAGGGATATGTATGGGGGGAATTTGACCGGGTTGGGAACGGTTGGGGGATACAGGTCTCCGTGAGGATGATCGTGATTGAGAAGTGGGACTAGGGGAACGGCCACGACGCTGATCACGAGATTGAGGGCCTTTCGACTTCTGGGACTTAGCCCCCCATTGGGAAAAAAAGGATAAAAATGAGCGACGGGGATATCGGTGAGCCACACCTAACACCTAAAAATCATCAAAGAGAACAATAGACTATGGAAATTTCACCGGAGACGGTTATTAATTGTTACCCACTATCGCGCTTCTTAGGAATGGACAGTTGAGCCTGAGAATCAACGATATTGAGATTAGCATTAACTGGGCGGATGTTGCTTAACAGTTAATGCCCATTCTACCTGAGAGATAACTCCCCGTAGCATAGCAACTTCTGTACTAGATGGCTGGGCGCGGTTAAATAAATGCCTAAATTTTTCCATACGACTGCTGACGGTGTGGGGGTATACATAACCGATTTTGAGTAGGAGGGTTTCTAGTTGTTGATAGTATCCTTCGAGTTGGTCGAGGGTGGCTGATAATGGTTCTGATGGTTCTGGGGTGGGTAATGTACTGCTATCGATGAGGGTTTGAGCGCTTAGTGAGAGTTCGTAACAGCAGACGGCTACGGCTTGGGCTAAATTTAGGGATTCATAGGCGCTGCTGCTGGGAATGCGAACTATCCTTTGAGCATAGTTTAGTTCTGTATTGCTCAAGCCACGATCTTCGGGACCGAAAATGAGGGCGGCGGGGCTCTGGAGTAGCCAGGGGAGGGTGGTTCTGGGGTGTTCGAGGGTTCTGTCAAAACTACGATCGCGAGCGGTGGTGGCGATCGCCTTTTGGCATCCGATTAAGGCTTGGGGTAAACTGTCTACTATCTGGGCTGATTCTAAAACATCTTGGGCATGAACTGCCATAGTTTTAGCTTCGCAACTCATGGGGTCACAGTGGGGGCTTACGAGTACCATTTGGGTTAACCCCATGTTTTTCATGACCCTGGCGATCGACCCCACATTTAAGGCTCCCGCCGGCTCAACTAATACAATCCTAATTGTAGTTAATGCGGTTTCCCACTGAGTCTCTAGCATTGTTATAATAACCGCTGATATAATAAGCGAGCGATCAATGTTCTAGTATGGCACGTCAGCGGGCTAAGTCAGACTTGCCTCAGAAAATTTGCCCAGTCTGCGATCGCCCTTTTGTTTGGCGCAAAAAGTGGGCTAACTGTTGGGATGAGGTTAAATACTGTTCCGAGCGTTGCCGTCGCCGACGCAACCAACAGGATTAAAGGGGAAATATCCCCGTAAATTGTACAGCTATGGGTGTTAATGTGCAACCAAAACTAATCATACATGGTGGGGCGGGTAGTTCTCTCCAAGGAAAAGGAGGCGTGGAAACTGTTCGCAAATCTCTCTATCAGGTGATCAGGGAGGTTTATGGCTTACTCGAAAAGGGTACCACTGCTGAGGATGCGGTGATTCGTGGCTGTCAACTTCTCGAAGATGATCCCCTATTTAATGCTGGGGTGGGTTCGGTTTTGCAGTCTGACGGACAGATCCGCATGAGTGCGGCTTTGATGAATGGCAGTTTACAACGCTTTAGCGGGGTGATTAATGTCTCTAGGCTGAAAAACCCGATTGAGTTGGCTAAGTTTCTGCAAACCTCTCCCGATCGCGTTTTATCGGACTATGGGGCGGCGGAACTGTTGCGGGAGTTGAATATAGCGCCTTTTGACCCCCTAACCGATCGCCGTCTTTATGAGTGGATCGAAGACCGCAAGCAGGATTTTAACCGCAAAATGGCGAATGTGGTCGCCGAAACCTCTGATGATGAAGCTGGTCGCGGCACTATCGGGGTGGTGGCTTTAGACCAAAATGGTCGCCTCGCGGCGGGAACTTCTACTGGTGGTAAGGGGTTTGAACGCATTGGTCGGGTTAGTGATTCGGCTATGCCTGCTGGTAATTATGCCACAGCTCAGGCGGGGGTGAGTTGTACGGGTATCGGCGAGGATATTATTGATGAGTGTCTTGCGGCCAAAATTGTGATCCGCGTCGGAGATGGTTTGTCTTTGCGATCGGCTTTTGAACGTTCTTTTGTGGAGGCTAATGATCATCAGCGGGACTTGGGGGCGATCGGTTTGGATGCTTCCGGGGCGATCGCTTGGGGAAAAACTAGCGATGTGATTCTCGCCGCCTTCCATAATGGTCAAACTATGGGCGATAGTTTGGAAATGCTACCCGGAACTCAGGTGTTAGTGGCTTAGTTAGCCAAAATTCCGGCCACTTACCCTCCCCCAGTAGGGGGAGGTTTATTAATACTCCAGAAAACTTAATAATTTTTTTACTTTTGAGATAGTGTGATCTGACCTATGAACTTATATAGTTGTGTTAATTTTTTCAACATTTTTGTAGCAGTTTAACTGGTATAGAATATAATAAAAATTGCGTTCTATCCCAGAAAATTGCGGAAGGGGGAAAGATTTTTTCTCCCCGACAATCAACCAAAATTGAGGTAGAAAAATTGGACAATCAGTTGATTGGGGTTAATAGATAAGTTCAGAGGTGCGGTAGTGAGTTGATAACCCCATTAAATTGGTAGTCTGGGAGGGACGCTTTGTTAATCGGTACCACCACAGCCAGATTGATTGAAACCTAGGCTAAGGTTATGGGAAACCATTAGCGATCCATCAGTCAAAAGCTGTGGGACGAAACCCAGCGTATTAATCCTTAGGAGTCCATAAAAATGAGACGGATTCTAGTTGTAGATGATTCCGCAACCATGCGAAAAATGGTAATGGCATCTCTCAGGGATGTTAAAGATGTAGCTTTTAGCGAGGCAGGGAATGGATTAGAAGCTATTGAACAATTAGAAATAGCGCCGTTTGACTTAATGATTTTAGACTTAAATATGCCAGATATGCACGGTCTGGAAGTCTTGCGATTTGTGCTAAATCACCCGCAATATAGGGAAACACCGATTGTAATTTTAACGACTAAAGGAGATGATGAAAGTCGAACTGAAGCGATAGCGGCGGGGGCGGCTTGCTATTTAACTAAACCATTTCATCCGAAATCGTTATCGGGGGAAATTGTCAATTTATTATCAGAGCCATGTTGGAGTAATGTCCATTAAGAGAGTACCAAGGCGATCGTGTCTAGTCCTACAGAAAGCAACAACTTTTTTAATGAATTTTTAGATGATTATTTTGCTGAGTGTGAAGAGCATTTGGCGGTGGTGCGGCGGGAACTCTTGGCGCTAGAGTCTTGTATGAATCAGCCCCAAATTGAGGGATCGATTCTTAACGAACTGTTCCGCAGCTTTCACTCAATTAAAGGACTTTCGGCGATGGTGGGTGTGCGGGAAGCGGAGAAACTGGCTCACCAAATGGAGAGTTATCTACGATCGCTAAGAGATGGTCAAATCTCCCTGAAACCAGAGGGTTTTGATGCTCTGATGTCAGGAACTCAAATCCTGGAGAGGGCGATCGGAGCCTATCGCACCAAGGAAGACCCCCCGGATATTGACGAAATTATCAGCCAATTGGAAGCCTGTAACCCTCCTGTGGTGGCTAAAACTCCAACGGCAGCTATTACCCCCTTTGAGGTGAAGCTGAAACCAGAGGAAAAGAAACGACTGGAGGCGCTAGTCAGTGAAGGAAAACAGATCTGGCATTTTGTCTTTACTCCTAGTACAGAGCTATCCAAACAGGGCATCGGAGTTAATGCAATTCGGGAACAACTGCAAGCGATCGGTGAATTGATTTATGTGTCTCCCCGTCTAAATGCCAATCAGAAAATCCTGTTTGATTTTATTTTAGCAACCCAGGAGGCGGAAAATCACGATTTAGGCTCTGAATTGAAATATCTGACAGGGGAACCATATCAAATTCCCAGTCCAGTTTCTGAAGCCAACAGTGGCTCATCTAACTTAAAAGTTGAACCCCCAAGGGAACCGGAAGCGCCAGCAACAGCGGAAGCGCCAGGGGAAGTTGAAGCTATAGGGACGGTGGTCAATCGTACCGAGTCAGAGAGGAAAGAGTCAGAAGAGCGGACAGAAACTGCGCCAGCGCCAGCGGAAGTATTGGAGACATCAGAAGCCGAAACCAGTAATAATATCTCTCCGGCTAAGTCAACGAGTCCCCTGATTAGTGGGTCTAACTTAGTACGGGTAGACCTACCGAAACTTGATGAACTCATGCGGATGGTGGGAGAATTGGTAATTACGCGGGCACGACTGGAGGAAAACCTGAAAAATTTACCCCCAAGTTTCCCGGCTGCTCGGCGGCGAACTTTACAGGAGATTAACCTAACTTTAGAACGACAACTGCGGGATCTGCGTCAGGGGGTGATGCAGGTGCGACTGGTTCCGATTGCGGAAATTTTCGCGAGGATGCAGTTTGTAGTTAGGGATCTGATGCGACTAACGGGAAAACAGGTGGCGCTGGAAATTTCCGGGGCGGAGACGGAAATTGATAAGTTTGTGGTTGAGCGCATGATGGACCCGTTATTGCATTTAGTGCGTAATGCAGTTAGTCACGGTATCGAATTAACGGAGGAAAGGCTAAAAGCGGGAAAATCTGCGATGGGAGCGATCGCCTTACGTGCTTCTACGGCGGGGGAAATGGTGATTATTGAAATTGAAGATGATGGTCAGGGAGTCGATATTTATAGGGTGTTAAAACGGGCAAAACAACAGGGTTTGTTGTCGGATTCTGTATCGGAAACTAATGATCCGGATAACTATGATTCCCAGACTATACTCGATCTGTTATGTTCCTCGGGTTTTTCCACCAAAGAAGAAGCGGATCTGGCTAGTGGTAGGGGTGTGGGGATGGCGATCGTGAAAAACACGGTTCAAGAACTAGGTGGTTGTGTGAAATTCACCACTAAAAAAGGAAAAGGCAGTCATTTTATTATTGATTTGCCGTTAACTTTAGCGATTACTGATGCTCTGATTGTAGAAGTCAGTGGTCAAACCTTTGCCATTCCCGAATCCTCTATACAGGAGGTATTATCTGTTGAGCATAAGGGAATTATTCGCCTGGAAGATCAGGAAATAATCTCCTATCGAGGTCATGTTTTCCCCCTGAGATATTTAGCGCGTCTATTTAACTGTGTGGTGACTACAGACGAGTCCGAAAAACTAACTATTGTGGTGATTGGTAATAGCGTTAATTCCACCGGGTTAGTCGTGAATCGGATCTTAGGACTACGAGAAATTGTGGTGCGGCCGTTAACTGATCCATTTTTGCAAAGTCCGGGAATTGCGGGAGCTACAGAATTAGGTGATGGTAGAGTAGTATTAATTCTGGATGTTTCCACATTAATTAGCAGCAAAATCCCTAAGATTATCAAGCCGCAACAATTCATTAATTCCGGTTAATTTAATGATGATTTAGTGAGCCTAATTTTGATTTATTTCAGGGTCATTATATACAGACAATAAATTAGGGTATCAATCAACTTTCATCTTATGAATAAATCAGCAGATACATCTCAACCTTTTATTTTATTTGAACTTGACCATACCACCTATGGTATTCCCTCTGATATGGTTCAACAGATGGAAATGGTCGAGCAAATTACGCCGGTTCCCAACTCTCCGTCTTTTGTGGTGGGGGTGGTATTCTCGCGGGGTCAAGTGATTCCCGCAATTGATTTAAGGGTACGATTTGGATTTGGCAAAATAGCGTATACCCTGCGAAGTAGACTAATCGTGATTAATACTAATGAGCGGACAGTGGGTTTAATTGTAGATACAGCGAGGGAGTTTGTATCAATTCCGGCACAAACTATTCAGCCTTCACCGGAGGGAATTTCTAGCTTGAGTGGAAAATATTTGGCGGGAATTGCTACTTTAGGAGAACGAGTAATATTAATTCTCAATGTGTCGGAATTATTAGTGTTACCAGAATTAGTATCAGAAAGGAGTCCCTAAAGTTGATGGGGGGAGGGTATGGGTCTGACACGGTTTCTGGCTGTATGTTGGTGTTTTTGTTGGTCTTGAGAGTAAATGAGGTTAGTTGAAAATGGGTAAAAAATCTAAAAACCAGAAAAAGGCAGATAATGGTTATCTGGAAGCTGCCAATTTCCAGAATTTCTCAGCATCAGAAGAGAGGGAAAAACTGAAATTGGAAATGGTGGAAATAAGGGAAAATGCCGATCGCGTAAATACAGTGGCGATCGCGATCGCCAAAATAGCGAAACAGGTATCGGAGGGGGCAGAATCTCAACTGCAACTACTCGATCGCACTTCCAACGGGATCAACCAGATGAATAAATCCCTGGGAGAAACGTCACTCCAAGCGGAATCAGTAGCGAGTTCGACAGAAGAATTAGTTTCTTCGGTCAATGAGATGGCCGCATCCATTGAACAGGTGTCGGCGAGTAGTGCGGCACTAGCGACGGCAGTGCGCCAAACGGTAACATCAATTCAGGAGAGTACCAGCAACACAACTAGGGTAGCAGCAAATGCCCAAGAGATGGCGACTTCTGCGACCCAGGTGATCGCTTCGATGACCCAAATGACGACTTCCATTAGAAACGTGAGTGACGACACGGAAAATCTAACGGTATCGGTAAATCAGACGGCTTCTTCTATGGAAGAAATGACGAGTTCGATTGGGGGAGTGGCTAACAATGCGGATGATTTAACGGCTGCATCTGAAGAAACGAGCGCGTCTATCAACGAGATGGCGGCATCTATCGAAGAGGTATCAGCAACTATTGAAAACCTGGCTTCGACTGTAGAAGAGGTATCAACATCTATTGAGGAAATTGCCCAATCAGTGCAGGGGGTAGCCAATAACGCGGAACAAATTACGGAGGTAGCGACGGACTCAGCCACGAGCGCGGAACAACTCGATCACTCTATCCAATCAATTAACGGCTTAACCCAAAAAGCCAATGAAATTACCCGTGCTGTGGGAGTTGATGCGGACAAGGGGGGTAAAACCATTGAAAAAGCGATTCAAGGTTTGGCACGAGTGCGGGAATCAATGGTTAAATCGGCTGATGTAATGCGGGATATGGGTAAACGCACTAATGAAATTAGCACTATTGTTGATACAATTAACTTAATCTCGGAACGGACTAATCTGCTATCGCTAAATGCTTCCATTGAAGCGGCTCGTGCGGGAGAAGCGGGGCGTGGGTTTGCTGTAGTTGCTGAAGAAATCCGCAATTTAGCCGATCGCGCCGCCCAAGCCACCTTCGATATAGCTGCGATTATTAAGGCATTACAGTCGGTGGTGCAAGATGCCGTGAGTACATCTAATGATGGGCTAAGAATTGCGGAAGAGAGTGGGACTCTGGCGGAAGATGGGTTATCGGGTCTTAAACAAATTCTGGGAGGAGTTGAACAAACGACCCAATTAATGAACCAAATTGCGATCGCCTCTCAAGAGCAACTGACGGCTGGACAGCGGGTGGTAACGGCTATTAATACGACTGCTACCCAAGCGAAAGAGGTAGCGATTGCTACCCATGAGCAAGCCAAAACTACTCAGGGAATTGTGCAGTCCACCCGACACATGAGGCAAATTGCTCAACAAGTTACCCAGGCTATGGGAGAACAGGCGCGAGCGGCTAGGGATGTGATTAAGGCGGCTCAAAATACCAATAATTTAGCCGGACAAATTCGTAAGGCTACCTTTGAACAAAATAAGGGCGCTCAACAAATCATGCAGGCGGTAGAGTCGATGCGCCGGGGGGTGATTAGCACGAACCGTGCTTTAGCGGAACAGTCCACAGCAGGGGAGCAAATCTCGAAGGAGTCGGAGCGACTGTCGCAATTAATTACTAATGTGACGCGATCGATGACTGAACAGAGTAGCAGTGCTAACCAAATTAGCCAAGCTGTGGAGAGTATTCAAACGCAGTCGGAACAGGTAGCTAAGGCTATGGAGGAACAAAGTAGGGCGGTGCAGGAGATGAATTTAGCTACTCGTAGTATAGCCAAACAAATAGCTTTGATCCGCACATCTAATTTAGATCATTCGGAAGTTTCTAGTAATCTGCTGGCCCGTATAGACGAATTGCAAACTATTGCCAAAAATAACAGTTCAGGGGTACACAAAACTCATGAAACGGCTCAAGGTTTGCTGTCACACACTCAAGCACTGATGGAGGTTTTAAAGGTTGGCATTTAACAGCTAATAACAGTTAATATCTGCTGACATTGGCACGGGACTGGAATGATTAGGGGTAGGCGGACAGTCTATCCCTAGACTGAACCCTCTCGATTGTTGAGAGGGGGCTAAAATTGATAATTAAAATTGTTAATTGTCGGCCCAAATTAAAACTTACCCCCTTAAAAATATGACGATTAGTATTTTTACAACAGATGATAAATTATTGGTGAGATCCTGGGATTCTCAACTAGCTATGATGAGCGGCTTAGAGGCAGAAGAGGTCTATGATTGTCCGTTGACCGAGATAATTCCTGATTTGGAGTCGAGGGGTTTACTGGCTCGTTTTAATCAGGTTCTGGAAGATGGTACTATCGAAACCCTAGCGCCGGATTTTCATCATTATTTAATTAAGTGCCCACCACGGAACCCGTCGCAATACTTTGACTCGATGCAGCAAAGGGTAACGATCGCACCTTTGCGGGAAAAAACGGCGATCGTGGGTTTGGTGATTACTTTAGAAGATGTCACGGAGCGCATGGAGGCAGAATGGGAATTAGCCAATGCTCGCACAGGGTCAAATGATGGGGAAGAAACGGAATTTGATACGTCAGTCCATGAGTCCCTCATTGCTGCTCTGGCTGACGATCGCTGGCAAGTGCGCCAAAATGCCACCCGTCACCTAACTAATGTTAAAGCGCCAGAATTGAACGCGCAACTGTTGGAATTGTTGCGACAACAACATCACAATCCAAATATCCTTAACAGTGTGATACAGGTTCTGACTCTCACGCAGGTTGATATAGTGCCGGCTCTGATTGATTGTCTGAAGGAACAGGATTCAGATCTGCGGATTTATGTGGTGCAAACCCTAGGACAAAGGAAAGATCCCCGGGCTATTCCTGCCCTGATTGATATGTTGGATGATGATAATGTCAATGTCCGGTATCATGCTATTGAAGCTCTGGGAAAACTACAAGCGCTCGAAGCCGTTGATGGCTTGGTGAAAATCGCTGAGTCAGAAGACTTTTTCCTAGCTTTCCCTGCCCTTGATGCCCTAATGCAAATGGCTAATGCTAAACTGGCTCCTCAACTGGTTCCATTGCTACAAAAAACCCTGAATTGGCAATTGCGCCGAGAAGCAGTTGATAACTTGGCGATAACTGATGACCCAGAAATTATCCGTAGCCTACTGCGATTGATGCGGGAACAGCATCGCAACCCGAATGTTCTGAATGCGACTCTACAAATTCTGGCGCTCAGTAATGTAGACCCAATTCCGGCTCTGGTGGAATGCTTGGGAGAACCAGACCCAGATCTGCGAATTTATACGGCTCTGGCTTTGGGAGAACGCCACGACCCCCGTGGTATTGATCCTCTGATTGGTTTGCTCAATGATCCAGATATCAATGTTCGCTATCATGCCATTGAGAGCTTGGGACAACTGAAGGCGAAGGAGGCTGTGGAGCCTTTGATTGAGATTGCGACGAGTGGGGATTTCTTTTTGGCTTTTCCGGCGATCGAAACTTTGGTGACTATTGGCGATACAACGATTATTCCCAAACTTCTGCCTCTATTAGAGGATGACTTGCTTTGTAGTCCGGTGGTATCGGCTTTGGGTAAGTTTGCGGATGCTGATGCGGTAGGGCCTTTGGTGGCTCAACTTAATCGTCCTTTGACATCGATCGCAGAAATTGTTTTGGCTTTGGCGGAAATTTACGCTAATTATAAACAACTCGAAGAAGGACAACATATCGCTGACCTGACCCGCCAAGTGATACAAGATCAGGGGGTGGAAAATATCCTAGCAGAGATTGAACAAGGATCTTTGTCCGGGCCGGAGTTACGGGCGATGGTGATGGTCTTGGGTTGGCTCGAAGGAGAGAAAATTGAGCAAACTTTAGGAAAACTCCTGAATAATCACGAAGTTCGCGATCAGGTGATGGAAGCCTTGGTTGCATTCGGGGGAAGGGTAACGCCTTTATTGATTATGCAGTTGGAAGCGGGAGACCTGGAAACTCGCCAGGCGGCGGTTATGGCTTTGGGACGTATAGGCAGCACCCAGGCGGTTCCGGCTTTGATGTCTTTGTTGGGTCATGCTGAACCGGAACTGGTGATGGTGACGACTACGGCTTTGGCTCACATTGGGGATGCTCGCGCTTTTGAGGGGCTGTTGGAGTTACTGGCACATCCTGACTCGGCGGTGCGTTTGGGGGCGATCGCTGCTCTCAATTCTTTGGGCCATCTAGCTATGCCTCAACGGATTTATGATCTGTTGGTTGATCCTAACCCGTTGGTACGGGAGTCGGCGGTGAGAATTGCTGGGTATTTTGCTTTTGAGAATTGCAAAGACCGATTATTGGCTTGTACACAAGACCCAGAAGAACGGGTTTGTCGGGCGGCGCTCGAACATTTGCCCTATTTGGAGGATGAGCGGGTTTTGCCGATCTTGGTGCAAACTTTGACTCACCCTTCGCCTTCTTTGCGATCGGCTGCGGCTCATGCTATGGGAGAATTGGAAAATATCGCAACTGTCCCTCATTTACTAAAAGGGTTGGATGACCCGGAATCTTGGGTTCGTTATCAGGCGGCTCGTTCTATTGGTCGCTACGGTGACACTTTAATTGATATCCTAGAATCAGGTTCGATTTCATCCCTACCAGAACCTGTAGCTGAACTCAATGTTGATCAATGGGCTGATAGTGCCTTTGCCGCCCTGAAACAACTGGCTAATCATGACCCGGCTGATCCGGTCAGAGCGATCGCTGCTGAGTCCTTGGGGGCGATCGCTGGTGTGAGAGCTACTCCGATTTTGTCTGGGTTGGCTGAGTTGGAGGATGAAGGCGGAGATGTGGCCCGTGCTGCTTTGAGGGCTTTGGGGCGCATTAACCGCGCTCAGGCTATACCCCCTTTGCTGACGGCTCTCAATTCTCCTAACTCTGAACGTCGCCTTGATGCCCTCCATGCCTTTCGTGAAAGGGGAGGAACCGAAGCCGGGGTAGCTTTGCAGTGGATGGCCGCCGCTGACCCCGAAGAACGTCTGGTTTATGAGGCGATCGAGTCCCTTTCTCGTTTGGCTACTCCAGAAGCCATTTCGGCCTTGCTGGAATTGACCGTTGACCCTAGCACTCGAGAGGCTTGTCTTAATGCTTTGGTCCGGCGCAATTGTCCCGAAAGTTTAGAGGGAGAATATATTGAATTGGTCGCTCAGGGATTAAAACATATCCATCCCGGGGTTCGCTGTTCTGTGGTCGAGGTTCTCAAGCGTTTTAAGCATCCCATAGCTTCCGAGTTTTTGATTGAAGCCTTGGATGATGCTGATAAAAATGTCCGTCTGGCCGCTGTCACCGCTTTAGTTTATCTGGGAAATCACAGTTGCGATGAAAAATTAGCTAAACTCGCTCGCACTGACCCATATCCGGCTATTCGTCGCGCCGCTCATCGAGGTCTACGATCTTCTTAAAATAGTCCATAGAATGGGGAAGTTAATAGTTGTCCATTGTTAACTCTACCCCTGATTTTATGCTTAATTCTCAGGATTTATATGTGATCTATGTCATTTCGCCCAGACTCACTAGAACTATCGGAAAGTACATTTATTATTCTTCGAGATTTAATTCACGAACGAACTGGTTTGTACTACGAATCTAGAAAAAGGGATCTGTTGGCAGATAAGGTTTATCCTCGATTAGTAGACAAGAATTTTGATTCATTTTTGGATTACTATTATCTACTAAAATATGATCCTGATGCTGATGGTGAGTGGAAATGCCTGATGGATGCCCTGTCGGTTTCGGAAACTTTCTTCTGGCGGGAATTTGACCAGGTTAGGGTGATGATTGATGTGTTGTTGCCATCATTAATAGACAAATATAAAGGTGGTTCTAAATCTGATGATTGGCCGATTTTTAGACCTATTCAAATTTGGTGTGCGGCTTGTTCGACTGGTGAGGAACCTATCTCAATTGCCATGGCTTTAGAAGAGGCTGGTTGGTTTGACAAAGTGCCTATTAATATCTACGGTACTGATGCTTCACCTCGGTCAATTAGTAAGGCTAAGGAGGGACTATATCGACAATATTCATTTCGGGCAACTCCTCCTAAAATTCAGGACAAATATTTTGACAAAGAAGGTAATAATTGGCGGATTAAACCGAGTATTCATAAGCGAATTACTTGGCAAGTTGCCAATATTACTTGCCCTCATGAAATGGCTAATTTTAGAAATATTAACTTTATTTTTTGTCGAAATATTTTTATATATTTTTCCGATCAATCCATCCAGAAAACTGTCAAACTACTCTCGGAAAGAATGGCAGAATCTGGTTATTTATTTGTGAGTGCATCTGAGTCCCTGTTAAAGTTTGAAACTGATTTTAAATTGGTGGATATTAGGCAAGCATTTGCCTATCAAAAAAAACGTTAACTGACCTGATATAATATAAAATATAGAGCTACAGAGGAGCCATGAGATGAAAAATATTATTCGAGTTTTGATTGTAGATGATTCAGCATATGTCCGTAAGGTGATTAGACAAATGCTGTCTCGTAGTCCCTTTATTGAGGTCGTTGATGTCGCCCATGACGGTGCGGATGCTTTGGAAAAAATTGAAAAGCTGGGCGACCAGGTGGATGTCGTTACCTTGGATTTATTGATGCCTAAAATGGACGGTGTGGAGTTTATTAAACACCAAATGGCACGCCGTCCCCTACCAGTGATTGTGGTCAGTATTGCTAATGAAGGAGGCGAGAAATTTCTGGCGGCTTTGGATGCTGGGGCGGTGGATTTTGTCCATAAACCTACGGCCCTCGCTACGGAAAAAATGTTTGATATTAGTGATGAATTAATCGCGAAAGTGAAAACAGCCTCGACTGTCCCTATTCAATGTCTCACTAATATTCATGAATTTCCTTCATCAACACCATTACCTCGCCCTCCTATTAGTTCAGGAAAAATTGAATTGGTGGCGATCGGAATTTCTACAGGGGGCCCTCAAGCCTTGGCGTTCTTAATTCCTCAATTGCCGGAAAATTTGCCAGTTCCGGTGGTGGTGGTTTTGCATATGCCTGTGGGATACACTAATATGTACGCCCAACGCCTAGATCGTCTTTGTTCTCTTGATGTTAAAGAGGCTCAAGCTGGAGATGTGGTGCGCCCAGGTGAGGTGCTAATTGCTCAGGCTGGACACCATCTGAGTTTTAAACGCAATCATGATCAAAATGTAATTGTCCATTTGCACACTAAACCTTTTGATTTACCTCACCGTCCATCGGTGGATGTCATGTTTCAATCGGCGGCGGAGATCTATAAAGACCGGGTTTTGGGTGTGGTTATGACTGGAATGGGATCTGATGGTAAACAAGGTGCCGCTTGGATTAAGTCCCACGGTGGCTCGGTTTTTACGGAAGCTGAGGAAAGCTGTGTGGTCTATGGGATGCCTAGAACAGTTGTAGAAGCTGGTTTGAGCGATCGCAGTATTCCCCTTAATCAGATGGCTAAGGCGATCGTAGATGCTTTATAAATTTAAATGTTCTTTAGGGTTTGGGAGTTCTCGTGATGCTGCTCACAGAAAAACAACAGAATGCGCTCATTGGATTTATCAATATGATATTATCCAGACGACCAGCAAGTTCCTTGTCAGCATTAATTCAATGTCCGGTGATTTTGGATGTTTCTAATGTTTGGCTGTATCCTCTGAGTAAATGTAAAACCGAATTTGCTGACTGCTTTGCTAATGAGGTGGCTAATGTCCGTCAAACTTTGTCTGGTTCCTTGTCGGGAGATGCCTTAATACTTCTTGACTATCCCGTGGCAGTAATGTTAACTAATTTACTCCGACACAATTCGAGACAACCTATTGAACATCTGAATATTTCTGCCTGTGAAGTTTTGACAGAAGTTGGCAATATTTTACTGAGTAGTTTTCTAGGGATTTTAGGGAACTTAATGGGAAGTATGATTACCGTTTCCGAGCAGTCATTTTCCATTGACCCCCTAGAATCAATGATTAATTCTCTGATTTTAGAACATCAAGAAATTCGCTATGTTTTAGTTGTCAAAACTAAATTTATTCTCTGTGATAACTCATTGGAAGCATACTTGTTTTTTGTATCTGGGGTTATGCCTCTATCTTGTATGATTAGAGGCATTGAGTCTGTCAGCAATGTGGCAGTTTCTAGGGTTTAGATAATGTGGGGAATCTCTAATTATAACTCATCAGGAGAAAAGGCAGTCGAAAACATAGCAGATATCCGGGAAGTTAACCATCTTGATCAACAATTACATAATTCCTTTCAAAACAAATTTTTAATCGAACCATCACTAACCAGGCTGTTAGTCAGTTTTCAGGCGAAAAAAACTCAACCTATTTATCGTTGGTATAAGTATAAGGAAGCCTTTTCCGCATCTCTAGTTCAACTGTTATTTGCAAAATATGGATTGACTCAAGGCAAAATTTTAGACCCCTTTGCAGGTAGTGATATATGTATGTAAAAAATCCGAACTAATGGGAATTAATAATGTACAATCTATCCTAGCTTTAGGTGAACTGAAAGGAGCCATAGAACCAGCGGGAGCTGATGAACATTGTCAAACAGCACAAGCATCACTAAATCGGATTCGACAAGCATTATATCAAGTGGGATATTCTCCTTATACCTTCTTGGGAAATTGGGGAGCAACTAGAAAATGGGACGCTCAATAATGCCGCTAATCTGAATCGAGAAAATCAAGTAGCATCTATTTCTCGGTGGCTGTGCGATCTGTAGGAGTTGGATTTGAGATCTGGACTGGCTAAAAAAACGTTACAATTTTTGATAGTTCCCAAACTCATCAATTTGATCTCATGAGCGAAACCCTACAAACACAACTCTATGAAATTGCACAATTTGCTAATACCCTAGTGCGCGAACAACTAACCCATGTGGGATGGCCAAGCATTCTCATCCTGTTGGCTGCTGGTTTGCTAACCAGTCTGACCCCCTGTATGCTGTCTATGTTACCGATTACGATTGGCTATATTGGTGGATATGAAAACCAAAATCGCACCACAGCAGCTATTCAGTCTACCTGGTTTGCTTTGGGACTAGCAACTACTTTAGCGGGATTGGGGGTTTTTGCGTCTCTGGTGGGACAAGTTTATGGTCAGATTGGCTGGGGTTTACCGATTGTGGTGAGTGCGATCGCCATTTTGATGGGATTGAACCTTTTAGAAGCCTTACCCCTGCAACTTCCGGCTTTTGATACCATGGGGTGGATTCCTGAAAAGCTCCCCCATTCTGCGCGTTCTTATCTGTTGGGGTTAACTTTTGGTTTGGTGGCTTCTCCCTGTAGTACCCCGGTGTTAGCGACGATTCTGGCTTGGGTTTCTACCACTGGCGATGTCCTTCTGGGGGGGGCGTTGCTGCTGTCTTACGCTGTGGGTTATGTGGCTCCCTTGATTTTGGCGGGTACATTTACGGCTACTATTAAAAGGTTGCTGGCTTTGCGTCAGTGGTCGGGTTGGATTACTCCCGCTAGTGGTGTTTTGCTGGTAGGGTTTGGGGTGTTTTCTCTGTTGTACCGACTGGCTCCGATCGCCTAGTTAACTTTTGTAAAATCTTGATTTAATTATGACTGCTAAAGATGTGGTTTTCTCTAAACTTTATAGTTGGGGAACAGCACCCAGAAAATTTGTCCGTAAAGAATTAGTTCCGGTGTTGGCGGATTTGCGATTAGCGATTGTTTTATTGTTAGCGATCGCCATTTTTAGCATCTCTGGAACTGTTATAGAACAGGGACAGTCCGCCGCCTTTTATCAAGCTAACTACCCAGAAGATCCGGCTTTGTTTGGCTTTTTAACCTGGAAGGTATTACTATTTATAGGGTTAGATCATGTTTACCGGACTTGGTGGTTTTTATCAATCCTAATTGTCTTTGGCTCTAGTCTGACAGCCTGCACTTTCACCCGTCAGTTACCGACCTTAAAATCGGCACAACGTTGGCAATATTACGACAAGGAAAAACAGTTTAAAAACTTGGCTTTAAGTGCCGAGGTAAACAATGTATCCCTAGACCATCTCAAACAGACCTTAGAAAGCCGTCGTTATCTAGTCTTTCAAGAGGGAAATAAACTCTATGCTCGCCGAGGTATAATTGGCCGGATTGGACCCATTGTAGTTCACGCTAGTATGTTGATTATTTTGGCGGGTTCAATTGTGGGTTCAATGACGGGTTTTATAGCTCAAGAACTTGTCCCTAGTGGGAATCTATTTGGGATTCAAAATATCCTAGATGCGGGGCCGTTTTCTCAGTCTAAAATGCCCCAAGATTGGGCGGTTAAAGTCAATCGCTTTTGGATTGATTATACACCAGATGGAACTATCGATCAATTTTATTCTGATTTGTCGGTAGTAGACCGGGAGGGAAAAGAACGCGATCGCCAAACTATTCATGTTAATAAACCCCTACGTTATGATGGTATCACCTTTTATCAAGCTGATTGGGGAATTGCTGGGGTGCGGGTTCGGATCAATCGTTCTCCGGTGCTACAACTACCAATGGCGCAACTAGACACTGGGGGAAAAGGTCGCATTTGGGGAACTTGGGTTCCCACCAAAACTGATTTGAGTGAGGGAGTCTCCCTGCTGGCGAAAGATTTACAGGGAACAGTGTTAATTTATGACAATGATGGTCAGTTAGCCTCAACAGTCCGCGAGGGTATGTCTATTGACATCAATGGTGTCACCCTCTATGTTGATGAGGTGGTGGGAAGTACAGGATTGCAAATTAAAGCTGATCCAGGTATTCCGATTGTTTATTTAGGATTTGGATTACTGATGATTAGTGTATTAATGAGTTATGTATCTCATTCCCAAATTTGGGGACTCCAACAGGGTGACAGGCTTTATATTGGCGGTAAAACTAACCGCGCTAAGGTAGCGTTTGAGCGAGAAGTGGTGGCGCTATTAGACAAAATCGAGTCGGAACAAACCATCAGCTAAACTATCATTCCCCCTCTACATAAGCCAGTTTTGGGGGGGATTTTATGCTCAATTTCCATGATAATTTTTGATTAAATATACCATCAATATCCAGGTTTATTTACAGGGTGGTAATTGCCAAAATTTATGGTATTTTAAAGTTAATTATTTTTGAAAATTACCGATTCAATACTGAAGATATACTGCAGCCAAATTGTGATTATCCTAATCTTTTATCTGCAAATATTATGCTGGTTAAAAAGTTCAACCAAGCCATTATAACACTATTCGGAAATACCTCTATTAGTACAATTTTAATTGTGCCATTTGTAGTCCAAGTAGTGGGAGCGACCGGATTGGTGGGTTATTTATCGTTCCGCACAGGAAAAAGTGCGATCGCCGATTTAGCGAACCAATTAATCGAAGAAGTAAGCGATCGCATTTACCAAAACCTAGAATTATACCTAGAAATTCCGGCTAAGATAAACCCAAAAAAACTGGATGCGATCGAGTTAGGATTTGGAGAATATGATTAATATTATCGAACCAGAGACAGATTTTAGCTTCTATTATTATCATACTAATGACCAAAGCGATCGCACTACTGTACAAGCCATAGTCGAGAACGCAGACCCACGCAAGCACACCATTTATATCACAGCCAAAGAAGCTGGTCAAGCCATCTGGAGTGATGTTTATATCTCCTACTTATAACCCACGCTACTTTTAAGCCATCTTTATCCAGTCTATGATGATAGTAATAACTTCCAAGGTGTATTAATTTCAACCTTACGTCTAGATCATATTTCGGAATTTCTCCATAGCCTTAGTATTGGGAAGTCTGGACAAGCATTTATTATCAAACGTGACGGGACTTTCTTGGCAACTTCCACCTGAGAATTACCCTTGACCATTGATGAAGAAGAACGCCGAGAATTAATGAATGGTTACCAAAGCAATAATCCCATTAATCAAGCAACGGCTAAAGATTTATTTAATACATTTGGCGACCTCAAAACTCTAGGGAGTAACCAAAATAATGAGTTGCGATTGAATGAAAATCTGTACTTTGTGAAAGTTAGACCTTTACAGGATGAGTATAATTTAGATTGGCTGATTGTTGTAGTTGTACCAGAGTCAGATTTTATGTCCGAAATCAACGCTAATATTCGCACTACTATTAAACCTGTTGGTGCGATGATTGTGGCAATTATTATTGGTATGATAACAGCTAGGTGGATTACTTTGCCAATTTCCCGCCTCAATATCGTCGCCAGTAATGTAGCCAAAGGAGACTGGAAACTGTCCCTATATCTGCAAAGAAATGATAGTACAGCAGTCATTTCAAGATTTAACCACCCTCAATGAATAGACTCACCAAATTTTTAAACGTTATTCCGGTAGGAGTAGCTATTTATGCACCGAATGGCGAGCTAATTTATTTTAACAAAACCACCGAATATTTACTCTCACTTGAGGAGGTGAGAGACTTATAAAACCATACTTTCCAGCTAAATAATTATATTAATCAAGGGGGAAGTAATCAATTATCAAGAGTTATCAATCCTCCCTATTATAGAGCCTTACAATGTGAAAATATGGTGTCTAATTATCTATAAATTCAAGTAAGCGATCCCCGTATTACCTGAGAACTGAGAGCAGCTATTATTGTGGAAAAACAAGGCAATATTATCTATGAAATTAGGGGATTGACATTAATGAAAACCAAAAACCTGCCAAATTTTATCATAAATTGCGGCTCTAAACCAAGGTTTAAAAGCCGAAAATTTCGCCTGAAAACCGAATTAAAAGTAGCTCAAAAACTGCCATACATGATTTTACCGAAACCGGAATAATTAGCAGAAATATCTAACTTGGAGGCAGCCGGATTTATGGAGCCAGCGGACGAAGTTGGGGGAGATTATTATGAGATAATACTAGAGTCCAATGGCAGATCAACAGTAGGTATTGGTGATGTAACCGGACATGGTTTAGAAAGGTGTTAATGCTGATGACACCAACAGCAGCTCGGACTTAATCAGCCTGACCATAAGCCGATCAAGTAAAGTTTTTAAATGGAATTAACCAGGTAATTTATAGTAATGGTATGCCGATGAGAAACTATAAAAATTTAACCCTGTCTTTTTTAACATTTCCAGATGATAAATTTCATTTAACCGGACAGCATGAAAGTTGAATTGTAGTTCGTAACCATGGAGAAGTCGAACAAATTGATAGAATGGACTTAGGGTTTCTGATAGGTTTATAAGAAAATATCTCAGATTTTATTAATCAGCTAGAGGTGAAAGTCAATCCAGGAGAAGTGATGGTTTTATATACCGATGGTATCCCGGAAGCCGTTAATGAGCAACAGGAAATGTATGGTATGGAGCGGACTTTGTGGAGTGCTTCAGGAAAACCAAACCGCCACGAGTCAGTTGATAGTATTTGTGAAAGGGTAGCTAAAGATGTCAAGCAATTTATCGGCACACAAAAGCTGTTAGATGATATAACCTTAGTAGTTTAAAAAAAAATAGCATAGCCGGAGTAGAGACCGACTCAGGAAGCCGAGATCCATGCTAATGTTAAAATCTAGTCAACAGATATCCTAGATATGCACTCAGGATCTAAGCTATGGCTGTACTACTTACCTGGATCGCGCTAATTCTGAGCATTCTGCTAACAGAGACATTTTGGCTAGACCCTCTGAGCTTTCTTAATTGGCTACACCTACCGAATTGGACTGGGTTAGCATTTGTGGGGTTAATTGTGGCTTGGTGTCTTGGGGAATAGGTACTAACTTGCCCAAAAAATAGTATGTTGTATCAGAGATTTATTTCAAGGTCTATGGTGCGTCAACTGTCTTTTAACCCTAGGGTCCATTTTACTAGTAGCGATCGCCCGACTGTCCGCAAGGAAGCGCCGCGACCGCTGTATCGTGTTTTACTATTAATGCTGGTAGCCACAGGATTGATAGGTTTGCAGGTTCATCGGCTGGTACAACTGCAACTGGTGAAGGGAGCAGAAAACCGACTGAGAGCGGAAGACAACCGTATCCGGCTGATTCCAGTCCCCTCAAATCGGGGTCGAATTCTCGATCGCAATGGTACAGCCATAGCCGATAACCACCAAGTGCGGGGGGTTTTTTTCTGGCCAAGGGAAAAGACCCCAGAACAGTGGAAACAAGCGGCTAACCAACTGAGTGAGTTACTCGATGTACCAGCACACAGCATTTTAAACGAACTAGAACGCATCGGCTACCAATCCGCCACCTCAGTCCGCATTAGCAATCATCTGACTCCAGAAGCCTTTATCTGGTTAGCGGAAAATGCCGAGAAGATGTCCGGGGTGGAAATTAGGATGGAGTCGAGTCGCCACTATCCCCACGGTAATTTAGCAGCTCAAGTAGTTGGCTACATTGGGGAAGCCAACCTACAAGAATTAAAAGCTAACCCCGATTGGCCAATGGGCATGGTAGTAGGACAGTTGGGGATTGAAGCCTTAGCCAATAAAGATTTAGTGGGAGTGTGGGGCGCTCGCTTGGTGGAAGTGAATGCCAAAAACGAGGAACTGCGGATCTTTGGTGAGAAATCCTCTCAAGGGGGTACAGACGTACAACTAACCATAGATATCAATCTGCAGAGAGTGGCGGAACAGGCTCTGGGACAGCGACGGGGAGCAGCAGTAGCCCTGAATGTGAAAACTGGGGAAGTGTTAGCAATGGCGAGTAGTCCACGATTTGACCCTAATTTATTTACTCGCCCCATTACCCCCCAACAATGGGAAGAACTCCAAGGGTTAGACCATCCGTTTCTGAATCGCGCCTTACAGGGATATCCCCCCGGAAGTACATTTAAGATTGTTTCGGCTGCTGCTGGTATGGCTTCTGGCCATTTTAGTCCAGGTTCGGTAATTGCGACCTCAGATTCAATTACTATTGGTGGGATTGCCTTTAAAGAACATAGTGGCGGGCTTGGGATAATTGGGTTTCGGGATGCTTTAGCCTTTAGTAGTAATACCTTTTTCTATCGCCTGGGGATGGCCATTGGCCCGGAAACCATGGCTAAATGGGCTAGAAATTTCGGGATTGGTACTACGGATTTAACATTGTTGGGGTTAACGGAGGGATCTAGTGGATGGGTTCCTACGCCGGAAGACAAGGAAAAAATCTTTGGGGAACCCTGGTATTTGGGGGATACTGTCACGATGTCTATTGGTCAAGGGTCGGTACTAGCTACCCCTCTGGAGTTGGCGGTGATGGTATCGGCGATCGCCAATGGTGGACAGCGAGTTAAACCCCATTTACTCTCTTCGATGACTAATACTCCCGCTACCCAACCTGTACCCACGGGATTGGCTCCTGATGCGATTAAAAAAATTCGAGAGGGGTTAGTTGCTACGGTCCAGTATGGAACCGCTCAGGTAATGAATGGTGGTAGTATCCCTTTAACTGGCGGAAAAACGGGAACTTCTGAGGTTTGGGGACAGCGATCGCACTCGGTTTATGTGGCTTTTGGTGCTGCGGATCAAGCAGAAATTGCCATTGCTGTAGTCGTGGAAAATGGCGGTTTTGGCTCTAAGGCGGCGGCTCCGGTAGCTCTGGAGATGTTCCAAACCTACTTTGCTGATAGAAAATAACCACCCACCCAACCGGGTAACACCAAACCCTGTTAGGTAAGAGGTTTCAGGCGGTGGCTACTTCCTCGGCGGGATATGTATAAATTTTGATAATCATAATCAAAAATTTATATAAGTAAACCCTGGCGTTATAGCGATCGCCTTGCTAAATTAAATCTATAGCAACCGAGGAGGAGCCATAGGAGATATGAATCAACTCAACTTAAATACCCAGCCAAATTTCATCTTAAAACCCATCAAAACCCGGCTCGATATTCAAGTCAAAAATCCCAAAACAGCCCGGTTAATCTGCAATTTAATCCCCGCACAATGCCCCTTTGAACGCACTATCAAAATGTTTGGGCGTACAGTTTTACAAATTCCCCCCCTCTGCAAATTAAACCCTTTTTATGAGGAAGTTGTGGCGATGCGATTTCGTGCCCTTTTCTACTTAGCCGATGAGTGTGGAGAAGATATTTCTCAGTTTTTTGTCGCCTGAGATAACTTGTCTCTAGCCCAAATTTGAGAATCATTGAGGTGCTTTTTAAGAGTTGTTTCTGGTAGAGGTCCTTGGAGGTGACTCCAGGGGAGAACCTGGTTTAATTCCCAGTCTTGATTAACATAAAAATCTATTGGGGGAAGCTGTCCGCGTAATTCCTTAAACCCTCGCCGATAACTTCCGGGACTGTCCCCATAATGGCGGACTTTTTCCAAGAGATAAGATAAACGGCGATCGCCTCGGGAAATTAAAGCCTGAATTACCGACCATCGATAACTTTCCGGGCGAAAATCCATCCCATTCGAGCGCAGTTTTTTCTCTAAAAACTTTAATCTTTTTTCGGCTGCTGGATTAACTCCAAACCACTGAAAAGGAGTGTGAGATTTCGGGACAAAGGTACTACAACCGAGGGTGAGACGTAAACCAGGGGCGGCTTTTTTAATCTCCTGCATCATAGCAACTGTGGCATCTAAATCCTCTGATTCCTCCCCCGGAATCCCCACCATACCATAGAGTTTAAGGCTTTTTAAGCCTCCGGCTTTGGCATTAATAGCAGCTTGGATAATTTCATCATTATCTAGTTTTTTATTGATGATTTTACGGAGGCGATCACTACCACTTTCCACCGCTATAGTAATACTACGAGTATCCCGTTTCGCCAAAGTAGCCGCTAGTTTCACCGTCACCGTATTGGTGCGAACTGAAGCCAAACTCAATCTCACATCATCATATTCTGGCTGACTCAGATAATCCAACAATTCGTTAAATTCGGGATGTTGAGTCACCGAAGCCCCCAATAAACCCAGCCTTTTAGTGACAGTTAAACCCCGATTAATTGCCGGAATTAAAGATGATTCAAGATTCGCCGTCCGGAAAGGTAAAGTCAAATAACTAGCCAAACAAAAACGGCACATTTCGGGACAACTGCGAACCACTTCCACCATATAGATATTTTCCCAAGCCGCCAATTCCGTGACTACGGTGGAAGCTGATAGAGTATTTCCGCGATAGGTTTGTTTTTGCACCTGGGGGGGAATATCACTATCAATAGGTTTAATAGAAGCGATCGCCCCATCAGCACTGTGATATTTCACCTCATATAAACTAGGGATATAAACTCCCGGAAGTTGTGCTAAGTGGCGTAATTTAGTCTGTCGGTCGGCTTGTCTAACCTGTTGATAGGCGCTGATAAAATTAGGTATTAAATCTTCACCATCTCCCAGTAAAATCACATCAAAAAAATCAGCAAAGGGTTCTGGGTTAGCCGTGAGGACAGGTCCGCCGCCAAAAACTAGGGGTTGTTGATTATCGCGCGAGTGCGATCGTCTTGGTAGCCCTAAATCTTCCAACTGCTGTAAAATGTTACTGTAGTCTAATTCCCACGACAGAGAAAACCCTAATAATTCTGGGTTATTTGGTAGAGGTTCACTCAGATCCGTAAACAGGCGGCTAACTTGTACATCTTGACGAAGTGCTAAAGTCGCCCATACTATCTGATAACCTAGGCTAGTAATTCCCACACTGTATTCATTGGGGAAAGCCAAAATCACCGGAACCGCATTAGTTTCCGGTGTAGCTGGAGTAAATAATAAACGTTCGCGCGCGAATTGGGTAACAGTCACAGTATAAAAATTAGGGTGATCAGATTTAGCATATCCAGATTAGTGATATTTTAACTTAAACCACAAAATAGTCGAAGCCAATACCAAAGTCGCCACATTAGTTAGGATAATCGGTAGATCTTTAATCAGCGTTCCATATACAATCCATAAAAATACCCCGGTACAGAAAATTACGAACATTCCCAGGGAGACATCACGGGTCGATTTAGTTTTCCAGGTCTTAATTGCTTGGGGAAGAAATGCAATAGTCGTCAGCATCCCCGCTAATAGCCCAATTCCAGTAATTATGTTCATAAATTGATGAGCAAATCCTGTGCTTAATTCAATAAAAATCCCACCCAAAACGAGTGGGATATTATCAACACTTGAGTATTAACACTCAGATTTTATGGTTCTTAAATTAGAGTGCAGAACCAACACCGACGTAAGCCCCATAGAAAAACAGACCAACCACAACCAGAACACCAGTTCCGGCTACCGTGGCGATTAACCAAAGGGGAAGTTTAGCATCTCCAGACACAGCTTTATACCTCTCTATTCAAAATTGAAATTACTGGGGAAAAGGGTAAATATCTCCAAGGTATAATGGTACTTCTAGTTAGTTAAAGAAATAACTAGAAAACAGGATACCCAGGACAAAAATCAACAGCAAGCCCAGATACAGAGAGGTTCTGTTCAGTTCAACAGGCTGCTTATTGGGGTTACGACTACGATCCATGTATGTCTCCTATCGTTGAATAAACTGCATAGCGGCGATCGCACCCAGGAAGAAAACTGTAGGAACAGCCAGGGTGTGTACAGCCAACCAGCGAACCGTAAAAATCGGATAAGTTATCGGTTGGTTTTGATTTGCATTCGTCATGTTTTTAAGTTCTCCTGGATCTACTTAGCAATAAATTGTTGAATTTGTGTTTTGCTATCTTGGCGTTCAGTGATAATCGGTAGTTCCTGGCGCTCTTGAGTAAAATACTCATTAGGGCGAGGTGTACCAAAAGCATCATAAGCCAAGCCGGTGCTGACAAATAACCATCCAGCAATAAACAAAGCCGGAATTGTCAGACTATGAATCACCCAATAACGGACACTTGTAATAATGTCACCAAAAGGACGCTCACCAGTAGTACCTGCCATTTAAGTCTCTCCTGTTAACAAATCCACAACTTACAGACTCTCAATCATATTATAATAGGGTAGAGAGTCACTTATAACAAGCCAATTTTACCAACATTTTTTAAAGGCTGGTTTTTCTCTCAACTAGATGCTGAGGTGTTTCCGGTGTATCTAAGTAATGTTCCCCGTTGACCGAGTATAAATCCCCGTTTAGGACTCATAAACTCAATGCGGTAAAAATTGGAGGGAATATCCTCAACTTTCCTGTCTTTTTGCCAGGTTTCACCCCCATCAAAACTACAGAGAAGGTTACCACTACCGCCAGTGACCCAAATCTCTTCGGGGGTACGATAAGCCAAATCCAGTAATCCCCAACTGGTGGAAAACTCTGGCTTAATAGGATCACTCCATTCTTCGGGATCATTAGGGTCGCTAAACCGGATCTCACCGCCACGGGCTAACATCCAGAGTCGGTTATCCTGACCAAAGCCAATTTTTTCTAGGCGTTTAGAACTATAGCGAATGTGGGGAGTCCAAGAGGTCTGTCCCGGTTCCCAAGTCGAGTAAAAATTACCCTTAGCTGAAACGGTAACATATTCGCCTTGTTCCGAGCGAGACAAGCTGCGAATTACTCCCACAGCATCTTCTACCATAGCCTGCCAAGTTTGACCGCCATCTTTAGTTTGATAGATAGCTCCGACATTAGTAGTCATTTCCGCCGCACTAGGTCCGAGGGCGACAATATTATTGGGAGCGCCGGGGAGTTTATTGCTGAGGGCGATGCGAGTCCAGGACTTACCCCCATCAGTGCTATGGAGAAGTACAGAAGGCTCACCGACAACCCATCCTTCCGAGCCGCTAAAACTAACAGAGGTCAGCAGAAGATTAGGTTCATCGAGATCTAGCTGTTTAGTTTCCCAGGTCTTACCGCCATCTTGAGTTTCTAACAAAGTGGCATTGCTACCGACAATCCAACCATGATCGGAGTTATCGACAAAATCGATATCAAATAACTTGGCATCTGTAGCCACGGGGACTAATTCCCAAGGATTATAGCTAACATCTGGCAGATAGTCACAACTTGCACAGAACAAAGCCACAGCTATCAAAATGGCAAATTTTTGCAAAAATTTAGGGAACTGCATTTTCAATCTGGTTAAATCCCTTAACGTAAACCATACAAACTAATAAAAAACAGAAATGCCAAAGCCAGCCCGCCAAAAATGAGAAGACTTTTCTGTTGAGAGGTCAGGGTATTGACTCCCAGGCCAAACCCCAGATTCTCCTCAAATCCAGACGGACTTGAGGAGGAACCAATATTCCTAAATTGGCTGCGGGGCGCACCGCAAACGGGACAACGCCACCGAGTTGGCAGATCTTCAAATTCAGTACCTGGGGGAATATTGCCTGTAGAACTGCCTTTGGAGGGTTCATAGACGTAACCGCAGGCGTTACACTCATATCGGTCTGGAGATTTGACTTCAGTGGCTGGCTCACTCATAGTACGGACGGTCGGGGAGTTAATTATTAAAAGTCTATTACATAATATTACAGAACCTGACAAAGTTAAATCAATCTGTGGCGATCGCCAAAAGACAGTTAAATCGCCAAAAGACAGTTAAAAGGTTGAGCAGTGTCGGTAAGCACGCTAATCGCAGATTTCTGTTAAGATCCAACCTAGCCATAGCTAAATCGTGTCCCACTGAACCGATCAGATCTTTGATGGCTCAGAAGAATGGGTCTAAAACCCTGTTTTTCTAGGACGGCTTTGTTCTAAAATGGAGAAGTCATAAGGCTCAAGAGGCGTTGAAATAGCTACGATGAGAGCGCACCTAGACAGTTCCGGGGGGCAATGTTTAACTAAATCCCTGAAGACAACCAGCTTTGGGCTTGAGTAGAATCAAACATAGTCGCCCCAGGGCATGGGGAGACTCTAAACGGACGCAGAGCGAGGGTAAGACTACTTCCGGTAGCACATGGCTGTGAAGCGTCAAGGAATCCTTACTGCTTCAGGCAGGACGAGGAGGTATGTCAAAGGTACAAGTGATCTAATAATATAAAGAACCAGTTACAAAACTATAACTCTGTTGATCTGCTGTGTTTTTTCTCAACGGTTACGAATATTTCCTGGGCTTCCTAATCATCTGTAGCCTAGTCCCGATACTAGCTCTAGGAGCCTCCAAAATCCTCCGACCCCAAAGTAGAAGCGCCACCCGTCGCATAACCTACGAGTCAGGCTGTGAACCCATAGGGGGAGCCTGGATTCAATTCAACATTCGCTACTATATGTTTGCCCTAGTCTTTGTCATCTTTGATGTAGAGACAGTATTTCTGTACCCCTGGGCGGTAGCATTTCATAGATTAGGCCTACTAGCCTTCATAGAAGCACTCATCTTTATTACCATCCTAGTCATTGCTTTAGTCTACGCATGGCGCAAGGGTGCGTTGGAATGGTCATAGGTACGCTACTACAGGTTATAAAAATATGACAACTCAAAGTCCTTCACCGAATACAACTATCATCAACCCCATGGAGCGACCCCAGGTCACTCAGGAATTATCGGAAAATGTGATCCTGACCACGGTTGATGATCTCTACAACTGGGCTAGATTATCTAGTCTGTGGCCGTTACTCTATGGGACTGCCTGTTGTTTTATTGAATTTGCGGGTCTAATTGGTTCGCGGTTTGACTTCGATCGCTTTGGATTAGTGCCCAGGTCCAGCCCCAGACAAGCAGATCTGTTAATCACAGCGGGAACTATCACCATGAAATATTCCCCCATGTTGGTCAGGCTTTACGAACAAATGCCCGAACCCAAATATGTGATTGCTATGGGAGCGTGTACCGTCACCGGGGGAATGTTTAGCATGGACTCCACCACCGCAGTGCGAGGGGTAGATAAGCTGATCCCGGTAGATGTTTACATCCCCGGCTGTCCTCCTCGCCCGGAAGCGATCATTGATGCGATTATTAAACTACGCAAGAAAATCGCTAACGAATCATTCCAGGAGCGGGGAAATCTCCAACAGACCCACCGCTACTATACGCGATCGCATAATCTGAAAGTAGTCGAACCGATTTTAACCGGGGAATACTTAGAATCAACTACCCGTCAAGTCCCCCCGAAACAACTGACCGAGGCGATCGGGATGCCCGTGCCCCCCGCCCTACAAACCGAACCCATGAAAAAGGAGGAACAGCGTGGCTGAGACCGAAACCGAAGCCCCCATCATTGAAGCCGGACCCGTCTCCCAGTGGTTAAGTCAGAATGGATTTGACCATGAATTTCTGGGTCCCAATCATGTGGGAGTCGAGATGATTAAAGTAGACCGGGATTATTTAATTCCCCTAGCTACTGCCTTATATGCCTATGGTTTCAACTATCTACGGTGTCAATGTGCCTATGATATGGGACCAGGGGAAGATTTAGTCAGCACCTACCATCTCGCCAAAGTGGGCGACAATGTGGAACAACTAGAGGAAGTTTGCGTCAAAGTCTTCGTTCCGCGAAGCGACCCAAAAGTTCCCTCAGTTTATTGGATTTGGAAGGCGGCGGACTTCCAAGAACGTGAGTCCTATGATATGTATGGTATCGTCTACGAAGGCCATCCTAACCTGAAGCGCATTTTAATGCCAGAAGATTGGATAGGCTGGCCACTTCGCAAAGACTATATCTCGCCAGAGTTCCATGAGTTGCAAGATGCGTATTAGTGGATTAGTGGGGTGTTATACATAGTCGCCACAGGGCATTGGGAGACTCTAAACGGACGCAGAGCGAGGGTAAGACTACTTAGGTAGCACATGGCTGTGAAGCGTCAAGGAATCCTCGCTCCTTCAGGACGAGGAGGTATGTCAAAGTTTTTATCAGGTCAGACCATAACCGTTATGGGTGTTGACCGTTAAGAACAGTGGGTAGCTCTATAGCGCCCACTACTCCCCAGGGGGTGAAATTAGGATGTCCCCCGTTCACAACCAAATTGCAATCTTTCTCAAAAGTCTGGTATATTTTCTTAGGCTCATGCTGTTATATTCAATGTGGTCTTAAGAATACGCACTCAGAGCAAGCGAGTGTATTCTGTTGGGATTAAGTCAAGGAACATGGACTTGATCTTGCAAAAACTGTCTTAGTCCAACATTTTGGTGGAGGAGTTCAAGCTAATGTCAAACCTTACAGGTACTAGTTTTATAGATGTCAACGGCACCGGGGTATTCGATCCTGGTGATCTGCCAATAGCTAATGCTGCGGTATTCACGGATTTGCCCCCGTTTAATAACGTATACGAACCAGAGCAAGGTGAACGGAGCGGCATTACCAATGAGAATGGAGAGTTTGTAATCACTGATTTACAGACTTTAGGAGCCGGGACTCCGTTCCAACTTCGACAAGTCCTTCCTCCCGATGTCAGCACTGCTGGGAGCAACCTGCCCATCGATTTCAGCGTTCCCGCCGATCCGAACCAGAACCTAGGCCCAGTTTCCATTGTTAACTTGCCTCCGGCTGTCCCTGTACCTCCAGTTCCCCCCATTACCAGCAAGGGTAACATCCAAGGTCAGACCTTCATAGATAACAATGTTGATGGCATCTTTAACCTTGACAACGAACCTGTTGTCGGTGGTATTCCTCTGTTCCTTGACTTAGACGGTAACGGAGTCTGGACAGCGAACGAACCCATTACAGTAAGCCGTCCTGATGGTTCTTATTCCTTCAACAACCTGGCTCCTGGAACCTATCAACTGCGGCCCCTATTGCCTGGGAACGACGTACCCCCAGGATTAGGCGGTGTAACTCGTTTTGCAGATAGATTAGTTGCTACTAATGATGAGCCAAAATTAGTTAACGTTTCCGGCGGTGCTGTTACCTTACAGGACTTGGGCTATGTAGTTCCCGGAAGTATCTATGGTTTCGTAGTTTCCGATGCCAACAGTAACGGTGTTGCCGATCCCGGAGAACCAGGTATCCCTGGCATTACCGTAGCTGGCGGCGGAAGAACTGCGGTTACAGATGCCAATGGTTTCTACATCCTTGATGTAGATGCGACCTTCCCCACCTTCTCCGATGCGGAGTTGGCTCAAAATCCCTACCTGCACTATGTACTTTCCAACGAGCCTGGGTTGTTAACAGAAAGTTTTGAAGTCGAGGTGGTTAATCCTCCTGGTAACTTGGTAGCTACCGGACCTGATCCTGCTTTTGATGTGGCTTTGGGTCGTGGTCAAGCTGCACAAAAGAACTTTTTCTTTAACGTTCCCCCCAGCCTGGTGGGAGGTCCTGGAGTTCCAGATAGTATCACTGGCTTTGTGTTCACCGATGTTAACATTGACAGTGCCTACCAAGTTGGTGAACCCCTCCTCGAAGGTGTAACCGTTTACCTGGATCTGAATAAGGACGGAGAGTTAAACAGTGGTCCCCTGCGTGACCCAGTAACCGGGGCGGTGATTCTGGATGCTAACGGCAACCCATTCCCGGCTGAACCGAGTACAGTAACTGGCCCTGGCGGTAATTTTGGCTTCTTTGATGTCTCCCGCTGGTTGCCCTTTATCGGACCAGGGGATGCTGAATTTATTGTCCAGGCTGAAGCACCTGCTTCCTTACCTTTCCTCACGACTGCCCAGCCAGTTATCTTTGGTGACGGATTGCGAGTTTTGGCGGAAGTGGGCGCGTCTAGCCTAGCCTTCGGTATGTCCCAGTTCCCCCCTGTTATTGCTGCTGCTGATCCTAGTTTTGGCTTTTAATGGTTAGGGGAAGCATTCCAGTAGCCTTGCTCATTAGGGTGTAAAAATAGGCGTAAAAATATAATGGCAATCATCCCAGGCTGAAAGTTGGCTTGGGATGTTTTTTTGTTTTGTATCAAAATACTCAATTTTTGGCGGCTGGGGGTATTATTATATACCTAGAGGGTTAACGGGGGTTTAAAAGATTAAAAGTTGTCTAAACTGTCAACGATCGCAACGTTTCCCGCTAATGTCTTCACCCTAGACAATGGTTTAACTGTCATTCATCAAGAAATTCCAGCTACACCGGTGGTCGTGGTAGATGTTTGGGTTAGGGCAGGAGCCACAAGGGAGCCAGAGCCTTGGTCGGGGATGGCTCATTTTCTGGAGCACATGATTTTTAAGGGGACTGAAAAAATCGCCCCTGGTTTGTTCGACTGGGTAATTGAAAGCCGAGGGGGGGTCGCTAATGCAGCTACAAGCCACGACTATGCCCATTTTTTCATTACCAGCGCCGCCCAGTATTTAGAGGAAACCCTGTCTCCCCTGGCTGATTTACTGCTGCACGCGGCGATACCTGATGATGAGTTTGTGCGAGAACGTTCGGTGGTGTTAGAAGAACTGCGCCAATCTCAGGATAGCCCAGATTGGATAGAGTTTCAAGCGATGATGGAAACTCTGTATGGTAATCATCCCTATGGGCGATCGGTTTTGGGGACGGAAGCGACTTTGATGCCGCGAACTCCTGACGAAATGCGGCAGTTTCATCGCTGTCACTACCAACCGGAAAATATGGCGGTAGTGATTGTTGGGGGAGTCTCAGAAAAGCGATCGCAAGATTTAGTTTCCCAGGCTTTTGGCTCATTTTACCACCGGGAAGAATGCCCAACTACTAACGGTTATCATCAACCTAAACTGAGGGGTATTCTCCATGAGGAACTACTACTACCTAATGTAGAACAACCTCGGATCACCATGGCTTGGTCAGGACCTGGAGTTGAAAATATACGACATGGCTACGGACTGGACCTGATATCGGTTTTATTAGCAGAGGGGCGAACTTCTCGCCTAGTGCAATTATTACGGGAAGATAGACAGTTAGTAGACTGTATAAGTAGCGGTTTTTCCCTACAGCGGGAGTCGAGTCTATTTACAATTAATGCCTGTTTAGATATTGACAATATCGAAGAAGTTGAACACCTAATCTGCGAGTGTTTAGGTAATTTAGCGGAAACTCCGATGTCGTCAGCGGAACTCGATCGCTGTAAGCGTTTACTGTGTAATGATTATGCCTTCTCAACGGAAACACCGGGACAATTAGCAGGGTTATATGGCTATTATTTCACAGTAGCGAAACCAGAGATTTCGGTAAGTTATCCCCACCAAATTAAATCTCTAGAAGCTGCGGAATTAAAGGAAATTGCCAAAACTTACCTGAGCCCCGAACGATATGCGATGACTGTGGTCAAGCCCTTATACTAAGTAGGTTGGGTGAAACCCAACAGAGTAGTTAATAATTAATTGTAGGTTGGGTGAAGCGCAGCGAAACCCAACTAAGCAGTAGGTTGGGTGAAGCGCAGCGAAACCCAACAGGAGGGGATGGATGGATGATGTAATTTAGGCTTATGATGTTTGGTTATTATCCTAACCGAGCGATCGCCCCTAGGTGGATGATTGCTAAATCCCCAGTAGGTTGGGTGAAGCGCAGCGAAACCCAACAGGAGGGGATGGATGGATGATGTAATTTAGGCTTATGATGTTTGGTTATTATCCTAACCGAGCGATCGCCCCTAGGTGGATGATTGCTAAATCCCCAGTAGGTTGGGTGAAGCGCAGCGAAACCCAACAGGAGGGGATGGATGATGTTAGGGGATGGATGTTTGGTTATTATCCTAACCGAGCGATCGCCCCTAGGTGGATGATTGCTAAATCCCCAGTAGGTTGGGTGAAGCGCAGCGAAACCCAACAGGAGGGGATGGATGGATGATGTAATTTAGGCTTATGATGTTTGGTTGTTATCCTGACCGAGCGATCGCCACTATGTCCATTATTGCTGAATCCCCATTTAGCCCCGAAGAAATAGCCTCAGAAGGCTTAAAACCCCAAGAGTATGAGGAAATCTATCAAAGACTAGGCAGACACCCCAACAAAGCCGAATTAGGGATGTTTGGGGTAATGTGGAGTGAACATTGCTGCTACAAAAATTCTCGCCCTCTCCTGAGCCAATTTCCCACCAGTGGCGATCGCATTCTCGTCGGTCCAGGAGAAAACGCCGGAGTAGTAGACTTTGGCGACGGGATCCACCTAGCCTTCAAAATAGAATCCCATAATCATCCCAGTGCGATCGAACCATTCCAAGGAGCCGCCACTGGAGTCGGGGGAATTTTGCGGGATATTTTCACCATGGGAGCGCGTCCCATCGCCGTACTAAATGCCCTGCGGTTCGGTTCCCTAGAAGACCCCAGGACGCGGCCAATCTTGCTGGGAGTAGTCGCCGGAATTTCCAACTATGGTAACTGTTTTGGAGTTCCCACCGTCGGCGGAGATGTCTACTTTGACCCCCACTATAATGGCAATCCCCTAGTTAATGCCATGGCGATCGGGATTATGGAAACCCCAGAGATAGTCAAATCCGGTGCCGCTGGTATTGGTAACCCAGTGCTTTATGTAGGTTCAACCACCGGAAGGGACGGAATGGGAGGCGCAAGTTTTGCGAGTAGCGAACTCAGCGAGGAATCCATAGCCGATCGCCCTGCTGTACAAGTAGGAGATCCATTTTTAGAAAAATCCCTAGTCGAAGCCTGCTTAGAAGCCTTTAAAACCGGGACTGTAGTCGCCGCCCAGGACATGGGAGCCGCCGGAATCACCTGTTCCACCTCCGAAATGGCTGCTAAAGGGGGAGTCGGTATCGAACTAGATTTAGACCTAATCCCCGTGCGCGAGACCGGAATGGTTCCTTATGAATATTTATTATCCGAATCCCAGGAGAGAATGTTATTTGTAGTCCACAAGGGACGGGAATCAGAATTAATTGAGATTTTCCATCGTTGGGGACTCCAAGCCGTCGTCGCCGGAAAAGTCATTCCAGAAGCGATCGTGCGGATTTTATTTAAAGGTGAAACCGCCGCCGAAATCCCCTCCACAGCTTTAGCTGATAATACCCCCATTTATCACCGGGAATTGATGTCAGAACCCCCGGAATATGCCCAAACCGCCTGGGCGTGGTCGCCGGAAAGTTTACCCCCCACCACAGCATCAGGGATAGAAATAGAAAATCAACTGGTAACTTGGAATCAGGTCTTATTGAATCTGCTAGATACCCCATCGATCGCCTCTAAGTCTTGGGTATATCGTCAATATGACCACCAAGTGCAAAACAATACCATCATTGTGCCGGGGGGGGCTGATGCGGCCGTCGTGCGGTTGCGTCCTCAAGAACCCATTGGCAATAATCCCGGTAAAATTTGGCCGGCGGTGGCGGCGACTGTTGATTGTAACGCCCGCCATGTCTATCTTGACCCCTACGAAGGCGCTAAGGCTGTGGTTGCAGAGGCGGCTCGGAATTTGAGCTGTGTCGGGGCTGAACCTGTGGCGGTGACGGATAACCTCAATTTTGGGAGCCCGGAAAATTCTATTGGTTATTGGCAATTAGCACAAGCCTGTAAGGGCATTTCTGAGGGCTGTAAGGCGTTTTCTACTCCGGTGACGGGGGGGAACGTTTCTCTGTATAACGAGACTCTGGACGCGCAAGGAAAGCCACAGGGAATATATCCGACTCCGGTGGTGGGAATGGTGGGATTATTGCCAGATCCGGCTCTAGCTTGTGGTCAGAGTTGGCAACAACCAGGGGATTTGATTTATCTGTTGGGGGTGGCTAATTGGTTGGCTGATGAGGATCCAAGTTATATTACCCTGGGAGGATCGGAGTATTTAGCCGTAGTACATAATCTGGTGGCGGGTAAACCTCCTCGGGTCGATTTTGACTTGGAGCTTCAGGTGCAAAAGGTTTGTCGCCAGGGAATTGGTAACGGTTGGGTGCGCTCGGCTCATGATTGCGCCGAGGGAGGATTGGCGATCGCTTTGGCAGAATGTTGCATTGGCAACCGATTGGGGGCTACCATTAACCTAGGGTTAACCTCAGATCCTGGGCAACGCTGGGATACGATCCTGTTTGGTGAGGGGGGAGCTAGGATTTTGGTTTCGGTTCCTACTCAACACCAGCAGGCTTGGGAGGGTTATCTGCAAGAAATCTGGGGGAGCGATCGCCAATTTTGGCATCCCTTGGGTACAGTGACTGCAGTTGACTCGTCTTTGCACATTCTAGCTGATGATCACACAGGTTTAATTGAGGTTAATCTCTCGGAAATCGCCGATCGCTATAATTATGCGATCGAACGTCGTCTATCTTAAAGTTCCCTTTGGGGGATTTATTCCTCAGCCTATTCGCGATCGCATCTCATCTGCTAGAGCAACTACTACCGACATAAGAGATAACTGATAGTTAGTAATTGACAGTTATTAATTATCTATCTCTTTCGGTTTTTACCAACTCAGTCAACATCTAAATATTACTATGATTCCCAATAAGTCCGATGTGACCGATGACCAGTTTCACACTGAGCTAATCCCCGATAAGCCAGAGGAAGCCTGCGGTGTGTTTGGAGTTTATGCTCCCGGTCAAGATGTGGCAAAATTAACTTATTTTGGGCTATATGCTCTCCAACATCGAGGTCAAGAGTCAGCAGGAATAGCGACCTTTGAAGGAGAAAATCTGCATTTATATAAAAATATGGGGCTGGTTTCCCAAGTATTTAATGAGTCTATTTTACAACAGTTAAAAGGTGATTTAGCCGTAGGTCATACTCGCTATTCTACTACGGGATCTAGTCGCATTGTTAATGCTCAACCTGCGGTTTCCGAAACTAGACTGGGACCCGTGGCTGTGGCTCATAATGGTAACTTAGTTAATACTACTGAATTGCGGGAGGAAATGAGTAGGCGGAAGTTTGATTTTGTCAGCACTACCGACACCGAATTAATTGCTTTGGCGATCGCTTCCGAAGTTAATGGCGGTAAAGATTGGTTAGAAGCTAGTCTTACCGCTTTTCAAATGTGCGAGGGAGCCTATAGTTTGGCTATTGGAACTCCAGTAGGTTTAATGGGAGTCCGAGACCCACACGGAGTCAGACCTTTAGTAATTGGAACTTTGGGAAATAATCCCCAACGATATGTTTTGGCTTCCGAAACCTGCGCCTTGGATATTATTGGCGCTGAATATCTCCGAGATGTTGAACCGGGAGAATTGGTTTGGATTACCGATCAGGGTATTTCATCATTCCATTGGAGTCAAAAACCCGCGCGGAAATTGTGTATTTTTGAAATGATTTATTTCTCCCGTCCTGATAGCGTCGTCGAAGGAGAAAGTTTATATAGTTATCGCATGAGAATTGGTCGGGTTTTGGCGACTGAATCTTCTGTTGATGCTGATATGGTCATTGGAGTACCTGATTCTGGTATCCCAGCAGCGATCGGCTTTTCTCAACAGTCGGGAATTCCTTATGCGGAAGGATTGATTAAAAACCGTTATGTCGGTCGCACCTTTATTCAACCTACCCAAAGTATGCGAGAGTCTGGTATTAAAATGAAGTTGAATACCCTTAAAGATGTCCTCGAAGGAAAACGGGTAATTATGGTTGATGATTCCATTGTTAGGGGGACTACTAGCCGTAAAATTGTTAAGGCTTTACGAGATGCTGGTGCGACTGAAGTACACATGAGAATTTCATCCCCTCCCGTCACTCATCCCTGTTTTTATGGGATTGATACCGATAGCCAAGACCAGTTAATTGCGGCGACTAAATCCGTCGCGGAAATTCAAGAACAAATCGGGGTCGATTCTTTGGCTTATCTCAGTTGGGAAGGTATGCTAAATGCGACTAAAGAAGACCCCTTGACTTTTTGTTCCGCTTGCTTTACGGGAGATTATCCGATTGATGTCCCTGAATCCGTTAAACGCTCTAAATTGATGTTAGAAACACCTCCGGTTAAAGCCTAAAATTATCCCCTATCTCATGGCGGCGGGTTATGGATTGGTGATTTAACCTGTTCATAGCCCCCTCAATTATTAATTAGATGAAACTGATTTCAGTAGAACATTTTAACCTCAAGTTACCCGCTAATCTTAACCTCCGAAAAGTTCGCTATATCTCCGTGTCTCTATTCAGTGGGATATTGATGGGGTTGGCTAACGAGCCTCTGAGGTGGTGGCTAGTGGCTTGGGTGGCTTTTGTTCCTCTGTGGGTCATGGTGGTAGAGGCGAAAAGACGGGGACGAATACCCTGGGAAATAACCGCTAGTTGGGGTGTTGGCTATTATGGCTTTTCCCTGTTTTGGATGACCGGAATTCACCCCATGACCAGTCTGGGAGTTCCCTGGTTGGCTAGTTTGGCGATCGCTATCTTTTCCTGGGTTTTTATTACCCTCTGGGGAACAGCGATCGCCATCGTTTGGGGGTGGTTATTTGCGAAATTAATGCCATTAAATATCGGCGCTAAAACCGCATTAATTAGAATCCTAATAGGGACGGCTTTATGGTGTGCTTTAGAAGCGATTTGGAGTGGGGGTCCTCTGTGGTGGTCAACACTGGCTTTAACCCAAAGTTTCGGTAATTTGGTGATTCTCCATTTGGGTCAAATCTCAGGACCTAATACCGTCGTGGCTACTATATTAGTCGTCAATGGGACTGTAGCTGAACTCTGGTTAGCACATAAACAGCACAAGTTGCAACTCTATTTAATCCCTGTCGGAATATTGGCGATCGCTCATTTAATCGGATTGAGTCTCTACAATATCCCCCTAAATTCTCAACCCGAAAACGCCATCAGAGTCGGGATTATTCAAGGGAATATCCCCAATGAAATTAAACTCAATCCCCAGGGTTTTCGACAGGCTTTAAATGGATACACGCGGGGATATCTGGAATTGGCGGCGCGCGGTGTCGATGCAGTCTTAACCCCCGAAACTGCCTTACCTTTTGTCTGGAACCAAGATGACAGCTATCACTACAATTATAGCTTTTATCAGGCGATTTTACAACAGGGTGTTATAGCTTGGGTCGGTGGATTTGGCGAGACAGAGGGGGGATTAACTAATAGTTTATTTACCATTAACGGTGAAGGGGAAATTATCGGTCAATATGACAAAACCCATTTAGTTCCCTTGGGTGAATATATCCCCTTTGATGCCATTCTGGGAAGGGTAATTAATCGTTTGTCACCCCTGGAAGCGCGGTTAGTCGCCGGGGAAAAACAACAAAAATTTGAGACTGGTTGGGGAAAAGCGATCGCCGGAATTTGCTACGATTCCGCCTTTGCTGACCATTTCCGCCGTCAAGTAGCAGCCGGAGGGGAATTTATCCTAACAGCCTCTAATGATGCCCATTATGCCACCATGATGCTATCACAACATCACGCCCAAGATGTCATGCGCGCCATAGAAGGCGATCGCTGGACAGTAAGGGCTACTAATACAGGTTATTCTGGTATTATCGACCCCCACGGCCGCACCCTATGGATTTCTGGCATCAATACCTACGAACTCCATGACCATATCATTTACCGCCGCCATAGCCAAACCCTTTATGTCCGTTGGGGAGACTGGTTAACCCTTGTTTTAGTAACCATCAGTGCGATCGTCATTTTCTCAAACCGTTTTCTGGCATTAGCAATACCACAAAATAGGCGCTAATATTAATATGATTGTCAATGCTGATAAATCGTGCCATTTTCTTCCTTTGTTACCCTTGGTTACAGAGGGAACAATAATCAGCTAGATTGCCTTTCCTCCGCCGGCTATAGGTAGGCGGTTTCCCAGATAGGAGATATTTCATGACACAATCACAACGTCCCCCAGCCCCCCCACGTCCACCTGGCCCAGGAACTCCTCGCCCACCTGCACCCCCTCGCCCACCAGCAGGAGGTGTTCAGGATAGTAGCCCTCCACCTGCACCCGCCCAAGCAGCAAGTCCCGCCGCCGTGGGAATCCCCAGCAGAGGACCAGGACCTAGCCCCGGACAGCCCACCTTGCGAGAGATTGTCCAACGCGCCGATGAGTTAGGCGCATCTGATGTTCATTTAGGGGTTAATGAAACACCTCGCCTCAGATACCGAGGCGATATGACCCCCCAAGAAGATTGGCCGGTAACAGACCTCAATAGCTTTATGAGTTGGCTACGGGAGGTGTTAACCGATGAGGAAATCCATCAGTTTCAGGAAAACCTAGACTTTGACGGAGCCGCAGATTTAGGCTTTGTGCGGATTCGGATTAGTATTTTTGACTCTCTCAGTGGTCCGGCGATGGTACTGCGGCTAATTGGTGCTACCATCCTCACCCTAGAACAGTTGAAATTACCCGACGTTTTCAAAAAAATCTGTAACTATCACAAGGGGTTGATGTTGATTACCGGACCGACGGGTTCAGGTAAGTCTACCACCATGGCTGCGATGATTGATTATATCAATAAAAACTACGCCTATCACATCATCACCATTGAAGACCCCGTGGAGTTTGTTCACCAAAGCCGAAAATCCCTGATTAAACACCGGGAAGTTGGACGACATACCCTCAAGTTTTTTAATGCTCTCAAGGGGGCTTTGCGTCAAGACCCTGATATGATGCTGGTGGGGGAAATTCGGGACAAGGAAACCATGCAGATTGCCATTAAAGCTGCATCAACTGGTCACTTGGTAGCTGGAACCCTCCACACTAACAGCGCCATTAAGACCCTAACCCGGGTTTTGGATATGTTCTCGGCTGAGGAACAGTCATCGATTAAAACCTCACTGAGCGAAACTTTGGTGGCGATTATTGCTCAACTGTTGTGTAAGACCACAGACGGCAAGCGGGCCGCCTTCCATGACATCCTCATCAACACTGATGTAATCAAAGAGTATATCATGAAGGATCAGTATGAGGAAATTAACCAGATTATGCTCAAAGATAGTTATGAGGGGATGACGACTATGAACAGATCCCTTTATGAATTGTATCAAGAGGGGCGCATCACTGAGGAAATTTGTCTGGATGTCTCGCCTTTCCCCAATGAGATGAGTCAGATGCTACGCGGTAGAGTATAACAAAAGTGTGAAGTTTTGACCATTCGCCCTAACTCTGAAATACACTATAAATAGTCTGATATTAAATAAGGTTGCTCTCCTGGGCAACCTGAGTCGTTTTTGGCAAACAGTTATAAATGTGAGCGCATATCATTGAGTTTTACCCCCTCCCCCTTGGCTGTTCCTAATTTATTTAAAGGGATTGCACTTTTTACACCGTGTTATACGGCGAGTTTTAATCGTTGCATTGATCCGATTACCCAGCAAGTGAGAGTTTTGGCATAAGCACACCCCCCAGTGTGGTGATATCAGCCATTACTGAATGCTATTTTTGAAACGGTAGACTTGGTTTGGCCACCTGTGCAGATTGGTGATAAAGTTGGCAATCCCTTGGTTTTAGCAAGTTATTATCAACAGTTTCCAGAACTTTGGAAAAATCATGACCTCGTTGTGAGGTTTAAAACCATGGATAATCAAACCAATTTTTCACACCAAGATAGTGATTCTGGGTCTGACTCCCAGAATGCCACACCGTTAGCATCTGATTCTAATGGTACACCAACCGAAGGATATGTGTTGAGGCTGTTTGTTTCGGGTGACAGTTTAGCCACAGAAAATACCCTGGAAACTTTGCATCAGCTACTTGAGCGATCGCTCAATTACCCTTATACTTTAAAGGTCATTGATGTACTCAAACACCCGGAACAAGCAGAAGCTAGTCATATTTCGGCTACTCCTACTCTGATGAAGGTCTGGCCAAAACCTAAGCGCCGGATTGTGGGAGAACTCAATGATGTAGATACTATTCTACGGCTTTTGGGTCTGCTGGAGGATTAATAATTGTGACGGGTAAGTTAAGATTATCCCAAAACCATTTGCATCTCCTAGAAACCTGTCCCCGGAAATTTCAGGAGACTTATTTAGATGGGTTGGTCTCGCCGATAACCTGGGAAGAGGAAGAAAATATGGCTTGGGGGAGTCGTTTTCACCTGTTGATGCAGCAGGGAGAATTGGGTTTACCAATTCAAGGATTTATGGCTGAGGATCGGGAGTTACAAAATTGTTTCTTAGCCTTGGTTAAGGCGGCACCAGAGGTATTTTCTCCCCAGAATAACTATAGTTCGGGAGAATTTCGGGAGGCTGAACATTATCGAACCTTGGGTTTTGGTGATTATGTTTTAGTGGCGATTTATGATTTATTAACTGCTACTCAAAATGAGGCTAAAATTATTGATTGGAAGACTAATCAACGCTTAGTTAATCGGGAAAAATTGGCGAATAATTGGCAAACGCGGCTTTATCTTTATTTGCTAGTAGAAACCAGTGATTATCCCCCAGAACAGGTATCTATGACTTACTGGTTTGTGCGTTTAAGAGGGGATGAAAAACCCCAGAAAATTACTTTTGTTTATGACCAACAGCAACATGAAAAAAATTACCGGGATTTAACGAAATTGTGCGATCGCCTCAGTGATTATCTCCATCAATACCAACGGGGGGAACCATTCCCCCTGGTGGCATCTTGAGGACTTGATAGAGGCGAGGCGATCGCCTGGCTTTCGGAGGCCTTAATTTTCCAAAGCCACCGCGCCGCCAACAACTTCCAGAATCTGCTGGGTAATTGAGGCTTGGCGAGCCTTGTTGTAAGAAAGAGTAAGGGTTTTCACCAGGTCACTAGCGTTATCGCTGGCGTTGCTCATAGCAGTCATCCGAGCCGCCAATTCACTAGCCGTAGACTCCTGCCATGCTCGCAGTAATTGGTTAGTCAAAAACAGAGGCAACAACGCATTAAGGATATCAACCGGATCTTGCTCAAAAATCATATCCTGAGCGAGGGCTTCCGGCTCAACACTCACCTTTTCCCTAGTTACATCAAACTTACCACCTTTGCTAGTGAGGCGAAACACCTCATCATCTTGAGCCTCTAAGCCTTGCAGGTCTAGGGGTAGCAGAGTTTGGGTAACAGGTCGTGAACTAATCAGAGAGACAAATTTCGTGTAAATCAACTCAACGCGATCTACTGCTCCTGATTCAAACCAGGTGAGAATTTCATCAGCCGCACTGGATACCTTTTGTAGATCTGGGGTTTTCTCTGGGTTATCGCGACATTGAGAGATAGGAGCATCCCGGCGGGTAAAATGTTGGATAGCTTTGCGACCCACCAGAAGATAGCTATATTCTAGGCCTTCGGCTTTCAATTCCGCCGCCCGTGCTTCCGCCCGTTTAATAATATTACTATTGTAGGCTCCACACAGACCCCGGTTGCCTGCCAGCACCACCAGTCCTACCTTTTTCACCTCCCGCTGTTGCAGCAGAGGACATTCTACATCCTCAAACTGAAGGCGACCTTGGAGACCATAGAGAACACCTGCTAGACGGTCAGCAAAGGGACGGGTAGCTAAAACTTGTTCCTGAGCGCGACGCACCTTAGCGGAAGCCACCAGGCGCATAGCTTCGGTAATTTTTTTGGTATTTTTGACTGACTGAATGCGATCGCGAATCGCTTTTAAGTTTGACATAGTTTTATGATCAGTAATTGTTATCCACAGATTATTACGACTCTGGGAGTTAATAGGACCTCAAGCACCAGGGATATAGTCAATAACAGACCCATATAGGGGAAGGGGGTCAGTTCCCCCTCATCCCTCAATTGTTGCCTTTCCCCGTTTTAATTAATTGGTGCGTTACGGCATAAAGCGTTTAGTTTCCCCCAATGGCTGATCCCGTGTGACGCACCCTACGCGGAAACTAAGAAAGTCTGCTTAAACTCAGCAATTGCTTCTTTAAGCATAGCCTCAGCTTCTTCGGTGAGGACTTTTTGGCTTTGAACAATCTCGCCATATTTAGGCTTACTATTTTTCAGATAATCCCGCAGACCTGTAGTAAAGCTCACAACTTTATCTTCGGGAACATCATCAAGATAGCCATTAATACCACAGTAAATCACAGCTACTTGTTCAAACAGTTGTAGGGGGGAATTTTGAGGCTGTTTGAGTAATTCTTGCAGACGTTTACCCCGTTCCAACTGGTTACGAGTCGCTTGGTCTAGGTCAGAAGCAAACTGAGAGAAGGCTGCCAATTCGGCAAACTGAGCTAGTTCTAGTTTAACCTTTCCAGCCACTTTCTTCATTGCCTTAGTTTGGGCAGCAGAACCCACACGGGAAACGGAGATACCAGCATTCACCGCCGGACGCAGACCGGAGTTAAACAGGTCAGCCGACAGGAAGATCTGACCATCAGTAATAGAAATTACGTTAGTGGGGATGTAAGCGGAAACGTCACCGGCTTGGGTTTCGATGATGGGTAGGGCTGTCATGCTACCGCCGCCCAGCTCATCGTTTAATTTAGCAGCCCGTTCTAACAAACGAGAGTGCAGGTAGAATACATCTCCGGGGTAGGCTTCACGACCGGGGGGACGACGCAGCAGCAGGGACATTTGACGGTAGGCTTGAGCCTGCTTGGAAAGGTCATCGTAAATTACCAGGGTGGCTTTACCTTGATACATGAAGTATTCCGCCATGGCTGCTCCGGTGTAGGGAGCCAGGTATTGCAGGGTAGCGGGGTCACTAGCGTTAGCTGCCACAACAATGGTATAGGGGAGAGCGCCTTTTTCTTCCAAGGTGCTGACCACTTGAGCCACAGTTGAGGCTTTTTGACCGATCGCCACATAAACACAGATTACATCTTCTTCTTTCTGGTTAATGATGGTATCAATAGCGATCGCTGTTTTACCAGTTTGACGGTCTCCGATAATCAATTCCCGTTGACCCCGACCAATGGGAATCATCGAGTCAATAGCGGTAATCCCTGTTTGCATAGGTTCACAAACAGAGCGACGGTCAATAATACCGGGAGCCGGAGATTCTAGCAGACGGGTATCGGAGGCTTGAATTTCCCCCTTACCATCGATGGGACGACCCAGGGCATCAATTACCCGTCCCAGCATAGCTTCTCCCACGGGAACTTGGGCAATTCTTCCGGTCGCGGTCACAGCGGAACCTTCTTGAATTTCCAGGCCTTCGCCCATTAGTACCGCACCCACATTATCCTCTTCCAGGTTTAGGGCGACACCAATTGTACCATCGGCAAATTCTAGCAGTTCTCCGGCCATAGCTTTATCTAAGCCATAAATCCGGGCAATACCGTCACCAACTTGCAGCACTGTACCAACGTTAGAAACTTTAACGTCTTGGCCGTACTGTTCGATTTGGTCTTTGATAATATTGGCGATTTCGTCAGGTCTGATGGATACCATAGTTAGTGTTTGTGATCCGTTGCTAAAGGTTAAACTAAGATAAATGGCTAAGGTGTCGGCGAATTATTAACCGACAGTTAGGCTCATACCAATGCGGCGCAGTTGTCCTCTGATGCTGGCATCAAACAATTGGGAACCCGCTTTAATGATGACACCACCGAGAATCTCTCGATCAATTTTCAGATCCAGCTCTACATTGTGTGCCCCAGTTCTAGCCTTGATCTGTTCAACAACCATGTGTTTTTGGTCGTCGTTGAGTTCTACTGCCGAGGTAACTTCTGCCAAAACTGTTTGATTAAGTTTCCGCAACAAAGCCAAGTATTCTTGGGCTATTTCTGCTAGAAATAGGATGCGACCGCGATCTACTAGGAGCATTAAGAAGTTCCGCAGGTAGGGGTGTACTTCCTCTCCTAACAGTCGTGTAATCACGGCTTTTTTATCTTCTCCTTTCACCACCGGACTGCCTAGAAAATCCTGTAGTTCCGGGGAATTCTTCAGCAAATCAATAAGCGATCGCATTTGATTGCCAAAATCTTCCGTGGTATTGTTTGATTTAGCCACCGACATCAAAGCCGTGGCATAGGGTTCTACTAATTGACCAACAATTGAACTCATGAACCTCCTCCTAGTAAAGCCAGGGAGCGATCTACCAGTTGGTGCTGGGAATTTTCATCTAGGCGTTCTCTAATTTGCACTTCTGCCTGTTCCAACGCTTGAGACACAGCCAAAGCCCGCAACTGAGCGATCGCCCTACTTCTTTCCGCTTCCAAATCCTGATTAGCCGTCAGCTTCATCTGTTCAACATCTGCCTTAGCACGAGCTGCAATTTGCTCTCTAATCACTTGGGCACGTTCCACAGCAGAAGCCTTAATTCTTTCCGCTTCCACCTTAGCTTGAGCCAAATTTTCTTGTTGTTCAGCTAGAGCTTTTTCGGCATCTTGCAAACGTTGCTCGGCTTCCTTAATTGCTTGCTCAATTTGAGAGCGTCTTTCACTCAAAATTTTATTGAGAAAGCCCCGCCCATAGTAAACTAGCAAACCAATAATAATGCCTAAGTTTATCAGGTTAGTTTCAAACAGATTAAAATTCAGTCCAAAACCACCCTCATGACTGGCTTCTGTCGCCAGTAATACAAGATTCACCATCTTCCTCTTCTCATAATTTCATGTGATTGCCCTTTCCTCAACCGCCGCCTGGCTTGATTAGGGATGGTATGTAGGCTTAACTTTTCCCCCATTTATAGGGGATTGAAAATAATTTTTGAGAGGACAGCTACCCAATCATTCCGGCTCCTAAAAGTTTATCGAGAATCTGGCGACTAATAGAGTCTACCTGTTTGTCCAAACTTCTTTGAGCCTCGATTTTATTTTGTTCAATTTCTTGATAGGCTGCTTCTCGAATTTTCTGAGCTTCTTGTTGAGCCGCTGCCATTTCCTGCGCCGCAATTTTTTGCGCTTCAGCCTGAGCATTAATAATTAGTTGTTGAGACTCCTTACGAGTTTCTGCCAACTCTAGCTCATACTGTTTAGCCAAACTTTCTGCCTTGCTCAAACGTTCTTTAGCACTCAGCTTATTTTGGCGAATGTAGTCAGCCCTAGAATCAATGGCATTTCCCAAGGGCTTGTAAAAAATTTGGTTTAAGATAGCTGCCAGGACTAGAAATTGTACAGCCATCAATGGCAGTGTAGCATCAAAATCAAACAGACTACTCTCCGTAGCTGCCTCTTCTACGGCCAGCAGAATTGTCGAGTGTATCATTTTTTTGAAGGGTGTTAACCAATAGGCTTGCGAACTTTCTTTTGTTTTTCAGACCACCATAAACGGGTAGATTTCAGATTTGAGACTAGATAAATCCGCCCAAATCCGAAATCTCAGAAATCTGAAAATATCTATACGAAGGGGTTGGCAAACAGCAACACCAGAGCCACTACCAGACCGTAAATAGTCAGTGCTTCCATGAAAGCCAAGCTCAACAGCAGAGTTCCACGAATTTTACCTTCCGCTTCAGGCTGACGCGCAATTCCTTCTACCGCTTGACCAGCAGCTTGACCTTGACCCAGACCAGGCCCAATAGAGCCTATACCTACTGCGAGAGCAGCAGCGATTACGGAGGCGGCAGTAGTTAAATTAGATTCCATAGTTGGTTTTGACCTCAATAAAAAAAGTTGACGAGTGAAATTAAGGGTTGGATTTTTAGCCCCCAAACAATCTTATCAGTTTGTTGGCATTTTAACTGAACAAATTGCTCAAATCAAATCAAGCTACTCGTGATGTTCTTCGCCGTGTCCTTCCATGGCTTCAGCGATGTAGTTAGCGGCTAGAGTCGCAAAAATCAGGGCTTGAATTGAACCGAGAAATAGACCCAAAACCATCATCGGGATGGGCACAAATAGCGGCACTAACAGTACCAGAACACCGACTACCAACTCATCTGCCACAACATTACCAAATAAACGGAAACTGAGGGACAGAGGTTTAGTAAAATCTTCGAGAATGTTGATCGGTAATAAGATGGGTGTCGGCTGAATATATTTCAGCAGATATCCCAAACCTCGGCGGCTAAACCCTGCATAAAAGTAAGCCAGGGATGTTAGCAGTGCTAAGGCTACCGTGGTGTTAATGTCATTAGTTGGGGCTGCTAATTCACTGTTAGGGATTTCAAATACCCTCCAGGGAACTAATGCGCCAGACCAGTTAGACACAAGGATGAACAAGAATAATGTACCAACAAAAGGTACCCACGGACGATATTCTTTTTCCCCTATCTGATTTTTCACCAGATCGCGAATAAATTCTAGGGCATACTCCATAAAGTTCTGTATACCGCTGGGAATTGTCTGAATATTTCGCGTTGCCGAAATTGATAGTAGCAGGAGTACGCCAATCACGAACCAGGAGGTCATAAATACCTGTCCATGGATTCGCAGATTACCGATATTCCAGTAAAAGTGTTTGCCAACTTCCAATTCCGCAAAGGGAAGTGAACCAAAGGCGTTTACAACATCAAACATTTGCATTTAGGAGAGTTCCCCTATAGGTCAAGGAGTGGAGAATAATTACAAGAGTATTTTTACGTCATGGGTTGGGCCTAACCAATAGTCGTAACGTATAGACTAGCAGGGCGGCTTTATAGGTGAGAAACCCCAGAAAAATCGGTAAGATTTTGAGTTGATTCAATTGAGTAGCCACAATTATCAAGGCTGCGAACACAGCTAAACGATTTTTGCTTGGGGATAATTTTTGTGTCCCAATTCGTTCCACATCTTTCCCCAGCATTCTCAAGTAGACCACACTCAACAGGGCTCCCAAGAGGTAATTTAGGGCAATTATCCAGGGATAGAACCAATAAACGACCAGGAAGATTACTACTGCCAGCACAATAGTAGTTAGCAACAACTCCCGTTGAAGCTGATAATACTCTCCCATGGAGGAGTCTGGCTCCTGGACTGGAGACCCCATCTCTACGATATCCCCGGCATCAGACATAAGTTACAGCGATATGATCGGCACGTTTACCCACGGCGTGAACTCCACGAAGCTCTCTAGTGAAGCTTTGTAAGCCAACACAAATAATATCACGGAACGGAAACAATACTTAAAATAAAATTAATTGTTCCCTGAGTACAGAAATTTACAGAGATTGGCTAATTTTTTGTTGAAGTAGGGAAACTACTTGTTCTATGGGGACTTCGGAGGATTCATGGTCAGCTCGTTGTACTAACTCAACTTTACCGGATTTGATGGCTCTCCCTGTGACTATGCGATAGGGAATCCCCACTAGGTCAGCATCTTTGAATTTAACCCCGGCTCTTTCGTTGCGGTCATCTAGTAGGGTTTCGACTCCGGCTTGGTTAAGTTGGCTGTAGAGTTGTTGAGCGATCGCCATTTGTTGATTATCGCTGACATTAGGAACTGTAATGATGGCGTGATAGGGAGCGATCGCCACTGGCCAGATAATACCGTCTTTGTCATAGGATTGTTCTACCGCCGCCTGAGCCAAACGAGACACTCCCACCCCATAGCATCCCATAACCAGGGGTAAATCCTCACCTGTTTCGCTGGTATAGGTAGCTCCCATAGCTTGAGAGTATTTTGTACCGAGTTGGAATATATGACCGACTTCAATTCCCCTAGCGCTTTCCAAGGTTTGGCTAGGGTCATGGATACTGCGATCGCCTTTTTTAGCCTTCCGCAAATCAGCGACCAAATCGGGTAGTTGAAATTCCCCTCCCCAATTAGCACCAACGACGTGATAACCGGACTGATTAGAACCTGTGACAAAGTTCTGCAACTCTACGGCTGTCTGATCAACCAATCGCAGGAATTTCGGGGCTATTTGCTTATTATCGCTGATAATGTAGTCATCATCGAGTGAGGGGGCGATATATCCCAGGGGTAAAGGTTTACTCGCCCATTTTTCTTGTGTTTCTGAGTCGGGAACTGTGAGGGATAATAAGGCTTTCCCACCATAGCGACTAGCAGCATTAGTGAGTTGATTGTGCAACTTCACCTCATTGACATCCTGATCACCGCGAATACTAACCAGGACTAAAACGGTGATGCCGTTATCATAGACTGCTTGATATAGCACATTTTTGACCACTTGGGTAGGGGAACATTTGAGAAACTCACAGAGGGTGGCGATCGTTGCAGTGTTAGGGGTTTCTAGTTTTTCGTAGGTAGTAAAACCGGAGGCTACCGCATCTGGGGGTAAAGATACAGCCTTTTCGACATTGGCGGCATATTTTCCGTCAGGGGTGTATAGTACCTCATCTTCCCCAGCATCAGCTAAAACCATAAACTCCTGGGAACCGGACCCACCAATAGCCCCAGAATCAGCTTCTACGGCACAGAAATCTAACCCACAGCGTCGCAATATATTACGATAGGCGCGATCCATGTCTTGATAGGTTTGTTTCAGGCTTTCTTCGCTGGTGTGGAATGAGTAGCCATCTTTCATAATAAACTCGCGGCCACGCATTAAGCCAAATCGGGGGCGGATCTCGTCTCTAAATTTAGTTTGGATCTGATATAAATGTAGGGGCAGTTGTTGGTAAGAGCGGATCATGTCCCTGGCTACGGCGGTAATGACCTCTTCATGGGTGGGTCCGAGAGCGAGAGAGCGATCGCGTCTGTCTTTGAGGGAAAACATGATACCTTCTGCTTTCGTGTAGGTATCCCAGCGCCCTGACTCTTTCCATAGTTCGGAGGGTTGAACCTGGGGAAGTAGACATTCCTGCGCCCCGGTGGCGTTCATTTCTTCTCTCACAATTTGGGATACTTTCTGTAGCACCCGCCACATTAGGGGTAAATAGGCGTAAACTCCGCTACCGATACGACGGATATAGCCAGCGCGGAGGAGAAGTTTATGGCTAGGGATTTCTGCCTCTGTCGGGTCTTCCCGCAGGGTGACAAAGAGCATTTGGGAAAGTCGCATCGGTTTGGTTTCCAGAGATTAAGCAACTTACCATTATAGCAGATATATTTATCCCATGTCAAGCATATTCTGAGTAATTCCCCAGGGAGATGATGCCGGGGTAGTGATTTTACCAGGTTACCAGATTTTCCCATCTTTCGATAGTTTTAGGTCCAATACCAGAAACACGGGTAACATCATCTAAACTGGTAAAAGGCTGCTGACTGCGTGCTTCTATAATACGCTGCGCCAAAGCGGGACCGATACCGGGAAGGCTTTCTAATTCCGGCTGAGATGCGGTATTGATGTTAATAATTTCTCCTGATGGATGAAAGGGTGTTTCAATGACACCGCCACAGTTTTGTTTTTCCCGTTCAATTCTACTTAAAAGCCAACCAGGAACCCCCAAAGTTGACTGTTGATATAAGCGCTCAAATTCCCGTTGAAAATGAGCGTTAACGGTGGGATTATTAACGACTAATAAGGTCTCATCATTGGAGTGATTAGCGGCTCGACTCCAGTTATGGGAACCGGTAATGACGATTTGATCATCAATGACGGCAAATTTATGATGAAGGCGATCGCCTTCAGCCAAATTCGGAACTCCCACCGTAGAAATAGGTTGTGACCAAGGGTTATTTCCGGGTTGATATCGACAATTATTAGGCAAAGCAATTCCCATCATATCCAAGGCTTCGCTATAGTAACGGTAAGCAAAACCAACCTCAATTAATCCTCGGATTTCAACTCCCCTTTGATGAACTGTTTTTAAGGTGTCTGACAATTCCTGAGCCGAGAACACAAATAAAGCAAAATTTATGTCATTCCTAGCTCGTTGTAAGGTTTGAGCAATCAAGCCATTAACGCTATTTTCCCAAGGTTGAGTCGCAGAAATGGGGGCAAACTGAACGGTAACAGTTCCTTGACCGACGGAGACTTGTTTAACTCCCCGCTGAGGTTTATTAATCCCAAACAGACTATCATTTTCTCCTCCCGGTCCATCTCCCCACATAGTTGCAAATTCCCGGGTAAAAATCGCGGCTAACTCACGGCTATTGATAGACAACAAATTATTAGGATTACCCCGGCTTTCGGCGGAGTAAAAATCTCCGTGAATATCACTGGTAGTAAAATTCGCAGAGGTGACAATAACTGTATTTTGGTCAACTATGACAAACTTATGGTGCATTAAACCGCTACCCTTCGACCCATCCTCGGTATCATCGATTAAGGGAACATTAGCATTAGCCAGCATAACCAGAGCATCTCTTTGGTTAATTTCTTCAGGTTCAAGGCGACCATTTTGGTTTAAATCCGCCAAGTGCATAAATTCCTGATAACGACCTTTTTCTCTGTCAGAAAAAGCGGCAATTTCGGCGGGGGTAAAATCACTAAAGGGGCGACTATATTCATTTTCAATAATGACGCGCACCCGGACTCCTTTTTGATGTTGATTAACTAAGGCTTGAGCGATTTTGGGTAAACGTAATTCCTGAATGGCGACATCTACACTTTGGGAAGCACTGTTAATAGCATCGACTATAATTTGTTCAAGGTCATCACCGAGTCGAGTTTTGGGGCGATAGGGTTCAGTATAGACGGAAGCCTGGGAATGATTAAAGTAAACCCGGATCTGTGGATCTTGAGGTAAGGGCTCAATTAAGGGTTGGACGGAAGCACTATTGTTAGACCTGATGCTATGGGAATTGCAAGCACAGGAGTTGAGTATAAATACCAGACTAGCGCCAAGCCAAAATAAGCGGGTGACATGAAGCAAACGCACCATTGATAGTTAATTGGATAGGTAATTGAGAGTTACCGAATTTTTTAGCACTTTTCTGTGGTTGTTGGGGGGAGATTAAATTAGTTTAACAAGTTGAGACTCGGAAAGTCGCTCTGGTACAATAGTCCAGGGGCTAGGGTTAGTTGTAACCCTCATACTATGCTATGCCAAAGAGAAAAAAGACCTTTCCGTGTGGCCATAAGGGTTATGGCCGTGTTTGTCATCGCTGTGAACAAGTCAAAATAGCCGAGGAACAAGAATATCGGGAGTTAGAAGACAGAAAAACCAAGAAACTGGAGTGGGAGGCTTCATTTGCTGAGGATATTATTGATTTACGGGGATTACCGGACTATGTTGTAATTAGGGCGAGGACTATTATTGATGGACTGACGAGCAACAAAAATTATCGGGATTTTGGTGGGAAGCGGTTGCGCCATAATCGTTTTGTGATCAGCATTCCTGTAACTCGTAACTATAGGATGTTATGCCAGGATAGTGGCAGTTTTCTGATTCCTCAAAAAGTCCTATCCCATGAGGACTATAACGTTTGTAAACCGGGTAAATTATGACGGGTGTAGGTTTAATGAAGGTTTTTGGTGTGCCTGAGTTCCCTAGTTTGATGATCACTTTGGGGTTAGACTAATGCAAATTTATTTAGATTATAGTGCAACTACTCCGACTTGTGCAGAGGCGATCGCTGCTATGCAAGGGGTATTGACGGAAAGTTGGGGTAATCCTTCTAGCTTGCATGAATGGGGTCAGAGGTCGGCGACGGTTGTGGAAATGGCTAGAACCCAGGTGGCACATTTAATTAATGCGCCGCCTGATGGGATAGTTTTCACTTCTGGGGGAACGGAAGCGGATAATTTGGCTATATTTGGGGTGGTGGGTAAATATGATCAGCCTCAACATCTGATTATTTCTAGTGTGGAACATTCGGCGATCGCTGAAACGGTAGGAATATTAGAAAAACGGGGGTGGTCGGTGACTCGTTTACCTGTCGATCGCCAAGGTAGCATTCATCCCCTGGATTTAAAAACGGCTTTACAACCGAATACGGTTTTGGTGTCGGTGATTTATGGTCAGAGTGAGGTGGGAACTTTACAGCCCATAGAAACTTTGGGGGAAATAGCCCGCTACCATGGGGTTTTGTTCCATACTGATGCGGTCCAGGTGGCGGGAAGATTGCCTATTGATGTGGAAAAGTTACCTGTGGATATGCTATCGCTATCTAGCCATAAAATTTATGGTCCGCAAGGTGTGGGGGCTTTGTATGTGCGTCCGGGGGTGGATTTGATGCCACTTATGGGCGGCGGCGGTCAGGAGTTTAAATTGCGATCGGGAACTCAGGCGGTCCCGGCTATTGCTGGGTTTGGGGTGGCGGCGGAATTAGCGGCGCAGGAACTTTTATGGGAAACTCCCCGATTGATTAAATTGCGCGATCGCTTGTTTGATTTGCTGGCGGATATCCCCTATTTAGTACCTACAGGCGATCGCACCCGCCGACTACCCCACCATGTTAGTTTCTGTGTGGTTCCCCCGGCTGGGGTGACTGGAATTACAGGGAAAACTCTAGTCCGACATCTGAATTTGGCGGGAATTGGTATTAGCGCGGGTTCTGCTTGTCATAGTGGTAAACTTAGCCCTAGTCCGGTTTTGCTGGCTATGGGATATAGCGATCGCGAGGGTTTGGGGGGTATTCGTCTAACTTTGGGACGACAAACTACTGAGGCTGATATTGAGTGGACGGCGATCGCCCTTAAACAAATTTTAGATCGTCTGATTTCTAAGCCTCTAGCGATCGCTTTTTAATTAATTGTAGGGGCGGGTTGTGCGGTCAACTCACCTCCCGAGGAGGATATTAATAAACCCGCCCTCTCCTCCGGGTTGTGCGGTCAACTCACCTCCCGAGGAGGATATTAATAAACCCGCCCTCTCCTCCGGGTTGTGCGCCTCCCCAGGAGGGGCTAGGATAATTAATTGCGTGGGGGCGTTTAGTAATTGTCGGTTAAGGAAAATAAGCGATCGCCTGTGCGTTGATTTTCGGCTGGGGTTCCTATGGTAATTCTCAGACCACCCCCTGTATGGCGAATTAAAGAACCCTGAGATTTGAGAGCCTGTACTATTTGATTTAATCGCTGATCAGAATTATTAGACTTGAGACGACCATAGATAAAATTACCATGACTCGGCCAAACTTTTAACAGAGGATGATTAGCCAACCGCGCCAAGAGGCGATCGCGTTCCCTAATAATTTCCGGGATGACCTGTTGTAATTCTTCCCGGTGAGTTAAGGCTAACAAAGCAGCTTCTTGGGAGAAACTAGGGAGGTTGTAGGGAAGGCGCACCTTTTCTAAGATAGTAGTCAATTCCGGGGAAGTTATAGCATAGCCAACCCGCAAAGAAGCCAAACGAAAAGCCTTAGAAAAAGTCCGTAAAATCACCCAATTAGGATGTTGGGTAATTTCTCCGGCTACTGTGGTTTGGCTAAATTCAAAATAAGCCTCATCAATGACTACTAAAATATGTTCGGGAAGACTCCGCAACCAGTCTAATTCTGCCTCGGTTAAAGCATTAGCTGTGGGGGAGTTGGGATGCACCACAAACACCACTTTAATGGGGGGGTTTTGCTGGTCGGTAATAGCCTGTTTGGCGGCGATTAAATCTATTTCAAAATTCGCCTCGGACCGATTAACTGTGACTACCCGAACCCCTAAAGTTTGGGCGAGAATAGCATACATGGAAAATGTAGGGTTGGCTACTAAAATCGACCCGGAACCATTTAAGCAGGTGGCAATTAACAGAGAACGGAGCAACTCATCAGAACCGTTCCCTACAGACACATAATCAGCCGTTATCGGGGTGGAAACCTCAGAAATGGCAGAATTAACATAATTAGCGATCGCCTTTTTAACGGGCTCGTGGCTGCCGTCTGGATAACGATTGGTTTCAATATCCCGTTGATAGATACTCGCCAATTTCTGTTTCAACTCCCCTGGTAGGTCATAGGGGGACTCGTTAGTATCGAGGCGATCTAAAATTAGATCAGACTTAACCGCACTACCAGAGTCTCCCCCTGGGTGGGGGGTGTAGGCTTGAAATTGATTCAGATCTTCGCGAATAAATGGCAACATATATATAGAGTGATTTGAGAAACTATTACTCAACCCAAGCAACTAGAGGTTTAATCAATGGTTGAAAAACAGATTTTGATGCTGGTGGTTGACTTTGTAGAGGACTGAGTTTGTGAAACTATTGGGAAGGCAAATTATCCATTCCTAGATATCTTTCCCCCTAGCAATAGGCATCCGCCAACCTGTGCCAAAGGCGCGATCGCTAATTTTCAACCCAGGGGGTGCTTGGCGGCGTTTAAATTCCGCGCCCATGACTAATTTTACTATACGTTCGACAGTTTGGCAATCATGTCCGGCTTCAATAATTGTGGGGACAGATTCGTGTCTTTCGATAAGTCGATAAAGAATATCATCTAAGATATGATAGGGTGGCAGAGAATCACTATCAAATTGACCGGGTTTTAATTCGGCGCTGGCGGGTTTAATCAGGACATTATTAGGGATAATTTCTCGACCTCGGCTTTCATTTAACCATTTACAAATTGAGTAAACACGGGTTTTCGGCACATCTGCAATGACCGCTAAACCACCATTCATGTCACCATAAAGGGTACAGTATCCGACGGCGATTTCTGACTTGTTACCTGTGGAGAGTAACAGATGACCGAATTTGTTGGAAATTGCCATTAATAAAGTGCCCCTAATTCGGGATTGCATATTTTCTTCAGCAATGCCAAATTGAGTTCCGGCGAACAAATTATATAGGGTGCTGTCGAAGGCATTCATAACCGACTCAATGGGCAGTGTTTGGGTAGAAATTCCCAGGTTTTTGGCTAAATCCAAAGCATCTTCAATGGAATGTTCGGAACTGTAGGGAGATGGCATCAAAACCCCCAAGACTTGCTGACTTCCTAGGGCTTCGGTAGCAATAGCTGCCACCAGGGAAGAATCAATCCCCCCACTCAACCCAATTACCACCTTAGAAAAACCACATTTTCGGGTGTAGTCTTTCACGCCCAAAACCAAAGCCTGCCAAATCTCGTCATCTGAATCGAGTAATTGTGTATCCTCAATATTGGCAGAATCACCGACAAAAGTAGAGGTGTTAAAATCCCATTCAATTATTTGTAAATCGGTCTGAAAAGCGGCTAAACTTTTAACTACATCTCCTGAGCCATTAATCACTAAGCTACAGCCATCAAAAATGAGGTCATCATTAGCGCCAACCTGATTATTATAAATAATGGGAATTCCGTAGCGGCGGGCGCTGTGACTTAGCATGGCTTTTCGTAATTTTTGTTTACCGGCGCGATAGGGGGAACCGGACAAATTTACTACCCAATCAACATGGCGATCGCTTAAATCTTTCATGGGGTCGCAGCTATAGTTACGCTGTGCCCAAAACTTCTCATCATTCCACAAATCCTCGCAAATACTCACCCCAATTTTTACTATCTCCTCTGACCGAGGTTTTTTGAGTGTGAAAAAATCACTGGTTGGGGCGGGTTCAAAATAGCGATGTTCATCAAAGACATCATAGGTGGGGAGTAAACGTTTATGGAACATCTGTTTAATCTCACCACCCATTAATAATGCTGCTGTATTAAAGAGGGGTTTACCACCCAATTGGCTGGCGGTATGATTCGGGGAAACTGTCCCGACTAAAACGGCTAATTCTACGGGGAGTTGTTGGGCGAGTTTTTCGAGTTGTTGTTGGGCGGCATTAATAAAACTGGGGCGGATTAATAGGTCTCGTGGGGGATAGCCAATTAGGGCTAATTCGGGGGTGAGGAGTAAACTAGCATCCTCGTTAATAGCCCACTGGGCTGCTTCCAGAATTAGTTGAGCATTACCTGTTAAATCACCGACAGTGGGGTTAATTTGAGCGATCGCAATTTTCATAACTTCACTACTACCATTTAGGATTGTGGATAAAGATTACCAGATATGAATTGTTAATTTCCCTAATCTTGGCATCTGGTGGTTAGGTAATCTGAAATAACTCAAATCATGGTTATGTTTCCTGAACTGAAATATCCCCCTTAAATCTTAGTAGCCAGGGTCAGGTTGACTAAGTATGGCAAAATCGGGTTTTGGTCAATATTTCTGCTGAGTTTAAATCAATTTATCAGGATTGACTATTGCCAGTCACCATGGTATCATAAATATGAGAAACCTTGGGGAGACTATCACCTAGGGGGTGGCGATCGCCAGGATTCATGAACGGACAAAAACCCTCATTTGAATCATCATAGTAGGAATGGCTGTAGGGCGAGATATCCTCAAATTAACCATTAGTGGCGGCTGCGTCCTGGGTAGCTTGGCATTTCCCCCCCTCGTGGCGGCAGAAGGAATGGTCTGGGGTCCCATCTTAGCAGAGGCATTAGGGAATGTGGCGGCGGGGAATACGGCTAATGCGATCGATGCGCTACTTGACGCAGGAGAGGGGGGAGTCTCCCTAGAAAATCATGACTTAACCAAAGCGGTGGGAAAAGCGATCGCCGCCGTCATTACCCTCGCCGCCAAACAACAGCGCGGCCAAACCCGCCAATATTTAGAAAAAATCGCCGCCCAAGCTAAGGATAACTGGGTCGCGATCGCTCAACAAGAACTCACCCAGCAACGCTACCCGGCACTGCGAGAAGCCAAGCTCGATCAATTCCTTACCCCGGAAGAATACCAACTCACCCAACAAGGCAACCTCACCGCTACAGAATGGGGCGATATTTTCATCCGCCTCAACATGGCTGCTTGTAAAGGGGGTGGGTTTCCCATTCCCGCACAGGTGCGTCAACAAGTCGCCGAATTACTGCATACCACCTTCCCCAAAGCCTTGCGAGAAACCCTCAAAGAAGACTTTGCTAATGATGGGAAAGCATGGGCTGGGTTAACCTTGCAGTTACTCACCCGAATGCAGGCACAACTGAGTCAACTGCAAGCCAGTCAAGGGGGGATGAAGGCTGAGGAATTCAGCCAAATCCTGCAACAATTCCAGGAATTAGAAACCCAGTTACGGGGAACTGTCGCCCAGCAGCAGGCATTTTTTAACCAGATTTCCCACCGTATTGATTCCGGTTTTGCCGAAGTTTGTCACCAGTTGGGGGTGATGGAAACCACTATCACCGGATTGTTACAAAGCCTAGAGGAACGCCTAGAGGAGTTGCGCCAAGAAGTGACGGAATTTCGTCAAGAGGTGCGGCAGGGGTTCGAGTCGCTGCACAATCAACCGGGGGGGCGACAGTTATCTAAACAGGAGTATCGCCAACGTCAAAGTGTATTGACTCAGATGCGAACCGAGGTAGAAAGCCGTTTAACCCAGTCTATCCACCGGGCGGCGATCGTGAATTTGGGCAAGGAACAGCAACCCCAGCAGGTGCAACGTCCTTGGGATATGTCCGTGAAGGTGGGGGAACGACACAACGTTCAGTTACCTCCTCAGACGACGATTCTGGATGTGTTTGATAATTCCATAATTTCCGGCAAGTTCCTGATTTTAGGGAAACCGGGGGGCGGAAAAACCACGACGTTATTAGAGTTAGCGAAAGCCTTGATTGAGCGAGCAAATGGGGATAGCAAGGCCCGGATTCCGGTGATTTTGGAGCTTTCGACTTGGCAGGAGGTGACAAAACCCAAGTTTTTGCCCTTTGGAGATCGGGAAAAATATGACCCTTCGATTAAGGAGTGGGTTTTGTCTCAGCTTATGAGTAAGGGGGTGAGTCAGGAAATTGGGGAAGAGTGGCTCCAGCAGAAGAAGTTAGTGCTGTTGTTGGATGGGCTAGATGAATTGCAACCGGAACGTCAGGGGAAGTGTGTCCGGGCAATTAATCAGTTTTTAAGCAGTGAATTTTCGCCGTTGCATTTGGTGGTGTGCAGTCGCAAGGAGGAATATGAAGACTATGAGGAGATGTTGCACTTAAATGGGGCGATTTGCTTGGAGGATTTAACGAATGAGCAAATTCGGCATTATTTTGCCTCAGTCAATCTAGAGGAATTTTGGGAAAGTATCAAAGGTTCGGAGAAGATTGTTGATTTTATTCGTCAGCCGTTGTTTTTGGCGGTTACGAGTCTTGCTTATCAGCAGATTGACGTTGAGGAGTGGCAGAATTGCAATACAGAAGAGAAGGCGATCGATTATTTGCTGGGTGTTTATCGAGTGGCGATGCTGAGTAAAAACCAAAAAAGTAAATGCTGCAAATCCAGTAACTCAACAGAATACTTGTCTACACAGCCTAGATTGGTCAAAATTGCCCAATTTATGAAAATAAAACAATTAGAATCATTTAATTGCTCAGAAACAAATTTATTTTTTATAAAATCTAATCTTCAAAAGACAATAATTAATGGCATTGCATTAGTGCCAATTTTTGTATTATTTTCGATTATTTTTTGGGGTTTAAACCAAGTTATAAAGTCACATGAAAGTACAATTTTACTTGTGGTATTGTCATTGAACTCATTTAACGTTGTTGTAACTTGGGTTATTGGGGTTGCTTATTTTTTTGTAAATCGTAAATTCAGAAACAGGATATCAAATCAATGGTTAGGCAATATACCTCGACAGTTTGACCTGATTAAAGTATCGATGGATGTATTATGGCAAGAAGTAGATGTAAATAGGGTTTTGAAATCTTATCTGAGGTTTTTATGTTTCTTCTTAGTCTTATTGGTTTCATCAGTTGTCTCACAAATATTTTTAACTATAAGCATAATTATAAGTATATTAATTATTCCTAAAAAAATGCTTATTTTGTTGACAATTCCGTCAACATTTATTACGATTTTGGGGTTAGAATTTTATAACTTTTTTCGCCGCTTGATGCTACGTCTCATCCTAGGATTTACTGGCATTATGCCCTGGAATATTACCCGCTTCCTCGACTACTGTACAGATCGCCTCATCCTGCAAAGAGTCGGCAACCGCTACCGCTTCATCCATCGCCTGGTGCAAGAACACTTCGCCAACTTGGAAATCGAGAAAGAGTAAAGCGTATCGAAGAAAATCCTTTCTTAACACCCAGTCAAAATATTACTGTATTATCAACCCCATAAAACCATGAACCAAACTCAATATCAACTTTCCCTAAGTTTTGAACAAGTTTTGAGCCTAGTCAAACAACTGCCAGAGGCTGACAAATTAAAACTCAGTGAAGCGTTATCCAAAGAATTGCTAGATAGCAAACTGACTCATCTTCTCGAAATTTTCAAGACTGATGAAATCTCTTTAGAAGAAATTACCCAAGAAGTTGAAGCCGTGAGGACAGAAATTCATGACCAGCAAACCGCCCATTTTTGTGCATTCTAATCCAGCTACATAGAAACCCAGTTTCTGGAAAATTGACTATAATAGTAGTCACCCCCTTAGCCCCTCCTCAACTTAAATCAGTTTAAGGATGAGTTGGCGTAAATTAAGTACAATTAGAAATCAATCACTAATCGGAAAGACTCATGCTGAACATACAACTAGACCCCGAAACCGAAGCCCGTTTAGTGGAAATTTTAGCCAAGGAAAAAACGACCAGCGATGAATTGATTAAACGCTTGGTTCAAGAACGCTGGTTGAGTTTACAACCCCGCAAGACTATTGTCGAAAGACGTGGGGGACATCCTGAACATCTGTTAGAAGATGCGCCGCCTGATTTGTCCGAAAGGGCTAATCGCAAAAAGGCGATCGCTGACTATTTGAAAAAGAAACATCCTCAATACGATTTGCCATGACCTACTATCCTGTAATTCTTATAGATAGTGGAATTCTAGTCGCTTACTACAGTTCCAAAGACCGCTATCATCAACAGGTACGAGTCTTCTTTGAAAGATGTACCAGTAACCTAGTGACTACTGTTGGCTGTGCTACTGAGGTGATGTGGCTATTAGGTTCAGATTGGCGTACCCAAAATGAGTTTCTTCATGATATGGCGACAAAACTTTATGAATGTATCCCACTGCTGCCTGAAGATTTTTCCCGCATTGCTGAACTGAATCAGCAATATGCAGATTTGCCCGGAGATTTTGCGGATTTGTCTCTAATTGTTATTTCAGAACGGCTGAATATTCCAGCTATTGCGACTTTAGATAGTGATTTTGATGTGTATCGGCGTTATCGAAACCAGGCTTTTGAACGGGCATTTATCCCTGAATCATGAAGCAATTTTTATTTACGGTTATCGATGATTTTCAGGAGTTAGTGATAAAAACTCAAATCAATGCTTGAGTAATGACGGCAGCACCAGGATGGAAGTTTCAAGAGGATTTGTTGTTTGCATTAAAAAAACCAGCTTCTTGGCATTGGGCTACAATAGTATCAACCCTTACCCCGTCCTCAACATGACATTCACCACAGATAATCCTGTAACTTGGCAATACCTAGACATTGATGCTCAAAATCAGGCAAAAATTGCCAATAGTCGCGTTTCAGTTTCCCAACTGATTCAAGAAAAACACGCCCACGGGTGGAGTCCAGAAGAACTGCACTTTCAACACCCAGAAATCCCACTTGCTGCCATTTATTCTGCCCTCAGTTATTACTACACCTATCAACCCCAGATTGATGCTCAAATTGCTCAAGAACAGGAAGAAATTCAGAACCTGCAAGCTGATTTAATTACAATGGGAGTCGGTCATCATACTGCCGATTTTAAACAAAGGCTTCAGCAAAAACGGCAGCAGCAGCAAGGATGAAAATGGCAATCTCTTACTATTTCGATGCTCCAGTCCATCGAGCGATTAAAATTGGTTTACAACTGAGAGGGGTTGATGTTATGACCGCTCAATAAGACAATAATAGTAGTGCTATTGATGAAATAATTTTGAGTCGTTCTGTGCAACTCAAGCGTCCTCTTGTAACCACAGATCACGATTTTTTAGTTTTAGCTAAAAATTGTGTTGCTCAAGGTGAAGCGTTTACAGGGATTTTCTTTTTAAGTCCTAAAGTTTCCATTGGTTATGCGATAGAAGAGTTAGAGGTTTACGCCAAAATTGGAGAATTAGAAGATTTCGCCAATCAAGTAATTTTTGTTTGATGTTGAACTGCTGCCGCTTTATCCATGATGAGGAAAAGCCATGAACTTTGTTGTTTGCATCAAAAATACAGACTGTGCGGCTTCCCTAGAAGTCCGCAAGATTTATCAAGTCTTACCCGACTCAAAAGCTAATCTTCATCAAATGATTCGGATAATTGATGAATCAGGGGAAGATTATCTCTACCCCCACGACTATTTTATGCCCATTGAACTATCCCCTCCTCTGCAACAAGTTCTGGAAATGTCTTAGATTTAGTGGAATCAAAGAAACCGGGTTTCTGTCAAGGTTTCTGTATCCTAACCGAGATATCCATAGAAACCCCGTTTCTCGGCATTTAGCTACAATGGGATGATTTAGCGTAAATCCGGTAGAATTAGAAATCAATCACTAATCAGAAAGGCTCATGCTGAACATACAACTAGACCCCGAAACCGAAGCCCGTTTAGTGGAAATTTTAGCCAGGGAAAAAACGACTAGCGATGAATTGATTAAACGCTTGGTTCAAGAACGCTGGTTGAGTTTAAAACCCCGCCAAACTATTGTCGAAAGACGTGGGGGACATCCTGAACATCTGTTAGAAGATGCGCCGCCTGATTTGTCCGAAAGGGCTAATCGAAAAAAGGCGATGTCTAATTACGAAGAAATTCTGCATCAAGCTCAAACTTTAACCTCAGATGAGCAAAAACTTCTGTTAAAAGATCTAGCCACCCTAGTTTCTCAGGGTGAACCCTCTCAAGAGGCGCAAAACACTACTGAATCACCCCGACTGAACTTGAATCGATGGCGTGGTTTTTTACCCAAGCGTGTCGATGCTCTGAAATTTCAATTAAAACTTCGACAAGAATGGGATGCCGAATAAATACCTTCTGGATACTAATATCCTGATTTATTATTTTAATAATCAGCCTGAAGTTCAGGATGTATTTGAGGAAATTGACATCCGACAAGCAGAGGGATTTTACTGTCCAATTACTTGGATTGAATTGCTTTGTTACCCTGGTCTAACCGAAGAACAAGCCAATGAAATGCGAGAATTTTTAAGGCTAATTAACTGCGTATCATTGACCGAAGCCGTTTTAGATACTGCGGCGATAATTAGACGAACTTATCGCTTAAAACTGGCTGATGGTGTCATTGCCGCTTGTGCTTTAGTCACCGGATGTATTTTGGTAACTCGCAATGTTGATGATTTTAAGCGCATTGACGGGTTAAGTTTATGGAATCCATTTGATAATTGATGTCGTCAATAAACCTGGTTTCTGGAAATTTGGCTATAATAGTAGTCACCCCCCCTTAGCGACTCCTCAACTTAAATCGGTTTAAGGATGAGTTGGCGTAAATCAGGTACAATTAGACATCAATCCAAAATCAGAGGGATTCATGCTGAACATACAACTAGACCCCGAAACCGAAGCCCGTTTAGTGGAAATTTTAGCCAAGGAAAAAACGACCAGCGATGAATTGATTAAACGCTTGGTTCAAGAACGCTGGTTAAGTTTACAACCCCGCCAGACTATTGTCGAAAGACGTGGAGGACATCCTGAACATCTGTTAGAAGATGCACCGCCTGATTTGTCCGAAAGGGCTAATCGCAAAAAGGCGATCGCTCATTATTTGCAAAAGAAATATCCTCAATATGATTTGCCATGACCTATTATCCTGTAATTATTGGATATAAACGGCTGAAATTAGCAGTAAACATTGAAGGATAAAATCATGCCCATTATTAAAATTTCTAAGCAGTATTTAATTGACCAAAATGAGGAATTTATTACCGTAGATGTGCCTGCTTCAGTGGTAGCCCTCTGGCAACGGGATTATGCCAAGGTTGCCCAAGCCAAGGGATTGCTAAAAGATAAGCGAGACAAAATCCGGGCGCATCTCGACACAATTCGTCAGGAGTGGGAGCGATGAAGTATCTCTACGACACCAACATATTTATTGACTACTTGGCTGACGAAGCAGCAATCTTGCCATTTTTCTCAGAATCATTTATCAGACAAAATGAGGTGATTATTTCCTGCATTGTGCGAATTGAGTTGCTGAGTTTCCCAGAATTATCCAATGAGGAAGAAGCGGTCATTACTGATTTGTTGATGCAGTTTGAACAAGTCCCCCTACTGCCCCAAATTGAAGATCGCACCATTCAATTACGGCGACATAACCGCCTCAAACTTCCCGATGCCCTGATTGCGGCAACTGCATTGCACTGCTCTGCTTGTGTGATGACTAGAAATGTGGATGACTTCAAGCGCGTACCTGAGTTAACATTATGTAATCCCTTTGAAGGGGTGAAGGAGGGTAATGATACAGATTAACCATTCCCCACCCAAGCTGCCAAATCATTTGTAACGGCTAATGGGCGAAGAAAAAATTTTGTTTAACGGCAGTTTACTAATACTTAGCTTATGAAAATTACAGCAATTATTCATCCAGCAGAAGAAGGTGGCTATTGGGCATAAGTTCCAGCACTTCCGGGTTGTATTACCGAGGGAGATACTATAGAAGAGGTTCGGCAAAATTTACAAGATGCTGTTCAGGGGTGGCTCACTGTTGCGAATAATAGCCTAAACAAAATAGAGCCAACATAGTCATCGGCTCAAATATCTTGTAAAATTTCTGGCGTTAAGCCTCGTTGTTGTGCTTTGTCTGAAATTTCTGCCATCACCTCAGTTAAACGCTTGTCGTATAAGTTTCCTCGTAAAAATAACTCAACAATATGACTTAACTGTTTCTGGATTTCCGGGTTAGCCTGTTCAAATGCCACCTTAATCTCTTCATCAACTTGAAGAATAATACTAGCCATAGTTTTCTTGTCCATTGTCAAGTTAGGATTAGGGGTCGAGATAGACCTCACGGTCTACCCCTCCCATTCAAAACCGTACTTGAGACTTTCACCTCATACGGCTCCTAGTCTGACCGTCTCTTTGTTAAGAGTACAGCGACATCTCTATGTCAAGAGCTGTCTTATCATCGCGGGTGTGGCGATGTAATAGTTGAAGATTCTTGTATTCATCCTTTCCGCCATGGCTTCTAGGTACAATGTGGTCTACTTCAATTAAATCTGATGGGGTAAAGAATTGCCCACACCAGGTACATCTACCTTTTTGTTTCTTGAGTAGTTTTGCTACCCTAATTGGCGTATCGATTGCTTGTCCTCTCCTGGTTGCCCAGTAAGTCCAATTTCCGTCATAAAGTGTTGCGTCAGGGCGTATCAGGGTATGTCTGACAATCGGAGTCCAATTATGTTTCCATAGTTGGTATCCATCTTTAGTCTGGAACAACCAAGATTCATGTCTTTCTTTCCCATTGCTAAGTTTAATCGTTCCATGTCTGAAATAATTACTTAGCTTTTCGTAGTTCACCCCTTTGCATCTTGATGCTGTCCATGCCCGTAACATTTGCCAGATTATATTGTCTAGTTTAGTGAAGGTCTCTGCTGAGACTACCGCTGAATAATAGTTTGACCATCCCCGAATAATCGGGTTTAGTTTACTAATCAGGGTTGATTGAGGTGTTGTTCTATATTGTTTTATTACACCTTTAATCACTTCTGTGTGGGCTTTGATTGCTTTATTACTGGGTTTGATGTGGGTTTTGTGGCCGATTAATCGGCTTGCTGCTCCACCAGTTTTTCCAGATTTATATTTTCCTACCAGATATTGCCTGATATTGAATCCTAGAAAATCGAACCCTGGATTCTCTGTCTTACCGTCATACTCAATAGTTTTGAGTGTGTGACAGATTCGAGTCTTTTCAGGTTTTATTTCTAGTCCTACAGGTTTTAGCCATTCAGAAATAGCAGTCTTGCACTGTTCAATGATTCCTAGGTCTTTGGAGATGACCACAAAATCATCGGCATATCTTATAAGGTTCACCTGAGTGGTTGTTCCTTTATTAGGATATATTTCTTTAACTAGCCTTTCTATTCCCAACAGTGCGATGTTGGCGAGTATTGGACTTATTACCCCTCCTTGGGGTGTCCCTGTTTCTGTATCCTCGAATACACCGTTATCTAGCACTCCCGCTTTGAGCCATTGTTTCAGGTCTCTTTTTAGGCGGCTTGGACAATGAATTTTGGACAGTAGGTATTCATGGTTCACGGTAAGAGCATTTTGCTATATCCGCGTCAAGAACATAGTACTGTCCTTGATTTATGGCAGTATAAATTCTGCTAATTGCGTCATGGGCTGACCGTCCTGGACGGAACCCATAGCTTGTGCCTTCAAATCTCGATTCCCATTCAGGTTCGAGAGCCGATTTAACCAAGGCTTGCCTTGCTCTATCTTGGATTGTGGGTATTCCTATTCCAGCTTTTTTCATCCCTACCAGGTTTTGGAATCCAAACCCGTCGCAGTGGTTTTGCTTTGAGGTTTCCCTTAATGTTCTTAACAAGCTCAAACCTTTGTCTTGAAGAGATTGCTCTTACTCCATCAACTCCGGCTGTTTTCTTGCCTTGACCCGCTTGGGGGGGCGGGTTTATTAAGCTGACTGTTGGGAAGCATGGCTGACCGTGGAACCCGCCCCTACAGTCGCACTGCTAGGAGCCTGGCATAATATGATTTCACCAATAGACGTTGCAACCTTCTTACCTTTGCATCTTGTCCCGATTTAGCTGCTTGGAATATACTCTTTTGGAGCTTGAAAACTTTCCGTTGAACCTTAGTCCACGGGATTGCCTTCCATGCGTTGCTCGTAGTCTTGATTGGTTTTGGTTTCCCAAATCCTTTCTTTAAACTCGCTATCGCCATATGTACACCTACTAGACTCTATTCTTACAATCAAACCGTGACCTGTCAGCGTATCCCTATCATTACAGTCGGGCGTTGGCTTTTGGTCACATCTCACATCCTCTAGGACTTGCGGTTACACTTATCCCTACTGATATCTCGACCAGATAATCAGAGTCCAGGAGGACTTAAAACGTTCCGTTTATATGGGCATTCCATCTTTAGACTTGTCCTTTCCACCGGGGTACTTTAAAAGTCTGTGTAGGTATCTCAAACAAAATCCTACTTTTCCCCTTACTCTTTTGAGCGCAGCGTATCAACCTGTTTCGCTGCCTAATTTTTACGATGGTTCAAGCCGGACATTCGGTTTCCCTAATCATGGATGGTTGGCAGTGGTCTCGATTCTGGTGTTGGGTTACACCTTGGAGCCTTCCGTTCCCCGCTTCAATCCTGAGGTTGTGATTCCCAAAACTGGGGGTGGCTGTTATGGTCGAAAGGGAAGTCACCTTCCCCGACTCCACTTCAAAACCGTACTTGAGACTTTCATCTCATACGGCTCCTGATGTGAATACCCCTTTGTCAGTGGGAACAGGGCTACAACCCCCTGCTTTATGACCTCAACTTTCGGAGCTATATACACACGTAGTCATTAACTCGTTTTCGTCATAACACTCTTAGTTGTTGTGGTCTCTATATCCACACCGTGACTAGTGGGCATATCCTAACCATTACAGTTAGGCATTAGCTTTCAGTCACATCCTTTTCCCTTAAAGGCATACGCTTACACTTTTCGCTACTCCACAAGTACATCCTGCCACTTGAGAGCCAATGAGGGGTTTAAACGTTCCATCTATGCGGGCATTCCATCTTTAGATTCGTCCTATCCACCGGGGTACTTTAAAGGTCTGTGAAGGTGGTGGTAATATACCCCTTCTTTTCCCCGTGCTCTTTTGAGCGCAGCGTATCAACCTATTTCGCTACTAGAGTATTACGATGGTTCAAGCCGGACATTCGGTTTCCCTAATCATGGATGGTTGGCAGTGGTCGCCTCTGGTAGTAGGTTCTACTTCACGCCTTCCGTTCCCCGCTTCAATCCTGGGGTTATGATTCCCAAAACTGGGGGTGGCTATCGCCGTTACTCTCAACCTTACGTTATACTCAAGGGGTTCACAACTCCCCTCTTTTTTTCGCTCAGTCTTGACCTTGAGTCTCTCTGCCTTATCTGGTTGTCGAAGCCAGATGTTGAGACACATAGATAGTTATGGGATGGTCAGGGGTGCGAATCCCTTATATTCCACCAAGGGGTGGAAGTCCCACTAGGAGGTTATTTAAGGCATTGCAGCCCTATTTCACTCCTAAACGTCTCGCACATCGCCGTTACTCTTAACGCAATTGTTAAGGAATCCTTAAGATTTCCGGTTTTGCGTTTTGACCTTGAGTTCCCTGCCTTGTTTTGTATATTTCTATACCAAACGTTGGGACATCTAAACAGTTATGAGGATGTTCAGGAGTGCGCTCCTTATATTCAACTAAGGGGCTGAAGTCCCCACCAGGCGGTTATTTCAGGTATTTCAACCTTATTTCATGCCTGAACGTCTCGCACGTTTGACAAAATTATAGCACCATATCACCCCCCCCGTTTAGCTATCCCTCCGTTACGGTGGTTGTCCCCCAACCCCTCGCGCTCGTGGCGACTGCCGCAATACCTAGAAAGAGACCCGGATTTTCTCTCCATATAGCGACTCGCCAACTTAAATCGGTTTAAGGATTAGGTCAAGAATGAGTCCAAAAATTATTGTATAGACGGGAGTTTGAATCGCTTTTCTCCTGCCCAACGATAACTTCGGGATTCATGCTTAATATAGAACTAGACCCAGAAACCGGATTTCTTGGTATTTTGCTACAAAGGTAAACGATCGCCTTTTGTCCAATCAGCGGCAAGCCAACGCCAAGCAGCCGACCATTGGCAAGCTGAAGGAGTCGGCACCGCCTCTGGCGGCAATTCGGGAGAATTGGCGAGGATTAGGTTTTCAGGTTTGAGTTAGTGTTCGTCTTTTTCAACTAGGAGATAGCTATGATTGCAGCCAAAGAAAAAGGGCCGTACTTTACGCCGGAGGAGTATTTTGCTTGGGAGGAGCAACAACTCGAAAAGCATGAGTTAATCGATGGTCGCGTGTATGCGATGACGGGTGGCACGCAAAATCATAGTGCGATCAAAATTAATATCGTCAGCCTCATCAAAGCGCACTTGCGGGGAAGTCGATGTCGAGTTTTTAATTCGGATCTAAAGGTCAATATTCTTGATACCTCTAACTATACTTATCCTGATTTGAGTGTGACTTGTGACGATCGTGATCGTGAGCATACACAATACATTACCTATCCCTGTCTAATTGTCGAGGTTTTATCCCCCAGCACTGAGGCTTATGACCGGGGCAAGAAGTTTGAAATGTACCGCCAAAATCAGAATTTGGTGGATTATGTATTAGCCAGTTCGGAGGAGATTGCGATCGATATGTATCACCAAAACGAGGCGGGGGATTGGTTAATTCTGAGCTATCGACCGGGCGATGTTGTCGAGCTAAAAAGTATTGGATTAAGTGTGGCGATAGAGGAATTTTACGAAGAGGTTGTCTTCGAGTAGGGCAATGATTCACTGTTGTTATGAGCTAAGAAATAGTTATGATCGCAGCCAAAGAACAAGGGCGCTACTTTACGCCGGAGGAGTATTTTACTTGGGAGGAGCAACAACTCGAAAAGCATCAGTTAATCGATGGTCGCGTGTATGCGATGACGGGTGGTACCAGAAATCATAGTGATGTGGCTGGTAACTTTTTAGCGATTATCAAGCCTCATCTCCGAGGCAGTGGTTGTAAAACCTACAATTCTGATTGTCGCGTAAATGTTCTCAACACTGACAACTATATCTATCGAGATCTGAGTGTTGCCTGCGATCCGAGAGACAATTCTAGCGCCCAATACATTACCTATCCCTGTCTAATTGTCGAGGTTTTATCCCCCAGCACCGAGGCTTATGACCGGGGCAAGAAGTTTGAAATGTACCGCCGCAATCCGAATTTGGTGGATTATGTGTTAGCTAGTTCCGAGGAGATGGCGATCGATATGTATCACCAAAACGAGGCGGGGGATTGGTTAATTCTGAGCTATCGACCCGGCGATGTTGTCGAGCTAAAAAGTATTGGATTAAGTGTGCCGATAGAGGAGTTTTACGAAGAGGTTGTGTTTGAGCCATCGTCTAATGCGGTTTAGTGTACAAGATGGATGACTCCAGTGCGATCACCCATATCTCCACCCGCCACCCCCACCAAAGCAGCCTCAAACCGTGTAACTTCCTGGGTGTTAGAATAATCCCTAATGTTCCAGGCATCAATATGAAGTTCGAGCGCGACACTATCGTAAAATTAACCATCGGTAGCGGGTGCGTCCTGGGTAGCTTGGCGTTCCCCCCCCGTATCGCCGCAGAAGGGATGGTCTGGGGAAACATCTTAGCCACGGCGTTAGGGAATGTGGCGGCGGGGAATACGGCTAATGCTGTTGATGCTTTAATCGATGCACGAGAGGGGAGAGTTTCCCTAGAAAATCAGGATTTAACCAAAGCAGTCGGGAAAGCGATTCTCTACGAGACGCTACGCGAACGCCGCCGTTATCACCCTCGCAGCCAAACAACAGCGGGGCAAAACCCGCGAATATCTCGAAAAAATCGCCGCCCAAGCCAAGGATAACTGGGTTGCGAACGCCCAACAGGAACTAGCCAAACAACGTTACCCCGACCTGCGAGAAGCCAAACTCGACCAATTCCTTACCCCCCAAGAATACCAACTCACCCAACAAGGGAACCTCACCGTCACCGCATGGGGCGATATTTTTATCCGCCTCAATATGGCAGCCTGTAAAAGGAGAAACCTCACCCAGCAGCAGGCATTTTTTAGGGAGATTTCCGGCACAATTGAGTCCGGTTTTGCGGAAGTCTGTCAACGGTTCGGGGTGATGGAAACCCAGATAACTCAGTTGTTGCAAGGACTGGAAAGAACCCTCGAAAGTTTGGTGGAGGAAATTCGATCGCATTTTGATGCGGCTAACCCCCATCTTTCCTTAGCAGAATGGCGAGCCATTGCCGAGTTAATGCTGCCTAACCGACAGGTATTCTTAACGGCTAATCCGGCATTTAAGCGGGTGGAGATTTATGTGCCGTTGGCATTGGTGGATCTATACCCAACTAAGGAACGGAAACCGGGGCTAAGTCTGGAAAACCGAGAACAGTGGGAACGGGAAGAAGAGAGAATGACTCCTATCAGTGAGGATGAGTTTTTTAATCAGGTTTTGCGACAGGGAAAAACTCCCCAAAGTCAGGGGCGACGGATTGCCGTTATTGGTGAACCGGGGTCAGGAAAAACCACACGGTTACAGGCGATCGCTGATTGGATATTGGCAGAAAATCTGGGCATCCCCATTTGGGTTGACTTGGCACAATTTACCCAACCGACCCTAGTAGATTATCTGGAAAACTGGCTGAAGTCGGCGAGAGTTCAAGGAGCGATCACGGAGCGTGGCGGTAGCCGTATCGCTTCTGTCCAAGACCATAAAGAGAATCTCTGGTTATTGATGGATGGGTTGGATGAAATGGTAGCCCGGATTGAACGGATCCATGTGTCCCAGTTCTTAACCGGGTGGGTGGGGTTAGCAAGGGCGATCGTCTCTTGTCGGGTGAATGTTTGGGAATCCGATAAAAATGCCTTTTCCGGGTTTGATGTATATCGGAATTTACCCTTTCAGTCGGAGCAGATGGAAACCTTTATCCGGCGATTTTTTGCCCAGAGTGATTAAAAACAGTAACTCCTGGCAGTAAAGGCTTGTAGCTTTTTGAGGCTAAGGTGCATATCCCCTTGATTCTGTATAACATCCACCTTTAAAAAAGGCTGAACCCCTTTTTAACATAGTTGCTTTCAGGCAATACACTATGCTTCTTGCTACAATGTTTGTGTAGACTTCAACTTAGGTGCAATATGTCCCCAATGAGCGCCCCAGGAAAATTCCCAGCCACCTCTCCTCCTCTACGTTGGGATGAAGCCGGAGGTATCCGCATAGGTTCAAGCAGAGTGACTCTGGATAGTCTACTTGCTACTTACCACAATGGCTCGACTCCTGAAGAAATCGCTATTCAATTTTCAGTTCTGAGTTTAGAAGACATATACAGTACGATTGCTTATTATCTAAACCATCGTCAGGAAATTGACAGTTATTTAGAGCAACGTAATCAAAAAGCTGAACAACTCAGACAACAACTTACCCAAAAACACAACCTAGTCGATCTCAGACAGCGCTTGCTTACTCGTCAGTCACAAAAATAATTGGAACAAAATGCGCCTTCTTACTGACGAAAATTTTAACGGGGCTATATTGCGTGGTCTAATGAGACGCTTGCCTACTGTGGATGTAATTCGTGTTCAAGACGTAGGGTTAAGGAATACAGATGATCCAGTTATATTGGAATGGGCGGCGAACGAGGGACGTATCTTGCTGAGTCATGATGTAGCCACTATTACGATGTATGCTTGCGATCGCGTCAATCAAGGATTACCTATGCCAGGAGTTGTTTAAGTGATAGCGAGAGCCCCCATTGGCAAGATCATTGATGACTTAGAACTATTTATTTGTTGCAGCGAACCTGGAGAATATGAGGGTCAAGTTCTTTTCATACCTTTCTATCTTATTCCCAAACTTTCACCAATAAAAACCCCGACCTAGGGAATTGGATCGGGGTACAGGGCAATTAAGCTAATTCTATGGGGATTATTACCGCATATCCCAGAGAGCCTTAAAAAGCGTCTCAGCTAGTTTCCTGGATGTGGCATTCCTGGCAGCCTTGAGCGCAGCCCCAGACACTTTGTTCCCTTTGTGGTATGCTCTAGTTACCCAATAAACTCTAAGCGAATGAGCCTCTGGAGATTTTGGTAGGCAATCGTAGGGGGTTGTCGCGATCGCACCTTCGCCCGGTTTCTGTTCACGATGAGTCCCCCTCTCGACTGCCCGAACAACAAACTGATGCAACACCGATCGCGCCTCTTTGCTTCCTGTGAAACTACTCCGAGTGTCAGCCTTTCCAGATTGCACTTGAGTAGACCCCAAACCGCAAAGCTGCCGGAATCGTCTCATAGCCTTAGACTTAGGGAGACATTTAAACATCTCATCAAACGGAACGCACCGGGTAAGTAGCCAGCCCCGTTCTCGGCAGCCAAAACCAAACTTGTCAAACACCCGATGGTAGCAATCAAACTCTGGTAGGTTCAGATAGCTTAGTAGCTCTTGCTCTACCATTGCCTCTGACTGATGCCACATACAAATCTGTTGGGCTAGTCGGGCAGTTATTTCACTGATGCCAGTGCCTTCCCCCGCCGCGATCGCCTTCGCGTATTCATTGTCAAACTTGGTTTTAATCCCTTTGGGAATTTCCCAACTACCTTGGGAAGTCCAGCCACAAGCCCAACCCCACCACGCAGGCAGTTTGTCCGGGTCTAATTTCCCAGATTCTTTTTTAACTCTAACTTTTGCTTTGGCTGGAAACTCATAGACCAGTCGAGACTTGGCTTGGTTTATCGTTTGGGTGCGGGGCTTGTTGAATGACCCAATATCTCTTAGGCATTGTTCAATTTTCGCTACTTCTGGCGGCCGCTCCCTTACCCAATACCTGCGATCGTAGGCAATTTGGTAATGCTGGAAGTATGTGGCAACCATGAGCAAAGCATCGTAGGGGTCAGACTTGTTAGACGTTCCCCCATAGCTTTTCCGAGTGTCCTTAATCATCGTCTGATCTACTTTCAGCACAGGGATTCCCTCCCGATGTAAGCAGTCAATCCAGAATCTGCTATAAGTTCGGGTCGGCTCTAATATCACCACAGACGGCTCCAAAGACACAAGAAACTGGATAGACTTTGCATTTGCTTCTAGCTTTCGGTGGCACTCAGCAAATGCGGGAGACTCGTAAAAATCCCGCAACGCACCCGCTGGCATAAATTCTAGCCACACGGCATCGCACCACGATGAGCTAACATCAAGGCCTACAATTAAACTATTCATTTTTAACCTCTAGTGTTGTGGTTAATCGTTCCCACGAAGCTGTTACGGCTCTCGCCCATTCTATCTGGGGGAACAAATCTCCCTAGAATCTAGCCGGGGTTGGAACCCGGCTAGAAGCAATTATTGACTTCTGCCCCCAGTAACAGGTTGGGGAGGGAAACCTCCCATTTCAATTCGGGGGGGCTAGTTATCAATGCGGTGGGAATCACCCGGTTATCCGCGACTTCCCCCCAGGTGTGAGGGGAAAGTTTCGTCCTTTACCGGCTAGGACTCATCAGGCGGTGAAATCTAGATTTTCTAAAGCTGATAGTGTATATTCCAAGTCTGCATAAATTTGATTGTGATACATTTCAAGCTGCATTGCATAATTATGCACATCTTGGAATCGTTCATCATTAGAGATAAAATCGATAACTCTTAGGTGAGTAATGGTGTTATCAATTTCCATTTTGGCTTTAATTAAACAGTTCGAGAAAGAGACTGCCTCTCGTGTCAAATCGACCCACGCGCAAAGAGAATTTTCATCCTCGCCAAACAAGTGACCAGGAAAATCCGCTGATGTTTTTTGTCCAGGCGGTGAAACCCGCTAGGCAAATTGGCGGCCTCGGCTTTTGGTTTGACCATAGGCTTTTTACCTATATATAGGGTGTGCTTTTGCGATCGCCTGACCAACCCCAAGGCGATCGCATCAATCTACCAGCTTCCCCGCTCTCAACATCCGGCTTTTTACCTATCGCGCTCGAATAATGGAAGACCCGCAGCACGCTGTACGGGGAAAACAAGAAGTCAGTCTCGATGACGTTAACGGAAACAGCCGTCGGGCTACTGGATCAGATGGCTCTGGAGCTAAATCTGAATCGGTCCGAATTGGTGGAACAGATTGCCAGGGGGATAATTTCCAGTCAAGCGGGGAAAGTGTCCCCGGAACAGGCGGGAAAATTCTAGACCTGTTGGAGGAGTTGTTTGCTGGTTTCCATGAGTATGTCAAAAGCCATGAGGCTCGATTAGAGCAAAGACTGCAAGCCAACCGAGACTATCAATCTCAAATGAAAAAACAAATGGAGAACATCCGACAGGAGATTCTCCAACAGGTTTCTAAATAAATTAAGCGCCCTTCGTGTCCACGAAGGGTGCTTTCTATTTTGGCACGCTGCTAAACCCTCAAGAAACAAATGGACTATGGCACAACACTTTTCTAACCTTCAAACTGTCACCGGTGAAAAGGCGATCGCTAATAAAGTCACCGATTCCGTCACCCTGGGTGACGCAAAAGTTAAAAATTTAAACGCGCCGTTACGCGCGATCGCTCATAACCCGACCGACACAATCCCAAGCGTTCCTTCAGAAGTGCTGGAACTTGAGTCCAAAGTGCTGGAACTTCAGTCCGAAGTGCTGGAACTACGAGAACTTATCGGGAGGAATTATGCAGCTTTCCGCCAAGTCGCCCGTTATCTTGATGTGGCGATCGCCCTAAATTTTAGCGACCTTCCTTGTGCCCATAAGCTCCGGTTGGCTCGTGATATAGCCAAGCAATCCTACGGCAACATTTTGGCTATAAATAGTCGAGTGAGATCTGGGGAAGATGATAACAGGGGGTCAGGCCGATGAGGGAAAAATCTAAGTCACCGAGGCAGCTTTCCGTCATAATATCGTCACCCTGGGTGACGGATTCTGAAAGTGTAGAACCATTCGATCCGGCTTGGGATGATATGGATGTCTTTATGGCGCTGGACAAATGTCCGAATCAAGACCACAAACAACTCGCCCAATCCACTGATATCCCGATATCTCGTGTAGTCAAGTCTCTGGAAAGGTTACGCGAGAAAGGTAAGGTTAAGTATTTGGGATGGATAGCCGTCACCCTGGGTGACGAAAATTTATCCCCGGTGAACACTTCTCAGAGCGATCGCCTAACTGTTCGCTGGAAAGCTAAGTCAACCGCCCAAGACACCAACGGGAATAAATATGCTTACCTATATAGGGGAAAAAAGCAGGTTTGTTACCTTGCCGGCCCCCATCTATCGGAAAAAGCTAAAGCGATCGCCGACCAAATAGAACAGTGGATCGAGTCCGGCTTATCTCTCGAAACTATCCTAGAAAAACTTCCCGCACTTAAATCGGGTGGTTGGAAATCCCCAGATAGCAACTCCTGAATTTTCCACCGGAGGAGATTTGAACCCCCCAAAAACTTTATGATTTAGCAAAAAAATCAAGGAGCATTTCCCAACCCCAAACGGCGCTATCTGCTACTGTACAGTGGTTAGCGCCGTTAGCCGTGTGTGAGAATGTTTGATGTTTTAGACAAAATACCAAGCAGCCCCGTTTAGTGCTAAAATTGGCGGAATCTAGGGCAGTTACTTCTCGATCTGTGTTTGGCTAGTAGCACCCACTTTCCTCTGATGTCTGGCAACCTCAAGTTATCGACTGCCCTAGATTTCATCAATTGCCTTTCTTACTTTGCTAGGGTCAGCATCAATGTAACGCTGCAATGACGACATTGATTTATGACCGGTAATCTCCATTATCGTCCGGGTACTAATTCCCTTGTCGTAGAGTTTGGTAATGAAAGTGCGGCGGTAACTGTGAAGCGAATAGCCTTCATTCTGTAATCCCAGTTGAGCGATCGCTTTTCTGTGGAAAGAGTCGATCGCTTGAACTGTCACCGGTGAACTGTGGTCGGATGGGCTAGGAAAAAGCCAGACACTACCACCAGGTCGGTAGGTTCTCAGAACTTCTCTCAATTTTTGGGAGACGGGAACCTGTCTCACCCCAGCATCTTTCCCAGCCGATCGCTTCCTAGTTTCTGACCTAAAAGTAATCTCCGGCAAGGCAATCTGAGAACTGCCATCGGCGTAGACATCAGAAACTTGCAACAACCTAACGGCTCCCACCCGTTCCCCGGTGTATCTCATTATGGAAAGTAGAGTTTGTTGCCAGGGATATTTGCAGCGTTTGATTATCTTGTCGGCGATCGCGTCGGGAATGACGGAGGCTTTACCAATGCGGTTTTTTTTCATGAGTTCATTTCTGTGGGGAATTTCCCCCAGTTGCCTAGCCGACGAGGTAAAGCGATCGGCTTACCTATATGAATATTGTAGGGTTCGGGCGGGGAGAATATTAGTTTTTGCGCCGACTTGGGGGAAAGTTTGGCGGCGAGCGATCGGATCAGCCTTCTCTATATTTGTTTACTAACCGGTAATACTCTCCCCTATTTTTGTGAATTTACCAATCCTCCCATGGTAAAAACTGCGTTATCTCAAATTCTCCCCCTTGTTTTGGGTCTGTGCTGTTGGGCGTGTAAATGCAACGGCAAAGTCCTAATCCGGGAGCTAAAAAAGAACCTTCAGCTTTAAACAGCAAAATATAGCGAGACAGAGTAGGAGTCAGATTAAAAGCTCCCCCTGTGTCAGGAACTGTAATAACAGAGCATCGATTTGTTATCCATTTTTCAAGATTATCTATGTCAATATGTGAACTCAAAACATTAGAAAACAATGCAACTTGAGATATTGCCATCCACATGGTTTCACGAGGACATAGTAAAATCTCGATATTAGTTCCTTCCTTGATAACAGACGTAGAAATTCCGTCATTCCCAATGTAGGCATAAAGATTATGGGTAATATTAAAAACATATTGTTTACCGGGCAAAAAAGCATCAAATTGCCAGGCTCTAACTGCTCCCTCTGTTGTAGTCCACGTTCCCCAGAACCTATTATAAGTATCTACGTCATCATAATTAACTTGAGAATCAGAACTTATAAACGATGGAAGTTTGTTTATATTGGAATCTAAGGAAATAAACGGTCTAATTGATAAATCTGGGATAGGCATATCGTCCTCGATTTCGCTTCCTATGTTGTAGTCAATTTCCGTATCTTGGCGCACCCAGATAGAGAGAATCTGAGTTGTGGGGCTGCTTGCTAAAACACCAATCCCCCCATCACTCCCATCGGAATAGAAGCCATTTTCAAAAACAGGTAAGGATAAATCAGACCCTACCCACCGAATAGAAAAAGGATTGTCGGCTTGGATGGTGATTTCCCGACGGACTAATAATGGCGTGGCGGGGACTATTTCAATCTCTTCCCCTGCGGTGAGTTGAAAATAACCTGACTTAATATGGCGATAATAAGCGCCGCCGCCCCCGCCACCGGTAGGACGCATTTCAAACCGAATAGGCATTTATAGTAAAATGGAATGAGTTGTCTCTATTGTCGCATATGAACATCACGCCGGGACTTTATCCCGATTTTTCTGAAACTACCTTAGAAGCCTTAGTTTTAGCAATGGGGCGGCAATTGTTGCAAAGGCAGAAAAACTTAGTCGTTAATATCACCGGGAAAGATATTATGGATCTGTCTCTGGATGAGGAGGCTTCTGTTGTTAATCTGGATATTGACGAGTTAGAAGGTTTTATTGATGACGGTGCGATCGCAGTAGTAGAACCATTTCTTGTGGGCTTTCAACCCGGAACGGGTAGCTATCCTTTTAATCAACAAAATCTATGTAGCGCTCTACTGCATTTGGTAATGTATCAACACGCCGCCGAATTTAGCCCCACACTCAATCCCGAACCCGCCAGAAAACATTGTGAGTTTACCATAGGACCTAACATTCGTGGAAGTGGAACTTATCCATTAATACTTACCATTACTTTAACAGACTATCCTGTAATCATTAGCTACAGCGACGGCATGACTTCAACCGCACAACCATACTTATTAACGCCTTAAACTATGGCAGAAAATCGCTGATCAGAAACCGACACATTTTCATTTGAAATTAATGAAAGTAATGCCAGTAATTATGTTACAGACCCATTAACACTTTTGGCTGTCTCTGATGTCGTCAACTCAATGTCTAACAATATTGACCCTAGATGGCTATGGCGTGCTAATGTTTTCCTAGAAAGTCTCACCGCCTCAGTTTGGTGTCCAAGTTTTCCCCGGTCTCCTTATCCTGAATTTTACCCAGAGGATTCGGCGGCAGAAAGAGCAGCCAAATTAATGAAATTAGAGAGCAATCATCCTAAATTTGGGTGGCAATTGCTTAGAAGAAAAAGCGCTACCGGTTCATGGGTCGAGGCAGCTTGTCCTGTTATTCAAAACCGAGGGAGGCGGTTTTATGTTCCTCTAATTAATCCTTACTTAACAGCAAACGAGGTCAAAATACTTGGCAGTGCTGACCAATTGGGTGTAAGTTTTAAGGATTATGGCAACGGCATATTAGGGGGCGGTTCAATAGCCAGTAATCGCATCTATGACACTCTTTACATCGAGGGAGAACATAGAGTAGAATTAGATTTAATATTGATGGCTAAACGTCCGGCTAATACAGTGATGAACACAGTCACTGTAAGCCCTAATCCCATGTTAATAGCCCCCGCTAATCTAAGCCGTGCTTATTTTGAAATTCAAAATCAGGGAGAAATTGAGCTCCTTTGGGGTTTTGGCACATTGGGAAGTGACGCGACAAGCCATCCATTCAAAATGCCACCCGGCCAGATTTATTATCCAGGTAATGTAGCCGGATTTATACCAACTGACGCGATATGGGCAAAAGTAAAAGAGGGAACGACAACTGTTCTGATTATGGAGAGTTATTATCAATGACCACAGCTTTATATAGCAGTGAAAATACCGAGGATTTAAGTTATCTACCAGAGGGACAATATGAAGTAGATGCAGTTAATTTGTGGAATAGTGATTTATCATCAATGCTTTATGCTAAAAAGGTGATATTCAAACGCCACTTTTTGCTTCCCGGTTCTCCATCTGATGCTTTTCCTTTCATTCGAGAGTTAAAAGCCTTGGCTAATGTTCCCATACAATACAGGACAATTAATGAATTTCCGAAAACGGATCGACAAACGGATAAAACGGATTTAAGACGCAAAGATAACTATCGTTTTCTTGTTGAGCAATGGTTAGAGAGAATTGAGTATCTATGCCAAACTTTTGACTTTTTAGAAGTGTTGCCAGTCACTGCCATGTTAATGTCTTGGAGAAGCCCGTATCTGCCTAATGCTTATTTTATGCTAAAAAAACGGGAAACGATTAATTCGGTTTCTTTGGAAGCGATCGAGGCGATGGAACCAGAATGGCTGACTGATAATCGGGTGTTGTCTGAGGAGGGATGGAGGCAATTATTTATTAATTGGGATGAGGAATTTTTGTCATGAGAGAGGTAGAAGAGCGAAGCAGGAGGGTGAAAGACATTGTTAGAAATCGCAACTACAGGCAAGCTGTAGATGTAATAGAAAGAGAGGTCAAAAGATTAGAAGCGGATGATAAACCCAGGGCTAGAGTAAGGTTTCCCCGCGATGACGGTGATATTGAGATAGATGTTGGGGGGATAGTTGATTTTGCCCGGTCAATGTTGCCCAAAGCAAGCATAGAAGCTGAGGATTTACAGGATGGTGGAACTAGGAGAGGGATAAAAACCGAAAAGATTGGCAGCACGGCTCGCGGATTTGTAGACCTTGATGAGGATGGAAACCCCAAAGGTTTTGGGGGAACAATTGACAGTATCAATGATGCTAATGTCTCGGTTTACCTTGGGGAATGCGAGCAATCGATGAGCGTAACTATTGGGGGTAAAACGGTTACCTTTGCCAGAAATGTTTGCGAAGATGATAAAGACGAGGAAACAGAGGAAGATGAAATTGAGACAAGCGAAGATGAAAATGATCTTAGACCTCCTAAGCTCGATATCCCTCGACCTCCGGCTGGATATTCTCGCCAGTTAGGGGAACTCTATCTAGTTAAAAAAGTATTCTTTTTGTGGGGGTGGTTTCCAACTTTTACGGAAGCAGGATTAAATTTTATAGCGGAGGGTGAGGGTACAATAACATCAAAATCAAACTTAATACGCTCTCTTGAATTTCAAAATGAACGTTGGGCGTTCGAGTCTATAACTTTTATGGGAATAGTGCCAGTTTCGGAGACTAGACAGCTTTTTGGGAGATGGGACAGAAGACAGTTTAGAGATGTTCAAGTTGGAGTATACTTTAACACTGTTAAAGCGGTATTTCAACTAGAATATATCAAGAAATCTCCTACATGGTTTCCCCAGCGTGTATGGACATCATACCCGATGCTTTCACCTAGTTATTTGAAATCAGCCCAGCAGATTAATGTTGCGGTGGCTCCGATAGTTTTTAACCAAATAGAACCAGAAACTGGTAACTATATAAGCCATCAACTTTATCGTAGATATATAGACTGGTGCCTTTACCTGGTACCTCTGCCTTATACAGAGAATTTACCTGAACCAGAGCCACCGCCAAGTTTACCAATATTACCAGATGATATGGACAAAAACTGCTGTGAAGAGTTGATTAAGATGACTCGGGAAATACATAAAGCCCTAGGGGTCAGGAAATTGTTAGAGAAGAACTTCCAAGTTCCGTCTAATATGATGATACCAGAAGGTAAAGGTAATCATGCAAATAAGGATTATCTGGAAATCATGTCTGACCTGTTTAAAACCATAGATAATTATGGTTTTGATGCTCCGGTTACTGTTAAAGTTCAGGATACGAATAAAGCCCAAAAAGGCGACCAGTCTATAGAGTTAAAGTTTAACTCGCTGGGGGCTATATTAAAGGCTCAGACTGAACTGTTGATTGAGTTGAAAGGTGATAGTGCTAACCGGTTAAATATTCAGATTCGCCTAGCTTATATAATGACGAGAATGTATCGGACTTTAGCTAAGTTATATTACAGAACGTCGGCGATTTTGGACGGGTTGGGAATTCCTATTATCTCGAAGGTGGTGACTTTACCGATTGAGTTTAATGTGTTTGGTAAAAAACACTGGGGAGCTGGTAAGGGATTCGGTAAGGATAGTAAAAAGGGTCATGAGCCTAAACTTGATTTAAACGATGAAGACACGACAGAAGCTATGTTGCCCGATTTATTAGAGATTCGTGATTATGAAATAGAGGTTGATGAGTTTAGGTTTAAAAGCACTGACCTTTATGAGATAATTTTGAATATGGCAGCTAAAATGAGGACATAATCGTGACCAAAAGAAATCCCCCCCGTGGTTCTAATCGCCCTCCGAGCGATTCCGGTAGTGGTAGGAAACCACCATCTAAAAAAGATGAAAAAGCCGGGTTAAGAACTGATACCAACAACAGAATAGAGGAAGCGATCGCTGTCTTGGATTTTCGGCTACATTTAGACTATTTAAATATGGCTTCAGCCGTTGGGGGCGGCGACTTTGAAGAGTTTAAACGTTCTTGGTTGATGAATTATTATAATGCGATGACAGAACCGAGGTTTAAAGACAAGCCCAAAAGTCCTCCTAGTAAAACAGAGCGCCCCCGCCTCTTAAAAACTAATGATGAGTTGATGATGAATCGCCAAATCAAATCCGACAATTTGTCATCAAGGGAAAATCTAACTGAATTTCGCCGAAGTAAAGACTTATTACCATTCGACGCTGATAATATAGGTTAAGATTATGTCTAATGTTGTAGGGATAGACCAGAGAGAACTAACTTCAACCGCTATAGCTGGCGGTGCAATGTCTTCACAGTGGTTTAATGCTTTTTCGACCCCTTTTTATCAGCAGATTCAAAGTTTAAAAGCCTTTGATTTTAAGAAGTGGGCGGGTAGTGTCAAGGGCGGAGCTTTAGTTATTGCAGAAAACATCAAAAAAGGGAACTGGGGTTTTTTCAAAGAATGGCTACAAGAGGCTCCTCTGGTTCCTAAAATAGCCGGGATTGTAGCGGGTGGTTTAATTGCTGGGACTGTGCTGATTGTTGGCGGACAAGCATTAGGGTTTGTTGGTGCGGGTGTAGGGAGTTTAGTAGCAGCCCATCCGGCTTTTGTTGGCGGTTTTTTAGGGGTAACAATACCTACAGTGATGAGCAGATTGACCCAAGGGGTTTCTCAAGCCTATAACTTTGATTGGGCAGAATCTGACAAGAAAATGATGGACGATTTAAAACAAGCGGCTAATGCTTTATATGTTCCCTTGGGGGAAACAGTCGGGAAATCATTGGCTAGTTTGGTGGCGGGGAAGGTAGGGCAGTCGGTTAATGCAGCAACGCTAAGGATTCGGGAAGGTGCGATCGCCGCTATGTGTATGATTAACCCGACTATTAAAGAGACTTTGGTGGATGCGTTATCCTCGCTGAGGTATGCGGTGCAAGAGGTTGTTAAAAAAGCACTGTTTGTTATGACTTACATTAACGCCAGAAAAGTAGCAGCCAGGTTGTTGGATAAGGAAGATACTTGGGGCAAGGAAGGGCAATCACCTTTTATTGTTTCGGAGAAAGTATAAGAAACTTGGGCGAAAGTTAAAGAAGATGAATATTTTGATTGGGTGAATGAGCAACAATGGGAGGGTATAGAAACAATGACATCTACTTTTTTTGAAACCCTCGGTGAGTTGTTGTCAGAGCAGGGAACTTATGAGGAGTGGATACCGGTATAAATTCATCACCTGAGAGGAGGGATATCAATGGTAGAAGTTGGAAGACTTACTCAGCAAACTTACATCATGATGGCTCGTCAACGGCGTATCACGAAACTATCAGATAAGCGGCCGGAACGAGTCCGAATAGAATTGCAGCCAAACTGGAACGTTTATCAGTTACAACCTGATAGAAAAAACCCAGATTATAAGCTGCTGATGACTGGTTCTGAGTCAGCCTTGGCATTGCAGTTGTCACAACTCGGATGGATGGAGAAGATGATCGAGCATCTTCTCAATGCCAGCGATCTAAAATTCGAGGATTGGTTTGATGTTTGGGCATCGGGTTATCCAGAACTGCGCTACAGAGTGAACCCAAAACTCCCCAATTTAAGAACTAACTATCCTTCATCTAATGTTAAGGATTCCAATGGGGAGACAATAAGCAGATGGAGGAACGAGGTAGGCTCTCGCCCGGCTTACATTGAATGGAAACCTTCAGCCCGAAAAACAGCAAAAGATGTTGGGCTTCACCGCACAATAGAATATTTTCCCGATCGCTCTCAGAACAAATCAGTTGTCTTGACGGGGAACGACAAGGAATTAATTAGGCAAATCCTACAAATCCACTACGAGGGTGGGGGTAGCAGTGAGGGAATGGATAGCACGGTCTCGACGGGTATTAGTTACCGGGGCGCTCCCAAGGTTGTGCTGTACTTTTTGGAACGGATCGAGGATGTGGAAAAAGGCTACCGACAATTAGAGGCAAGAGTGGGATTCCGTTTGGTGGGAAAAACAGAAAACCCGAACGGAACTGGCGACTTGTTAACTAAAGCTAATATCAGAAGTTTGGCACAGAGAATCGTCCAAAACTTTCTACAACCTCAACAATTCCGTCTTCACAAGGGGAGGGAATCGGTTAGCTATAGAGACAAGCGCCAAGGGTTGGAATCTTTCGTTTTTGTCACCAGTGCATCAGAGGGGATTAATCTTTATCAACGAATCTGCCAGGTGATGCAGATAGAGTTTGACAGTTCAAAGGTCTTTACATCGAGCAACCAAAATCCATCCCAAGCGTTTCCTATTACGCCCCCAGAAGTGACGATATTGGGTAACAAAGTCAAACCACCCCGCCGCCGTCCGGTCGGGCACGTCTATTTTAGAGAGGCGAAATTGTTTTTGGAGATGCTCAATGAGCCTATCATACTCTGTGACTACAACGGGCACATATACAAGAATCCCGATTAGAAGACAACCCCAACGATTTTTTTAGATCAAACAAACTCCCTTGTATGTTCGGAAACCCTATAGGTTTCCGTAACTGTTGCACACCCTAAAAATACCTGTTATGAATGTAGTGGTAATCAGTTTTTAAACAACAAGGCAGGTATTCTATGCCCAGTCTAAATAGTTCAAAAATTTATAGCTGGAATTCACCCTCGCCAGGGGGTACGGGAACCATTAAAGTAGCTGCCCGGCTTTCTAATCGGTACAATGGCATTGCTACACATCTCGGAATGACCGCCCACACAGATCCAACAAATGTAAATGCACATATGCTTAAGCCAAATAAAGCTGTGCAGGAGGGTTTCTTAATGAAGATGCGAATTAACTACCGAAAAGACAATAAGTATTTTGGTGCTGATATTTATGTGCCTACAGACAAGGTTACTGAAGCCATCCAAGTGCTACCTAACAAGCCCTGGGATGGTACGGGAGTGATAACTTCATGTCGCGATCGTGTACGAGTTGATTACCGTTAAATAATATAAAAGGATTCTGAAATGGCAGCTAGAACGAAAATTTGTCAAACAGGCACAGGAGCAACCGCTAGGGTCTTTCGAGCTAGTAATGTAATGTATACAGCAGATAATGCTGATGTTCTAGGGGTTAGAGAGGCAGAAGCCGCAAATTTAAAAGCCCCACTATATGACACTGCTGAACTAATGCGAACCGGGGAATTAGTAAGGATTAATGTACGATGTAGCGCCACAGGAGGCAGAAAAATTAATTATAGAATTTTCTGCGCTGGTGACAAGATAGATGATGCTTTATCGTATTACAGAGCGACAGGAAAAACGCTTAATGGTAGGACAGTAGTAGGTGCTGGTTTAGACCGCCGCCAAGTTGTCAAGTAAAGCATGAGTTTTACAGATGCTTATGGCACATGGGAGGTGATAGCTTCAAGCTATCAGCCAAGTCAAGAGTGGATAATTCACAGCCCCCCAGTTACTCAATACTCATTGTTGAGGTTTAAATTTTCAACTGATTGGGGGCGGTGGACAAATCCCTATGATGGCTATAGGTCAATGCTGCTTATTCGAGGGCATTATTATAATGATTCTGAAAATTCTGACTGGATAACAGGGCAAAGGACTGTATACGTTACAGAAGAACCGCAACTGATTAACTATCCACCAGTTCAAGAATTTACAGACAACCCCTCGGTGATTAGAAGGTTGGGAGTCCGCCGCCGTTTTTTCAAAAACGCAACATGGATCGAAAATCATCCTACAATGGATCTAAAGTTTGACGTAACAATTGAGGCTTTTGTAAGTTAACATGGACATCTCTCTTAATCAATTAATCGACCATCTCCCAGATGATTCACAGTTTAAAACCTTACTAGAAACATTGGGGGCAAGCGGTGATAGTGTGGACGCTACCGTAGAATTTTGTCATTTAGTAGGGGCATTATATCAAGCACAGTAAGTATACAACCAACAACCAGGAAATAAAGCAATTAATGTGGTCTCAGCAGTAAGTATTGGGCCGGTAATAGAAAGTTTAGACGGGACATTTTTTAGGAGGTTAGAAAGAACTCTAGCTTTTTTTGAAAAGTATGAAAATAGTATAATTGTCCCGAACGTCAAAAGTTAGTTGGTCGAAAATTTAAAGCTGCCAGATAATTCGGATTCTATCTGCGTTATCTGGTCAAAGTCTTGAAATTAACCCAAGTAAAATGTGATTAAAAATCCACATCAACAGAGGAGTTAATTCCGTCGTGGATATTGAAATTGAGAAAATTACGGTAATTATAAGTTGGATACTTTCACTCATTAGTACGGTCTGGTATGTATCAGTTCAATACACAATAATTAGAGTACAAGTCAACAGAAACAGAGAAGAGCTAAACAGAATATCATCAACGCTTAGGCGAGAAATAGAAGACCATAATAAACTTATATGGATAAACATCAACCACATGGAAAAATACTTAACCAAAAATCAAGATTATTTTCCGTTAAATATCCAAAACCAAAAATATAAAGATTATGGCGACTGATGTTTTACCAGAATTATTACGGGTAGGAAGTGATGGGGTAGTGATATTTTTAGTGTGGTCTTTGATGAAGCAAAACCAAAAGTTAATAGCAGAGGTCAACTCAAGAGACAATGAATTGATGAAGTTGATTTACAAAATACTTAGCAATGAACAGCCAGGGACAAGAGGTAAACGCGATCGCACAATCAAGCCAAAGCCACAAGAATCCGTTAGGACTTGGGAGTAGAGTTGTCTGTGGCCCTAACGAATAACGGGTTGTCAAGTAGCCATTACTCATGGCCACAATCATCATACAGAAAAACTAAAGCGATCGCCAGCCAAGTCAGTTAACTCGTATAAACGCTTCTCCTAAACCCCAGTCAAAGCCTAACACTGCGTTGGAGCCGACCGATTGAGAGGTAATCGGTAAGAATCAAAGGTTATCTGCGACAGCTCCACTCCAGCATCTTAATATTCCCATCTACTCCTGCGACGTAGAAGATTTTGAGTTAGACTTGAAGAATCTAGGGGAGTTGGGGCGATTGTGATTTTTAGGGAGCTGTCTATGTTACTGCAAAACCTGAAGGAAGAAGCTATCAAGTTATCACCGAGCGATCGCCTCGCGTTGGTCAGTGCTATAATTGAGTCCTTGCAGAATACCCCAAGTGCAAAGCCTGATCGTTATGGTGCAATTCGACGAATGCGCGCCTTACTCAAAACAGACCAGCCTGCACCAACTGACCAAGAAGTAGCTGTGATGCTAGAAGAGCATCGGGTGGAGAAATACCTTCAGTGAGAGTTTTAATTGATACCAATATTCTCCTAGATTTTCATGGTGAAAACTGATGAAGTTGACTGTAACACTTGACCGTGACGAAGATGGAGTTTGGGTTGTAGAGTGTCCCAGCATTCCGGGTTGTGTCAGCCAAGGTCAAACGAGGGCAGAAGCTCTAGAAAATATCAGATATGCAATTATCGCTTGCCTTGAAGTTCGTGCAGAACGTGGGCTACCCCTAACGATTGAAACCTGCCAAGTAGAGGTAATGGCGTAATCATGTCCTCTACTCTTCCTGTTCTCAGCGGACGTGAGGTAGTCGGAGTATTTGAAACCTTCGGCTTCACCGTTACACCGATTTGATAGATTATCTGGAACAATGGCTGAAGTCGGCGAGAGTTCAAGGAGCGATCGCGGAGCGTGGCGGTAGCCGTATCGCCTTTTGTCGGGTGAATGTTTGGGAATCCGATAAAAATGCCTTTTCCGGGTTTGATGTATATCGGAATTTACCCTTTCAGTCGGAGCAGATGGAAACCTTCATCCGGCGATTCTTTGCCCAGAGTGATTAAAAACAGTAACTCCTGGCAGTAAAGGCTTGTAGCTTTTTGAGGCTAAGGTGCATATCCCCTTGATTCTGTATAACATCCACATTTAAAAAAGGCTGAACCCCTTGCCAGTTAAAGAATTGGGCGAGGAATGAAGTTTTGTGTATGCTAAATCTAGCAATTTTTGACACCTCGATATTTATGTGCTAAAATCCCAGCACAGCTTAGTTATGGAGGGTTCAGCTTCCTAAAGTCTTAGGTATGTTAGGCTGCTAATCGCCGCCTAATTAATAATGGTTATGTCGCCAGCCCTCGGTGGAGTCGTGGCTAAATGCTGTCGGTTTTGCAGCCAGGTTAAGTTAGACCAGTTGGCAGAGAGTTACACAAGATCTTGAGCAAGGATGAATTAACCCAAATGCCTAAAGATATGGTGATCATACAAACTATATTTCTCTAGTTAAGTCAATTGATTCTAATAACCCATCATGAGTACAGATTTTCTACAACCAAATCTTGAGGACTTGCAACAAGACGTAATAAGTCTACTTAAGAAAATCGAAGAGTTAATGTATCGTGCCAGTAATCTGTTGATTTCTGACCCTTCAGGTAAGAAGTATGCCGGGTTTCAAAAAGAAGTTGTAGATGCCAAAAAGAATGTAGAAGATCTTGAGTTAGTCATGGCGATCGTTGCTCCTATGAAGGCGGGGAAGTCTACGATTATCAACGCGATTGTTGGACAAGATATATTACCTAGTCGGGCATCAGCCATGACTACGTTACCCACGGAAATTATTCTTCGTTCTGATAAAGCACAGCCAGTTTTAGTGCTGAAGCCAAATACTATTTCATGTTTAAAGAGGACTCTTTCAACTCTACAGCAGAAAATTAAAACAAACGGTCTAAATCAGGCAGTTACCAAAATGGCAAAGTATCCCCATTTAACTTCACTGATTCCGAAAATTCAAGATGGCTTCTCGATTCAGTCTGAGATAGGGGGGTTAGAAGGCATCAAACAAACATTAACGGATTTGAATGACATCGTTCGCGTTTGTACAGTTCTTGAGCCGTTGATAGATCCATTAAATCAAGAATATTTTGACGTTCCCTGCATCTATACTCCTTTCTGGAAAGCCACAGATGCTGGTCAATCTAAATTCTTAGGAAATCTCGTTATTGTTGATACTCCCGGACCTAATTAAGCCGGAGAAAACCTGAGATTGTCTGCGGTTGTAGCAGAGCAATTACGCCGAAGTTCAATGGTTCTAATTGTCCTTGACTTTACACAGTTAAATAACAAAGCAGCAGAGGAAATTAAGCGCCAAGTTGAACCGGTTGTTCGATTGTTAGGGAAAGAGAATTTATATGTTCTTGTCAATAAGGTTGATCAAAGAACTGAAAAAGATCCGATGACATCTGAGAAGGTGAAGCAGTTTGTCATTGCTGATTTGGGATTGGGTGAATCAAGTGATGCAGGAAGGGTGTTTGAGGTAGCCGCCAGATGGGCTTTTTGTGCGGCGAGTTTCCTTTCGGAAATGCAACATCACCCTAATATTAAAAAAGAGGAGATGAAAACTGCAAGAGCTTTAGCAGAGCAAGTTTTTGGGATTGATTGGGAAGAGGAACTTGAAGATTGTTCATTGGAACAATTGCAAAAAAAGGCTCAGAGATTATGGAAGAAGTCCGGTTTTGAGCCCTTCTTGGAGAACGCCATCAATGTTCTCATGGAAAGTGCTGCTCCCAGATGTATCAAATCTGCACTTAATCTTAGCCGTCAACGTTTAGAAGAATTGAGAGATGACGTTATACTAAGAAGTAGTGCCATTGCTAAAGACGAAGAGAAACTCAGGTTAGAAGTGGCAGCGTTGGAGCAAGATCTTGAACATCTTGAACTGAGTCGTAAGCGACTTAAAGAAGTTGATAATATCAAGAATCATCTTCAAAAAAATCTTGAAGACTTACTTGGGAAATTAAAGGAAACAGCAGCCATAAGTCTTGAAGATTACTTTGCCAAAGAAGACTATGAGCAAGCTAATTTAATCCAAAGGCTAGACATAGAAGCAAGAAAAATTTTTACGACTCCGCTGGGTAGCTTTGAATTATTTCCTAAATGGATTTCCGAAAGACTGAAAAACGCCGTAGAATTTAAGAGTTCTGGAATCTTGGAATTTAAGAGTGATGATGAAGCAGAGGAATTTGCCAATGGAGCCGTTGCTTATGCCAAGCAACGAGCAGAGAGTCTTCTGGTCGCCTTTCGAGAGGAAACGATTCGCGAGGTTGAGAAAGCACGTTCAAAATTAATGAGTTTTTTGGAACAAGAAACAAACCCCATTATTGAAAGAGCACGTACCCGTCTTAATAAATCTTTTGATATCACCCTTTCTCTACCCCCTCCTGTTGTAGATACATCTGACCATATATCTGTTAATAGACCTCACATTAGAAGCCAAACCAAAACCATAGATCAGGGATATGAAGAAGTAACAGTTCACAAAAGAGTGTGGTGGCATTGGCTTTGGATAATACCAATCGGTCTTACATAAAAACGAAAGCGTCCTAACAAGAATATAGATTATTATACGGTTTCACTAAATGAGTTGATTCCTGAAATAAATTATTCAATGCAAGCGAGTATTACTGCTCTTGAAGAAAGTTTGAATAAGTATCTTGATGATGATTTCCAACAGCGGTTTGATCAATTTTTTGCCTCTTTGGATGCCTATTTAAGTAACTACAGGGATAGCTGAAAGCAGGCTCAGGAAGATCAGCAACTTGCTGCTGAGGAGAAGAAAACGCTTATCAGTGGGTTGAACTCAATTGTCCCAGAGGCAACTGCACAAATAAAAAAGTGTAGAACTTATGCTGAGTATGCCAATTCATTACTCCTAAGACAGTGAGGAGCAAACCATATCGAGGAACTCAAAAAACTAGAGCGTTGAGTTCCTATAGTTAGCGATAAAGCACTGCTCAACTTAGTGAATGGAATTCCCATAAATTGTGACCTTGTACGATTCACAATGTGAAATTAAAAGTGAGTCTCACATATAAACAGTACCGATTGGGAACAAAGCGAATGGGAGTGGTAGCGATCGCATTTCGATGTTTTTTTGGTTAATCTTGACCCCACAATTGGCAGTGAAATTAAGAAAAAACGACCCTGTGCGATTATCTCACAGGATGAAATGAACCTTTATATTGCCACGGTGATTATTGCACCAATGACGACAAAAGGGAAAGCCTACCCGACGGGAATTTCCTGCCAGTTTCATGGTACAGTTTGATCACACCTTGCCATTATTGATATTGTAGGAGTTATTTGTGAAAGCCCGTGACTTGCTCAAGCCAGGTGAAAAGGTGGTTGTTATTTTTACAGCCGAAGGTCGCCAAAACCCAATTCGGTATCTTCCTTGATGTAGCTTTAATTCTGGAAAACTGGCTGAAGTCGGCGAGAGTTGAATGAGCGATCGCGGAGCGTGGCGGTAGCCGTATCGCCTTTTGTCGGATGAATGTTTGGGAAGCCGATAAAAATGCCTTTTCCGGGTTTGATGTGTATCCGAATTTACCCTTTCAGTCGGAGCAGATGGAAACCTTGATCCGGCGATTGTTTGCCCAGAGTGATTAAAAACAGTAACTCCTGGCAGTAAAGGCTTGTAGCTTTTTGAGGCTAAGGTGCATATCCCCTTGATTCTGTATAACATCCACCTTTAAAAAAGGCTGAACCCCTTGCCAGTTAAGGAATTGGGCGAGGAATGAAGTTTTGTGTATGCTAAATCTACCAATTTTTGACACCTCGATATTTATGTGCTAAAATCCCAGCACAGCTTAGTTATGGAGGGTTCAGCTTTCCACATCTTGGGTATGTTAGGCTGCTAATCGCTGCCTAATTAATAGTTAGCTAGCTCGGTAGCAAAGGGTAAGCCCCCTGATTGGTGAATGACACTTATATGGGACAGCAAATGCTGTTACTGAGTAGTTGCAACTATGGAGTTGGGTTGAGCTTTACTTTGAAGCTGCTCTGGACTAATACATTAGCTCTATCTGTTGTAGAATCCCCTAAAGGTTCAAAAACCTGTAGGAGCACTGGTGCTGCTTGAAAGTTCAAGGATCAAAAATGCGAATAGAGGATGATGCTCCATCACAATCACCACAGAACCTTCGGCTACCACTATTTGGTGACTGTCTCATAGTCAATCAAGACTTTCAAGAGCAATTTGAAAATTATCGAGTAAATAAAAGTATCGCCCCTTTGCTTTTGTTGGGAGATGTTCTTGAAGTCATGAAAGAGCTACCCAGTGATTCTTTCGATTGTTGTATGACTAGTCCACCCTATTGGGGAAAAAGAGAATATGACGCAGGCGGAATCGGATGGGAGCCGGATTTCAAGACTTATGTAGATAACTTATGCTCAGTTTTTTCTGAAGTTCATAGAGTTCTGAAGAAAACAGGCTCTTTTTGGCTCAACATTGGCGATTCTTACTACCACAAAAACTTGCTCGGCTTACCGTGGCGTATCGCCTTGAACTTGACAGATAATCAAGGCTGGATCCTAAGAAATAGCGTTATTTGGAACAAAGTTAAAGGAGGACCAGACCATTCTAAGGATAGATTGAGAAATATACATGAAAACCTGTTTCACTTCGTGAAGTCACCAAAGTATTACTATGATATAGATTCTATTCGTTCTTCACCAAGAAAGACGAAAGTAGTGAATGGTTCTGTTGTTTCGGCGACGGGTGTCACTGGGATTCGCTATAAGCGAAAAATCGAGCTATCCACTGACCTATCTGAAAATGAAAAACGCAATGCTTATCAGGCATTGGAAGAAATTCTTCGTCAAGTTTCTGATGGCATTATTTCTGATTTCAGGATGATTATTCGAGGGCAACAAAGAACCACGCATTCTGATTCTGAGAAAGTTTCTGGTCGGGCCAAAGAACTCAAAGAAAAAGGATTTTACTTTCTGAAATATCATCCTAAAGGATCTAAGCCAAGTGATGTTTGGGAAATTCTTCCAGAAGATACTCAAAAACGAGAACTTCACTTTGCACCCTATCCCGTCGATCTTTGTAAAATTCCCATATCTTCTACCTGTCCACCTAACGGAATTATTATAGATCCTTTTTGTGGTACTGGAACTACGATGTTGGTAGCCCAGTTACTTGGCAGAAAGTCCTGCGGGATAGATATTTCCCATCATTACTTAGAGATAGCGAAAGCCAGAAGTGAAACAATTTTATGAGTAAAATAATTGAGATTTTTGGATATTCAATAAATCAACCCGAACATATAGATTGGACAAGTCTTATTCGAGAGCAACATTGTCCATATTTACAAAGGCGTTGTATAAAAGTCCGCAAAAGTCAACCTGATATATCCATAGGTACCTGCTCAGTAATCTATGGCAAAAATGCGATTCCGGTCATCATTTGTCCTCATAGGTTGCTAGAGAGAAAACAGATCTTCATAGACTGCTTACACTTGTTAACGAACCATGAACCTGGAAATGAATTGCATCTGGTTTCAGAAATTTCAATTCCAGGAGGGAATGTGGATTATTTTCTCGTATCTGCCTTAAATAATAAGGTGAAGGATTTTGTTGGCATTGAACTCCAAACGCTGGATACAACCGGTACTGTGTGGCCGGAACGCCAACGGTTACTTGAAGAACTGGGAGTTCCTACAGAAGATAACCAAAGTCAATCCCAAAAGACCTTCGGTATGAACTGGAAAATGACAGCTAAAACAATCCTTATACAGCTACATCATAAAATTGAGACTTTTGAGCATATCAATAAAAAGCTGGTTCTTGTAATTCAAGATTGTTTCCTAGATTATATACAGCGTGAATTTAGCTTTTCACATATCAGTCATCAAGCTCAATTAGGAGATTCTATGCATATTCATGCCTATCAAATGACGGAGCAACCAGACCATTCTTTGAGGTTAGCGTTGGGTTGTCGTTTAAGTACAGATGTGGAGGGTATTGCTAGATGCCTTGGTCTTCAAGCCGAGGCGAATATTGAACTTGAGCAAATCGTAAAGCCTTAGAATCGAAGTTGTCAGTGAACACTGTGTTTACTCCTGTGTAACTTATTGACTAGTTAACACTGCGTTGGTGCGGACGGAACAGAGGTTATCGGTGAGAGTCTGGCAGTTGCCAATTAGCGATCGCTGGCGTTTAGTCCAGTGCTTGTTAACTTCAATTCAACAGGAAACCCTCACCGTGAATTCATCAACAAAAAATGTGAATTATTTTGCGGAGCTTCATCCCTGGACTCAAAGCCTCATTAAAGTCATTCAGTTAGGAACAGAAGAACCCCCAGAACCTTATGTAGACTACTAGAGGAGAAGTACAGGTAAAGCAGGCTGATGCTCCATCAATTGACCGCTTCTTGGCTTGTGGTTACAATGTAGTTACATCCTGCCTTTAAGGCGATCCAAGCATCAGCAAAGTGATTAGAACCCGAATCGTTAAAATGGGCAACTCCCAAAACACGACCCTGTGTGATCATCTCACCCTATGAAATGAACCGTTATATTGCCACGGTGATTATTGCACCAATGACGACAAAAGGGAAAGCCTACCCGACGGGAATTTCCTGCCAGTTTCATGGTACAGTTTGATCACACCTTGCCATTATTGATATTGTAGGAGTTATTTGTGAAAGCCCGTGACTTGCTCAAGCCAGGTGAAAAGGTGGTTGTTATTTTTACAGCCGAAGGTCGCCAAAACCCAATTCGGTATCTTCCTTGATGTAGCTTTAATTCTGGAAAACTGGCTGAAGTCGGCGGGAGTTCAAGGAGCGATCGCCTTTTGTCGGGTGAATGTTTGTAATTGGGGCGATTGGTTTCCCATATAATGTTTCCTTAGTAAACGAACGATCGCCTTTTGTCCCTATGCCTAAATCAGCCCCATCCCCAAAAAATAATGGTGCCAGTCTTGGTTATGAGGCGGAACTTTTCAAGGCAGCCGACAAGTTACGCGGCAATATGGAGCCCTCCGATTATAAGCACGTTGCCCTGGGGCTAATATTTCTCAAGCACATCTGCGATCGCTTTGAGACTCGACAGCGAGAACTAGCCGAGGAATACCCCGAAGGCGTGGAAGATTCCGATGAGTATACAGCAGAAAATGTGTTTTGGGTGCCCCAGGCGGCGCGGTGGTCGCACCCGCAAGCCAACGCCAAGCAGCCGACCATTGGCAAGCTGATTGATGAGGCTATGCTGGCGATCGAAAAGGAGAATTCCTCCCTGAAGGGGGTTCTGCCCAAGGAATACGCCCGCCCCGCCTTGAATGCCGTAATGCTGGGGGAGTTGATCGACCTGATCTCTAACATTGCCCTAGGGGAGGCGCAGGACACCGCCAGGGATGTATTGGGGCGGGTGTATGAGTATTTTCTCGGCCAGTTTGCCGGGTCCGAGGGCAAGCGAGGGGGCGAGTTTTACACCCCGCGATCGGTGGTGCGGGTGATGGTGGAGATGCGTCTACATAGCCTATAACCCCTATTCTACCGTTACTTAGGTGTTACTCAAAACCATAGCAGGATAACAAGTGAGTAAAAAATGAGTAACGATATCAATACCCCTACAGTAGGGGGAAAGGGTAACTATGACGGGGGCTATGCTAGATTCTTGAAAGCCTATCAGGAGTTTAAGGGTGAGTGTCCTAGGGGGGTTAGCCTTAAAATCCAGAAGTCAGGGCTTAGGTACAATCTCTTATTGCAGTTTAAGCAACCACCTACCGGGAAACGCAGCTCCAAAACGGCTAACCTTGAGTGTACTCCAGAAGGGGTGATAGACGGCGTCAAGAAAGCTAAATTGGTATCTGAAGCCCTAGGGACTATCACTAGCGCTAGTGAATTTTGGGATTGGTACGATAAAACCATCCTAGGGAAAAATCAGATTGAGGATAATCTGATAACCTACCGGGAAATATTTCAACAACTGGAGGATGAGTATTTTGCCGGGTACAACCGCAACACAGGAAGGAAACGTTCTCGCGATATCGTAAGCGATTTAACATCTTACCATCAAAGTAAAGGGGTATATTTTGACCAGTTTCCTAACTGGGATATTCACCCCACGTGGGAGGGCTTTAAAGCTATGCTATACACTCCCCTACAGAACGGAGAACAATTAGTAGGTTCCAAAACATTTAAAGAACGTTACTACATCTTAAAAGCCATAGCTAAGAAATCACCTAACAAAGACCATTTGCTTAAACAGCTTGAGCCTATTAACCCTAAACAAACACGATTCACCGTTAAGCAGCGTATAGGCATTAATGCCTTTAAAGATTGGTGGTTTAACACCAAACAGGAAGCCTATACCATCAGAAACTCACAACATCAATCATCCCGACATAGCTGTTTATGGGTAACGGGTATGACAGTAATGTACGGACTGAGACCAACTGAAATAGCCGCTGCTGTTAATCTAACCAAACGTTATGTAACGGATGATGGTGTAATCATCAAAGCACTATCAGACCCTGATAATCAAGATAATTATCTTGTATTAGGAGATTAATTAGGGGTCGAGATAGACCTCACGGTCTACCCCTCCCATTCAAAACCGTACTTGAGACTTTCACCTCATACGGCTCCTAGTTTGACCGTCTCCTTGTTAAGAGTACAGCATCATCTCTTCATCAAGAGCTGTTTTATCGTCGTGACAATGGCGATGTAATAATTGAATATTCTTATAGTCATCCTTTCCGCCTTGGCTTCTAGGTACAATGTGGTCTATTTCAATTAAATCTGATGGGGTAAAGAATTGCCCACACCAGGTACATCTACCTTTTTGCTTTTTGAGTAGTTTTGCTACCCTATTTGGCGTATCGATTGCTCGTCCTTTCCTGCTTGCCCAGTAGGTCCAATTTCCGTCATAAAGTGTTGCGTCAGGGCGTCTTAAGGTATGTCTGACAATTGGAGTCCAGTTGTGTTTGAATAGATGTAACCCATCTTTGGTTTGGAACAGCCAATTTTCGTGTCTTTCTTTCCCATTGCTAAGTTTAATTGTTCCATGTCTGAAATAATTTCTTAGCTTTTCGTGACTTGCCTTTCCGCATCTTGATACTGTCCATGCCCGTAACATTTGCCAGATTGTCTTATCTAGTTTGGTGAATGTCTCTGTTGAGACTACCCCTGAGTAATAGTTTGACCATCCCATAATAATTGGGTTTAGTTTGTTAATTAGGGTTGATTGAGGTGCTGTTTTAAATTGTTTAATTACACCTTTTATCACTTCTGTGTGGGCAACTGCTTTTTGGCTGGGTTTAATGTGGGTCTTGTGACCGATTAATCGGCTTGCCATTCCCCCTGTTTTCCCAGATTTATATTTTCCTGCTGGATATTGCCTGATATTGAATCCTAGAAAATCAAATCCTGGCTCCTCTGTTCTGCCTTCATATTCAATAGGTTTGAACGTATGGCAGATTCGAGTCTTTTCAGGTTTTATTTCTAATCCCACAGGTTTTAACCGTTCGGAAATAGCAGTTTTGCACTGTTCAATGATTTCTAGTGATGGGGATATCACTACAAAGTCATCGGCGTATCTTATAACAGTAGCCTGCGCTCTGTTTGCTTTCTTTGGATACATTGTCTCTATGAACCTAATCATGCCATCCAATGCGATGTTAGCTAGGAGTGGACTTATTACCCCTCCCTGGGGTGTCCCTGATTCTGTATCCTCAAATACGCCGTTATCTAGCACGCCTGCTTTGAGCCATTGTTTCAGGTCTCTTTTTAGGCAGCTTGGACAATGAATTTTGGACAGTAGGTAATCATGGTTTATTCGGTCAAAACATTTTGCTATATCAGCATCGAGTACATAATATTCACCCTTGTTGATACTTGAGTAAATTCGTGCTATTGCATCTTGGGCTGACCGTCCGGGACGGAACCCATAGCTTGTGCTTTCAAATCTCGATTCCCATTCAGGTTCGAGAGCCGACTTAACCAAGGCTTGCCTTGCTCTATCTTGGATTGTGGGTATTCCTATTCCAGCTTTTTTCATCCCTACCAGGTTTTGGAATCCACACCCGTCGCAGTGGTTTTGCTTTGAGGTTTTCTTTGATTTTCTCGGTCATTTCTAGCCTTTGTTTAGGGGATATTGCTATCACACCATCTACTCCAGCCGTCTTTTTGCCTTGACCCGCTTGGGGGGGCGGGTTTATTAAGCTGACTGTTGGGAAGCATGGCTGACCGTGGAACCCGCCCCTACAGTCGCACTGCTAAGAGTCGGGCATAATATGATTTCACCAATAGACGTTGCCACCTTCTTACCTTTGCGTCCTGTCCCGATTTAGCTGCTTGAAATATACTCTTTTGGAGCTTGAAAACTTTCCGTTGAACCTTAGTCCACGGGATGGTCTTCCATGCGTTGTTCGTAGTCTTGATTGGTTTTGATTTCCCAAATCCTTTCTTTAAACTCGCTATCGCCATTTGTACACCTACTTGACTCTATTTCTTTACAATCAAACCGTGACCCGTTAGCATATCCCTACCATTACAGTCGGGCGTTGGCTTCTGGTCACATCTCACCCCCTAATAGGCTTACGCTTACACTTTCACTACTGACTTTCTCGACCAGATTATCAGAGCCTAAGAGGGGTTAAAACGTTCCGTTTATATGGGCATTCCATCTTTAGATTTGTCCTATCCACCGGGGTACTTTTAAAGGTCTGTGTAGGTGATGAAGTGATTACCCTACTTTTCCCCTTACTCTTTTGAGCGCAGCGTATCAACCTGTTTCGCTGCTCAATAATGACGATGGTTCAAGCCGGACATTCGGTTTCCCTAATCATGGATGGTTGGCAGTGGTCTCGGTTCTGGTGTTGGGTTACACCTAGGAGCTTTCCGTTCCCCGCTTCAATCCTGAGGTTGTGATTCCCAAAATTGGGGGTGGCTATCGCCGTTACCCTAATTTCCTAACTTTACTTATCCATTTCTGGGCTTACTATAAGGAATTTGTATGGGTTAGTTCGTTTTGACCTTGGGTTCCCTGCCTTGTTTGGTATATCTCTATACCGAACGTTGGGACATATAAACAGTTATGAGGATGGTCACGAGTGCGTTCCTTATATTCAACCAAGGGGTTGAAGTCCCCACCAGGCGGTTACTTCGGGTATTTCAACCCTATTTCATGCCTGAACGTTTCGCACCACTTACTTTACTGACGCAGAAGGTCGGAAAGTGAGTATTAAAACAGGGGGAAGGGTTGTAGCCCCAATTCCCAGTCCCGAAATGTTTGATTTCCTAGAATTGAAACGGCCGTTGTTACCAGAATATAGCCCGAAAAAAGGCAGTCAACCCAAAACCATAGCTGGAGGCTTTGACGCAACGTTTAGTAACAGAATTCAATCTATGAAATGCCCGGTAACCCAGAAATATGCTTTTCGTAGACTGTACAACCTGTTAGGTGAACAATATGGACTACCTATCGAGTTGCGAGCTAGACTTATGGGACATAGCACAATCGTCAATGAGGGTAAATACAAGACAGAAGGCATTGACGCTACCTTAGAAGTTCTCAAAGGGGTTTCTAAGTTACCTATACCATTGAACGTGGCTATAGAACGGTTAACAGCGTTAGGGGTTGATATTGATAGCTCTGAAGCTAAATTATTTCTTAGAGTTATCTATCTGATAGATTAATCTAATCGTCAACCTTTCATAAATTAACACCCCTAGATTAAACCCCTAGGGGTTATTTTATGGCTACAGATTGATAGATCCTGCTATGGTTTTGAGTAACACCTAAGTAACGGTAGAATAGGGGTTATAGGCTATGTATTAGGTTCAAATCCCGCCAGAGCCATTTAACTTAAACCCTTATCCTGACTACTATCGCGGGAATTGCTTTAACCCGATAGTCGTACCTAATTACTCATATATTACTCACAATCTAGTCCTAGCACAGGAAAATAATTCTGTCAATAGGTTGATTACTCAGTCAACAAGCACAACTTAATCAATCTGTCAAATACCCATACCACCCCCCTAACCAAACACCGATAAGGTAACTCTCTCGTGATAGCAGTCAATGGCAAGCCTATCGGTTCGTTACGAACCATTGACTGCTATCACATCGGTCGCACCCCTAAGAGTGTTTGTTTCGGTTAGGGGGGGGATATGCTTCCAAGTCAACACGATAGCCGTAGGGGGAACCCACTAGGTTATCAATGTACAACGATACTCCTATCAATGTACAAAGATATCAGACCGCCTACCTGGTTCCCTATGGGAGTCAGATTATTGGTGAAATATTGAGGAGCCTACTCACTACCAACAAAATGCGATCGCATAATCACGACTAACCTGGCTATGACATACTGAAGCGATACCCCCAAACAACTTTTCAACTGGTAACTTGTTTCGTCATCTCTCGCTGATACCTACATAATCCTAGAGAATTGATTCCCCATCGAAACCGATACCTACATACCGCTAGACAAGTCTCCAATTTATAGGGGTACTGGGTTCCGCACAGGATGATTACCCCTAATAGACGGGTTAAGGTTTTGGCTTAGGGTGTTTATTGTGGGTAAACTAGGGGTGGGTTCATATAAACTTCCAATAGACTACTGGCAATAGACTACTGGCAAAAAATACAAACAACCCCTATCATGATAGGACACGATAAGGGTTAAGGTTGTTATTGAGTTAGGGTTAGCTGTTAGGTGTTAGGTGTTAGGGTTTAGGGTTTAGCTGTTACTCATTCTGCACTTAGTAATCATAGCTAACGCTACGTCTGTTAGCTTGTCTACAATGAGTTGGTCAGATTTCCCTATGTAGATGTGATGATTGACGCTACCATCCCACCCTTTGAGGTTCCAGTAGGTAAAACCATTAATTGAGAGTTTTTTGCAAGCTGTAAATCGTTTACCATTAACCTCTACTGAAAAAGATTTATGGGTTTCTAGGTATTTAAACCATTCTAAAGAACCTACTTCGATACAGATATTACCATGACCTACCAGAAACCCTTTGTAAGACCCTGTTAGTGTGACTACTGGGAGTAGCTTAGGCATGAAAATCACCTCCCAGTAGGATATCGCTGTTATAACCATTAAGGTTACATTCAGGTGATATTACGTCTGAATCGAATCGAGTAATAATTGGATACTGAGATTCTACCCATTTCTCGTGTACTGCCAGAAAGTCAATAGCGTAATTATGAGCAATTTCTGCTATCGTGATTCTATCCTCACGAGTTGCTGTTAAATTATTGCCAGCTAATCTGACAAAAATCTCCCTAGCCATTTCTGCAATAACCATCATTTTTTCTTGTTCAAACTCATTCATGGCTTTATTTCCTATTGATTAATTGAACTTGTGATCATCATTATCGGGGTGATTTTGATTATTGTTGTGTTCTGTAATTTTTGCATCAAGCAAGGCTTCAATACCTTTGAGTAACTCGATTTCCGCGTTTAAAAAATGCCTGTGGATTTGAATAAATTCGACAATTTCGTCGAATTGTTCAGATGTGATAGCAAGTTCTACTAAGTCAAGTAATCCTACAACGTTAGGATTTAATCGATTACTCATGTAGCTATATTCTACTACGTTTAATCCGGGTGTACTTAATTTGATTGACATGGATTTATCCTTTGATAGTGGTTAAGTTGTGATAGTTTAACGTCATTTCGGACGGGTTTAAATTATTCGATTTTGGTTAGTAAATGCTTAATATAATTAAGCTGTTTGAGCAATAATTGTTTTTTTGCTTCTGCTAAGGATAACTCAATCTCGCAATCATTCATTATTGAAATTAACGTTTCTTTAGCGTCTTCTCTGTTGGCGTTGTAGCCTGTACTATCTACCATTTGTTTAAATGTTTTAAACCTTGCCTTTATAATGGCATTTGTGTTGGTTTGAGTCATTTTTTTGGTCTCCTATATGATGTGTCTCCAAACATTTTTGCTGTTCTGATTAATCATATTATATCCTCTATTTTTCATTAGATTAGTCAACTCTGAAACATTAACGCGACTATCAAGATATCCATCTGTTTTAGCTCTCTCAATGGCTTCTTTTAACGCTTTCGGGTCGATATCAGTTACAACCTCGGTTAACTCAGGACATCCCGCGTTAATTGCCTGGTTGTTTTGTTTCATTTTTGCCTCAATACCTTGAGTGATAAAACTGTCTAAAAATTGTTCAGTACCTGATGATATAGTCAAGATTTTTTCATTAACAAAATCCCAGTAATCATTGAAGCGTTTAATTGATTCATTGATAGATAATTGATAAATCAATGAATGGGTGACAATAATTTCACTTGATAACCTAGCGTTAATGATATCTTTTTTGTGTTTCTGTAGTTGTTTTTTGACCTTGCTGTATTGATTGCAGTTATCGATATTTCTCCAGAAAATTTCTAATTGAGATGATAATTTATCAAGCGTAATATCCTCTACATCGTTTAAATCACTTAACTCGTAACCATTGCCCCTATATTCCTCTGATGTCATAGTCTCTTTTTAAACCATATAGGAAACATCCGTCTTTTGAGTTCGTTTAACTCCCAAAATGTCCACAATGGATGTATTGAATTAATCACCTTTAAAGCGAAAGCATTAAAAATCATGTTAGTTCCCGGTGTCTGACTACTGATGGTTATTCGGCTATTTTTGCGGTTTAACACCTTGAAAAGCGATAACATATTCTCATTTTCAATTAATAAGCTAGGGGTGATATCTTCCCATACCAATATAAAATTTTTCTCAAATTCACATTGAAGGGGGTCATAAAATCGTTCATGTTGTATCTTGTTTCTCAGTGAAGCGAAAGTGCTATTAGCAAGCACCGAGGTTGTCTTGTATAGTTCAGATGCTACGGTAGCTATCTGTGACTTTCCAGTACCGCTAGACCCCCAAAGGAACAGGATACCAGCGGTAGACATTAACGTTACTGGAGACGCTATAAACGAGGCGATAATTGGAAACTGAATATCAGGATATGGTAGAACACAGACAGCCCGTAAAACAGACTCTAATTGCTCACCCAGGTTGCCTTCTGTGATTATTTCTTCTAGTTCAGATGACATCTGACTTCTAATTAGTCTATAATCAATATAGTCCTCAGACATGGTAGTAACCTCTTATCGCTCTTGACTTGTTGACATGGTATGGTAGTTATTCCCCCCTAAATATTTAGGGGGGATTTATTTGTGACTACATTAATCGCAGTAATTCAATTAATGCAATTAATACATTAGAATCAAGTTGTTTAACCTTGTTATAAAGACTCTCAAAGCTAGGGTCACAATCCAAAACCTTAGCCCCTTCTGTTAACCTTTCCTCGAAGGTTTTGTATTTTGCCTTTCCATTAAATCCTGCTTTATTTTTAGTTTTGGATTCAATGAAAGCGTCAATATCTCCGATTGAGTAAGTAGCGAAAGATTGATTGAATGGATTAATACATTCAATTTCTAAGATATTAGAAATATCAGAGTTTAAATTATCGTCTCCGATATTTCCCTCTAATATCCTGTCAGAAGGTCTGACTGATGATTGACTTAGATTTATTGTTGCTGTAAACATCACAGAACCGTCTGTAAGCATTGAGTCACTTTCGACTATTTTAAGCAATGCGAGTTCTGGAGATGTAGGGGTGTATTCTCGTTTTTTGCCGTTATATTCAGTCTCGTATTTTTCAATACAAAACCGTACAGCAATTAATTCTTTATCACCTTTGGAATAACTCCAATCCCTATCATTGAAGTTAGAAAAATCCCCTGATACACCTTTCCCGAATATCCATAAATGAGGTGACTTAATTCGGAATTATGCATAATCAACAATTAGAAAGGTTGCCGTTTCACCGGGCTTAACTGCACTGCAATAACTAAATTTATCGTCCTGTTTTTTGCCGTAATATCCGATACTCATGATTAACTATCCTTTGATGATTGATTATGACGTTTGAAATTTTTTTGCATACCTCCCAAAATTGAGGGTTACCAACAATTGATACTCGTAGGCTGCCTTCATTTGTCAACCTTGCTGTAGCGTCGTGACCTCTGTAGTCCCCCCTAGGGCTATAACAACCCATATAGGAATAAGCTAAATCAAGGATTTCCTGGGTTTTATGTTCCTTTATAGGGGTTAGTATCCGGTAGGCTATTTGAGTGGTTTCTGACTCAAATAGGTGTGGGTTATAGGTGGTGTTTATTAACTCACCGTCAATGGAAAATAACCCCTTGTAGTGCAGTTTATTCATTGTTTACCCTTGGAATCTCTAAGTTTTTCAAAAGCCCCTTAAACTCGTCGATATTGATAAATGAGATGCCTTGCCATCGGTAGGATGTCCCCCTTATAACAAACCAACACTGATTGACTAAACCAGGATTAAGGTACTGCAATAACTGCATTTTTAGCTTAAATGAATCAGTTAATACTCCCTTAACTTCGATGTAACGATTAAAGAACGGACTATAAAAGTCGGGGGTCCAGGTGATATTTTTCCAAGGTTTCTGGCAATGTGTTTATTCGTTTAATTCTGTTCTCTGGATTATCAGCATTAACCGTTATTTTTTCCGGCATTTCAGCCGGAAAGTATTCAGGGTCTAGGAACTCGTAAATCCTTCTAATCATTCCACAGCATTCTTCATTCATGTCTGTCTGGTATTGTGATTTGACGAACGTTGTTTTCTGGCGGCAAATAATCTTTATCTTCAGACAGAATCCATAGTTTATAGCTATAATTACGGGTGTTCTCCCAAATTCGTGTACCGTCTAAGGAGGTGTAGTTTAATCTAGTACTCGTAGGAAATACTGGATACCAGTATGTATTTTCATACCACCTACCTCGATAGGCATTCGAAAATATGTCAGACTCATATTCGTAGTATGATTGATGACCTCTATCAGCATATGGAACTTCCCATAAATGTATATACTCTAACATTGCTTCCGGGTCTTTAGTCCAAACAGTTGTTACGTCTGTCCAGGTTGTGGTTGGAGTTAAACGGTAAAAGATAGACCCGAATAATGGACTAATACTAAGCCTATTTGGACCACGACATGAAGCGTTATATTCAGAGTTATAAAAACTATTAAATGAAACATTTTCACAACCTGAATTCATATAGTAAGGTTTTAACGGGTATAACTTACGATGTTTAACATAATCATTATGTACAATTATCGGCTCTTCGTAATTGTACTCTGAATCATTCCATGATTCTTCCCACTCTATAAACACATCTAATCCAATCTTATTAAGTCTAAAATTTGACGTTGTTGATTCCTGCTTTCTCCACCAATGCCTATTAATACTAGATGTTCCACTGCTAAGTCTACTATTTACTATTTGAGCAAAAATCATTAAATGCCATTTATCATTATTTTTAACAGGATAATCACGAGGGTCTGGCATTTCGTTCCCCGGTTTTGGTGGCCGCCTTCCTTTATCATCATCTACCTCGTCACCGCTATTAGGACCGCCAAAACCTCTACCAGCGCCACCCTTTCCCCTAGGTTTTTTTCCTCCCTTTGGTTCATCTCTTTTTGGGGGTTCCTCGTCTACTCGTCGTGTGTCATCATCTACTCGTCGTGCCTCGTCTTCTCTTTTCCACCTACCATGGTCTTCTGGGTTAATTCCACGCGGCACTCTGGTAATTGGGTCCCAAGGATTTACTAATCCGGGAACACCTCCTCTATCTCTTTCCCTTGCATACGGTAAACCCCTACCAAAGTCCATTGTTGAAGATGTTTGGTCACCTAAATCTCCTGCTAAACCTGAACTTACACCGCCTGACCTACCAACCCCGCCTGACCTACCAATATTCCTGGGTGTGCTTGACCTAATAGTATCTTTAATTTTTATAGTGTCTCTAACCATTTAAATAATCGCATTAAAGTAGTAATATTATACTAACAAATAATTTATTAATAGGTGGTTAAAATGGTGAGAGGTGTTAAAAATATCACGGCTAATATCAACGCTGCTAACTGGAGTAACGCCATAGAGTTATTTAACGGGACTACTTTAGAATCATTAATAACAGAAAGATATAAATATGATATCGGTATTTACAGCTATATATCATCGTTAAACGCTAGATGTTACACTCCCAGTATTGCACAATCACAAATCCCCAAAATTTACCCGGAAGATAGCTATTACCAACGGTGGGAAAAAAAACAGGAAGTGTTGCAGGAAGCGGTAGATTTACAAATATTTTATGGGAATATGGCAACAGAAAACGGGTTAAATTTAGGGATTGTCAAATTGCCATATTATGGAGGCATTCACACCGAAAACCTGTTAATTGAATTAATCACTAATCAAAACGAAGGTTTAGCAATTGATAGCAACTCAATAGTTAAAGCTAGGTGTTTAACTCAGTTACATAACAATGATTCTATTAATATTTTGGGCATGGCTGAATATCAACTCGATACAGTTCCTAAAACCCCTACATTGACACAACCCGAAAATTTTGGGGTGACAATAGGCAATACCCCCACATTAGTTAGACCCTCAAATATTAATCGGTATAGGTTGCACTTACAAAACGTAGGTTCTGTAGGGGTATGGTTTTGTCACGGTGATATCAGTAACTGTGTACCTTATCAATGCCTATATTTACCTCCTAACGCTGGGTGGGATGATGAACTAAAATCAACAGCTTCTATCTATGCTATAACTGAGGATAGCGTAACCAATATTGTTGGGTTAGAACAAACAATAAATTGGTAAATTTTACTTTGATTTAGGAGTTTATTATGAGTTTCTCAGTTTATAGTTCTGTTGTCAATTTAGACACTCTAAATATGAGCAGTAAAATACCGGGAACTCCCGAAACTACCGCGATAAGTTTGACTGCTAACACTATCACGGAAGTTGTGCCTATCAATGCTACCAGTAACGGTAGAACGGTGTTTGTAAAGAATCGGTCAAATACCAATGTACATCTAATATTTGACCCTACAGGTGATAGCGTGTCAGACGCTGCATTTTCGGTTAAGCCAGGTGATACCATCTCAATAACGTGGGGTAGAACTGAGTTACAGGCGATAGCAGAATCTAGCGCTAGTATCAGCGTTACAATTATCGAATATATCAATATGTAATCATCAAATGAATGGCTAGTATTAAGTTATTAGCCATTTATTTGATTACTCAATATAGAGGCAGTTATGACTAATTTCAACATTTACTCTAGTAAGTTTGGGCAATCAACCGATGACTTGCCAGAAGGTGAAGTTAATCTGTATTTAACTAATGAACGGATACAAGCAGTTATTGACTCCAATACTAATTTAGTCAAATTAACTGAGTTAATTTGGAATAATATTATTAATAAACCTGGCACTTTCCCCCCATCTACTCATTCCCATAGCTGGACTGAAATAACGTCCAAACCGTCTACGTTTACTCCATCAGAACATACACATACTATTGCTAATGTTACAGGACTTCAAAGTACATTAGACGGTAAAGAGCCTACTTTTACCAAAAGTACAGCATTTAACAAAAATTTTGGAACAACTATTGGAACTGTTACAGAAGGTAACGATGTCAGATTATCAAATGCTAGAACACCAACTAGCCATACACATACCTTATCTCAAATAACAAATTCAGGTAATGTTGCTGCCATTGATACAAATGGCAGTACATCTAACTATTTACGCGGCGATGGTGTTTGGGTAACACCTCCTAATACAACCTATTCTGCGGGAACTGGCTTAACTTTAGTAGGAACTGAGTTTAGAAACACCGCCCCAAACGTATCCACCAACCTCTCTACAAGCACTACAAGCAATACGTTAACCGTTAACAGTTCTGACGGTACTAATGCTGTATTACCTGCTGCTACAACAACCGTTGCAGGTGTAATGTCGAACGCTGATAAGACAAAGCTGGATGGGATTGCGGCAGGCGCACAAGTAAATGTAGCAACTAATTTAGGAGTAACAGCAGGAACAACAGCAGGTCCTGTAGTTACATCATCAACAGGAACTAATGTTACTTTACCTACAGCTAGTGCAACTAATTCAGGGATAATTACAACTGGGAATCAGACATGGACAGGAGTTAAAACATTTAATTCATTAATTACCGGGTCAATAAGTGGAAACGCCGGAACAGCAACAGCACTTCAAACTGCTAGAACAATTAATGGGACTTCGTTTAATGGTAGTGCCAATATAACAATAACTGCCAATACTCCTAATACATTAACAAATGGTACGGGATTAACTGGAAATAATTTTAATGGGAGTACTGCCACAACATGGGCGGTTGCTTATGGCACTACAGCAAACACAGCCTGTCAAGGTAATGATAGTAGATTATCTAACGCTAGGACTCCCACAACGCACACACATTCAAATATTACATTAACTGCAGGTGATGGTTGATCCGGAGGAGGAACTTTAGCAGCTAATAGAACAATTAATGTAGATTCAACTGTAGTTAGAACTACAGGTAATCAAACTTTAACAGGAATTAAAACATTTAACATAACAAATAATCCAGTAACTTTTGCAACTAATGAAAGTTTTCCTGATGGAAATATGCTTATTGATTTTAATGTTTGGAGGGGGTTTGACATCCGCCGGATAGGCTCTAGTGCTGGTTCGGCAAATTTAGTACTAAATAGTAGAGTTGGAGGAAATAGCTGGGCGTTTTCTTATCAGGGGAATTATTCTATGCAATTAGAAGCAGATAATAATCCTAGAGTATTTATATATCATGGTATTAATTTTCATCAAAGCGATGTTTGGCGAGGTGCTCCTGACAATAGATATTCAATACAATTATATAACGGGCAGACATATTTTATAAAGAGCTCAACTCTTTCATCATCTGGAGTACATACTAGATTTAGAGTAGGAGGCACAAATGTATCTTATATTAACGATAATGGAGACTACGTTAAAGGTAGCTCTGATCTTAAATTCAAAACACTTTTATCAAAACCAACTCTAGGGTTAAGCGAAATTAACGCATTGACAGTCACGTGGTTTAAGTATAATGAACTTGCAGCATTTCATGGCTTTAATCCAAGTACAGAACAATTTGGTTTAATTGCTCAAGAAGTACAAAATATATATCCTAACGCAGTTGAAGTGATTAAAAATGACCATACAGATAGTCCTGAAGTTGACGACAAAAAAATAGATTACTTAACAATCATGTATGATAAACTGATACCATTAGTGATTGCGGCAATTCAGGAATTATCAGAAAAAATCGACAAATTGGAAAATATGCTAAACACTCAACAATAAATTAACAGATAATGCCTAATGCACTTGATATATCAGAGGGTAATTGGTTTAAGGTTTATGAACTTAATTTCAGGATAGAAGATGATAGTACCCTACACGGTACTAAAAAATTACCTGACATTTCTGGCAGTAAATTTGTTAGGATATTATTTGACGCTGACAGTGTACCCGTGTACTGGAAAATGGCAGGGTGGTTAAAATTTTACACATACAATGATGTGAAGCAGAATATGATGGTTAAACGTGAAATTATATGGCTTAATGAATATCAAATAATTGAATCACCGCCGTACAGCAATTTTTACGCTTCATTTTCTCCACTAGAAAGGATTAAATGGTTTACACTTCATTTTTGGAAATTAATATAAATGAACTTAATAATAGTTGAATTAGGGTTAATTATTGTCGCGATTATTATCAGTATGTTCATTACGCATACAGGAAACCTAATTATTGAGAATAGGTTAGACGGTATCCAAAATAGCCTAAATTATTTGATTAGATATGTTAATGATTTTATGCCATCAACAGTTTGTAAAAAACAGTTAGAAGATAAAAAGCAATCACCCCCTCTTCCAATTAACAGAGATGATATTGATGATGATGGTTGGAGAAAACCCTAAGCCCTAACACCTAACAGCTACCCCAATAACTTAAATGGCCCCCTCTGGTTTCTGACTGTAGGGGGTGTCTATGTATTTTTTGCCAGTAGGCCTATTGCAATAGGCCTATTGGAAGTTTATATGAATGCTTGCCTCTAATTTACCCACAATAAACACCCTAAGCCAAAACCTTAACCCGTCTATTAGGGGTAATCATCCCAGGCGGAACCCAGTACCCCTATAAATTGGAGACTTGTCTAGCGGTATGTAGGTATCGGTTTCGATGGGGAATCAATTCTCTAGGATTATGTAGGTATCAGCGAGAGATGACGAAACAAGTCACCAGTTGAAAAGTTGTTTAGGGGTATCGCTTCAGTATGTCATAGCCAGGTTAGTCGTGATTATGCGATCGCATTTTGTTGGTAGCGAGTAGGCTCCTCAATATTTCACCAATAATCTGACTCCCATAGATAACCGGATAGGCAGCCTGATATCGTTGTACATTGATAACCTAGTGGGTTCCCCCTACGGCTACCTACAGCTATCATGTTGACTTTGAGCCATAGATAAATCCCACTGCGATCGCACTCATTACCGTCCTATTATTAGCACTGGTAGCTTTAGGCAATACCCTGCAAAATTGAACCCATACCCTCCCCCTAACCGGAACAGACATATTAGGGGAACTGACCGTTGCGATAGCAGTCAACAGTGACGCTAGGAACCGCTAGGCTTGCTGTTGACTGCTATCGCTAGGGAAGTACCCTATTGGTTGTCTGGTTAGGGGGAGATATAGGTATTTGACAGTTCCCCTAGGTTATGCTAGTTGACTGAGTAATCAACCTATTGACAGAATTATTTTCCTGTGCTAGGACTAGGTTATGAGTAACATTTGAGTAATTCAATAGGATATAGGGGTTGAGTAATAACCCGCTATCGCTGTCAGGATAAGGGTTTATAGTTAACGCTACCCGACGCTGGAGATGCTGCAACCCTACCAGGGGCGCGTGTATGACCCTTGCTGCGGTTCGGGGGGAATGTTTGTGCAGTCGGAAAAGTTTGTGGAAGACCACGCCGGGCGGAGGGGCGATATTGCCATCTATGGGCAGGAGAGCAACTACACCACCTGGCGGCTGTGCAAGATGAACCTGGCGGTGCGGGGGATTGATTCCGATATTCGCTGGAATTCCGAGGGGGTCGTTTCACAAAAACGAACTGCCCGATTTGCGGGCTGACTTCATTCTGGCGAATCCGCCCTTTAATATTTCCGATTGGGGCGGGGACAGGCTGCGGGAAGATGTCCGCTGGCGGTTTGGCATTCCGCCTACCGGCAATGCTAACTATGCCTGGTTGCAGCATATCTGGCACCATCTCGCCCCGACGGGTACTGCGGGGGTGGTGTTGGCGAATGGGTCGATGTCGTCGCAGCAGAGCGGCGAGGGGGAGATCCGCAAGGCTATGATTGAGGGGGATGCGATCGACTGCATGATTGCCTTGCCGGGGCAGTTGTTTTATTCGACCCAGATTCCGGCTTGTCTGTGGTTTTTGGCAAAGGATAAGTCAAACGGCATCGCGCGGGATAAGAAGTTAAGAGACCGCCGGCGGGAGATCCTGTTTATTGATGCCCGCAAGTTGGGCTACATGGTGGACAGAACCCGGCGGGAGTTTAGCGATGAGGACGTGGCGCAGATTGCGGATACCTACCACCACTGGCGAGAAGGGAGCCGTTATGAGGATGTGCCGGGGTTCTGTAAGTCTGCCAGTTTAGACGACATCCGGGGGCATAACTACGTGCTGACACCGGGGCGGTATGTGGGGGCGGCGGCGGCTGAGGAAGACGACGTGCCCTTTGAGGAGCGGATGGCGGAATTGACGGGGAAGCTGGGGGAACAGTTTAAGGAGTCGGCACGGCTGGAGGCGGCGATTCGGGAGAATTTGCGAGGGTTGGGCTATGACTTTTGAGAGGATGCCAGAAGGTTATGGCGCGTTGCCCGCTGACCTGAAGCAGCGGATGCGAGCGGCTCAGGTGCGGGCGGATCTGGCGGTTAACCGAGAGTTGGTTTTGTTGTATTGGCAAATTGGGCGGGAAATTTTAGCACGGCAGGCTCAGGAGGGCTGGGGCGCAAAGGTGATTACTCCCCTTCTTGCCCGGTATCAGCAGGAGTTACCGCAGGAGTTGCGGGCGGTTTTGCCCAGTGTGGCGCAGTTGGAGATGGCGTTAAATGAAATTACAGAAGTTGGCGGAGGGGCGAATGATGAGTGACCTAAAAGAAAAACCCAATCTTAATTTACTACGACAAAAACGTGAGGACATTCTCGCTATTGCTCAAAAACACGGAGCAAAGAATGTAAGGATTTTTGGCTCTGTGGCGCGAGGTGAGGCTGATGAGGATAGTGATATTGATTTCTTGATTGACTACGACCTAGAAAAAATTACCCCTTGGTTTCCTGCGGGTTTATTGCTCGATTTGGAGAATTTACTCCAGCGTAAGGTGGATGTGGCTACGGTGGATATGCTGAAAGCCCGCATTAAGGATCGAGTTTTAAGTGAGGCGATCGCTTTATGAGAAAACCAGAGGAGCGCTTACAGGATATTTTAGATGCTATTGAGGCGATCGAGCGATATGTAAGCCAAGGGAGGAGTGCTTTTGAGGATCAAGAATTAGTTCAAGTTTGGATTGTTCATCATTGACAAATTATTGGAGAAGCAGCCAATGATCTACCGCATGAGTTAACTGATATGTATCCACAAGTTCCTTGGGTACAAATTATGGCATTCAGAAATATTATTGTTCATGAGTATTTCCGCTTGTCTTTGAATTTGGTTTAGTCAATTGTTGTTCATGATTTACTGAGGCTAAAATTTCAGGTTATTCAAATATTGTCAGAAGTTGGTGTAGGGGGCGATCTCTGAGTGAATGAAAAGCACAAAATCTGTATTTTGATGCTAGGATGGCTCATGATTTAGAGGAGGTAGATATTGTTGCAGATTTGGGAATGTTTGCATTTAGTTTATTGGTGGAGGGTTAATCATGTTAAAAGCAGTAGAAGCCATTATTGAACCAGACGGAACGATTCGCACTTTGGAGCCTTTGCGAGTTGAGGTGGCGACAAGGGCGATCGTGACGGTGCTTGCCCCTCTACCTACCAATGGGGCAGGGAACGGAGCCAAAATTCTGGCATTGTTACAATCACCTCGATTGGCAAACCGTCCTGTAGCTGACCCTTTGGAAGTGGCAAAACGGATTGAGAATTTACGCAATGACTGGGAGCGAGAATGAAAGACGCATTCAGAAATTATGGCAGATTATGATGATTTAGAGGAGGCGGATATTTTAGCGGATCTGGGAATGTTTTAAATTAATATACAGAGGATGAAACCATGTTTATGCAAGAACTAAAGCTCGAACTACCGTTTGAATTTTCGCCAGATGAAGTGAAACTACTACTGGCAATCAAGCTTTATGAGGTGGGCAGGCTTTCGATTGGACAAGCGGCAAAGGTGGCGGGTTATTCCCAACGACCATTTATGGAGATTTTGGGACATTATCATGTGCCTGTCTTTGCCTATTCTCCTGATGATTTAGCCGCAGAGGTTGACTTATTGTCATGAGTCAAAATCTGGGTCGATTGATTGTGGATGATCTGCAAGCTCGGAAAGTGGCTCAACGCTTGGCGGTGAAAATCACAGGAACTATGGGAATTTTAATTATAGCGAAGAACAGGGGAATGATTGATTCGGTTAAGGGGGTGATTGACTCTTTAGAATCGGTTGGGTTTTATGTGAGCGAAGCTCTGAAAGCCCAAGCGTTGAAGTTGGCGGGTGATGATGAGTCGATGACTGGAACGGTTAACAGCACTGATTCAGGAGAAGTTGGTGGAGGGGGCGATCGCTGAGTGAATGAAAAGCACAAAATCTGTATTTTGACGCTAGGATCGCTGGGGTGGCGGGTTCTCTCGCTGTAAGTGTATTTTATGATTTATTAAAGGTGGCGAGCGGCAATGCCGACGCTGTGCAAACGATGCCTAAAAAGATTGGGGAGTTAAAGGCTATGCTTAGAAAAGCGGCGCGAAACGTTCAGGCACGCGCATAGGGTTGCAATACCCGAAATAACTGCCCGGTGGGACTTCCACCCCTTGGTGGAATATAGGGAGTCGCTTCCCTGACCATCCCATAACTGTTTATATCTCCCGACGCTTAGAGAAATCTAAGCAAGGCAGGGGACTCAAGGTCAAGACAGAACGCTTGAACGGTGGGAGTTGTGACCCACCTAGTATAGCATGAAGTTGAGAGTAACGGCGATAGCCACCCCCAGTTTTGGGAATCATAACCCCAGGATTGAAGCGGGGAACGGAAGGCCTGAAGTAGAACCTACTACCATATGCGACCACTGCCAACCATCCATGACTAAGGAAATCTGAATGTTCCGACTTGAACCACCGTCATAAGAAGGTAGCGAAACAGGTTGACACGCTGCGCTCAAAAGAGCAAGGGGAAAAGTAGGGGTTTCTCTTTACTACCTACACAGACCTTTAAAATTACCCCGGTGGACAGGACAAGTCTAAAGATGGAATGCCCGTATAAACGGAACGTTTAAACCCCTTTTAGGCTCTCGGCAGGATGTACCTGCACAGTAGTGAAAAGTGTAAGCGTATACCTTTAAGGGGAAAGGATGTGGCTGAAAGCTAATGCCTAACTGTAATGGTTAGGATATGCCCACTAGCCACGGTGTGGATATAGAGACCGCGACAATTAAGAGTTTTATGACGAGTGCGAGTTTAAAGACTACGAGGTTGTATATAGCTCCTAAAGTTGAGGTTACAAAGCGGGGGGTCGTAGCCCTGTTCCTACTGACAAATAGGGTATCTACATCAGGAGCCGTGTGCTGGGAAACTCGCAAGCACGGTTTTCAATTGGAGTTGGGGAAGGTGACTTCTCTTTCGACCATAACGGTGCGGCACTCCAAATACTTAAAGATAAGGAGCAAGGTTAATGATCCCATCTAAATATCGCATCAATATCATCTGGTCTGAAGAAGATAGTTGTTATCTGGTGGAACTGCCGGAGTTTGCCACGCCAATACAGCGCTATTTTACCCACGGGGACACCTACGAGGAGGCACTGACTAACGCCCAGGAGGTCTTGGAGTTGTTACTCGAAAGCTACAGGACAGAGGGAAAGGATCTACCAGAGCCGCAGGTGTTACAAGTTGCTGGGGGAATGGATTAGCTGAATGAGTGGAAAGCACAAAGTCTATATCTTGACCCTAGGATCCCTCAGCTGGCGGGTCTAAGGTGGCGGGTTCTCTGGCTGTAAGTGTATTTTATGATTGATTAAAGGAGGCGATCGATGAGTGAGTGGAATATCGAACCTTTGGGAAAAATTGCTGTTATACAAACGGGTCGTCTTGGCTCAAATGCTGCGGTGGATGGAGGAATATATCCTTACTTCACTTGTTCACCTGTCACCCTTTCTATTAATGAATATAGCTTTGATGGTGATGCTGTTTTACTAGCAGGCAACAATGCAAATGGGATATTTTCTGTAAAGCACTACAATGGCAAATTTAACGCATATCAAAGAACCTATGTAATAACCGTAAAAAATATAGCACTAGTCAATAAGGTTAGGACGCAGCCTTGAGAACAGAATCCATGGCATCATAGAGAGAATCAAACTGCTCACGTGCAATGGCGAATGCGGGCTTTCAACCACGACCAACATTTCTCTATCTTGTTGAGGTCTGGCGAATAAGGCCGAAGATAGAGTAAACGGCATGGAGCTGCCTCCAACAGTTCAGCCTGCCGCCCCCCTTTATGAAACGTTGCATTGTCCAATACTAGAGTCTGACCTGGCTTCAATGTTGGAATTAAGATAAACTCCAACCACAACTCAAACACTGTCCGATTACAACAACCCTCAAAGGTAAAGGGAGTTAAGAGTTGTTGATAACACCATGGGGCCATATAGCTCACCCTGCCCTGCCTCTTCCCTGATTTGAGGGCATCGAAGCGTTGTCCTTCCTCGCAGTAACCATAAGGATAATCCTAGTCTTGACTATTCATGCCAGCTTCATCGAGGTAAACCAACCCTTCCGGCTCCATATGTTCAATCTGAGCAATAAACTCCTCTCGCTGTTGCTCATCACCTTCTTGGTAGCCGTAAGTTTTTTTTCTGGTGAAGCCAATTTTCTTCAAGGCTCTGGATATGGTGCGAGGAGAGATGTCGTCATCCCAAAGTTCAGCCATCTGAGCGGAGGTTTTGTGGCCATGCTCTTGGGCAAAAGCCTTGAATTTGTGCCAGTCGGTAATTTGGTGGCTATGACCAGGTGGGCGATTAGGTTTAGGGAGGAAGTCGCCGGTGTGTTCTTTTCTTTGCAGCCAGAGATTGATGGTGTTCCGGCTGACATGGAAAACTTGACTGGCTTCTGTTTTGGGCATACCGTCTAGTTCAATTGCATTAATAACTTTTTGTCTAAGGTCGTAACTGTAGGGGGCTGGCATTTTGGGTCTTATGTAGATATCCTTGCCATTATACGTCCTAACTATTCTGTCTTGTGCTATAGCTCTGAACATTGAAGTACGAAAGCAGGGGGTAGTAACCCTGTTCATCAGACAAAAAGGGTATCCACATCAGGAGCCGTGTGATGGGAAACTATCAAGCACGGTTTTGAATGGGAGGGGGTGAAGGTGACTTCACTCTCGACCCCTACCTTAGAGGGAAAAGGATGTGGCCAGAAGCAAATGCCTAGTTATAATGATTAGGAGTGCGAGACGTTCAGGCATCAAATAGGGCTGCAATGCCCTAAATAACCGCCCGGTGGGGATTTCAACCCCTTGGTTGAATATAAGAAGCTCGCTTCTGACCATCCCTATAACTGTTTATATGTCCCAACGTTTGGTATAGAAATATACAAAACAAGGCAGGGAACTCAAGGTCATAAACAAACTGAGAAATCAGGGAGTAGAGAGTAACGGCGATAGCCACCCCCAGTTTCAGGATACACAATCCTGGGATTGAAGCGGGGAACGGAAGGCTCCAAGGTATAACCTAATACCAGAATCGAGACCACTGCCAACCATCCATGATTAGGGAAACCGAATGTCCGGCTTGAACCATCGTAATTATAAAGTAGCGAAATAGGTTGATACGCTGCGCTCAAAAGAGTAAGGGGAAAAGTAGGAGGCTCCTTATACTACCTACACAGACTTTTAAAAGTACCCCGGTGGAAAGGACAAATCTAAAGATGGAATGCCCATATAAACGGAACGTTTAAACCCCTTTTAGGCTCTGCTAATAAAAAAAATGTGAGCAATATTACTCACAAGCAGAGCGTGAAAAGTGTAAGCGTATGCCTCCTAGGGGAAAGGATGTGACTGAAAGCTAATGCCTAACTGTAATAGTTAGGATATGCCCACTAGTCACGGTATGGATATAGAGACCGCGATAAGTAGGAGTTTAATGGCGAAAACGAGTTTAAAGACTAACGCATGCATATAGCTCTAAAAGTTGAGGTCATAAAGCAGGGGGTCGTAACCCTGTTCCCAATGACAAAGGGGTATCCATATCAGGAGCCGTATGAGGTGAAAGTCTCAAGTACGGTTTGGAAGTGGAGTTGGGGAAGGCGACTTCCCTCTCGACCATAACTAAGCCCACGTGCCACGGTATGGATGTAAATTCTGCCATGGGTAGGAGTATAATGGCCAGAGCGAGTATAAAGACTACGTGGCGCATATAGCTCTGAACAAAGAAGGACAAAGCAGCGGTTGGTATCGCTGTGCCACTGACAATGTGGGCATCCACACCAGGAGCCGTGTGAGGTGAAAATCTCAAGCACGGTTTTGAATGGGAGGGGATGGAGGCGACTCCATTCTCGACCCCTACCTTGACACTCCCAAGGATTGGCTTCGGGAGTTTGGTTAGCGGTGTGTCAACAATATGGGAGTTATTGGTGGCGTTACCTAAGCTATAGGTCTGACGGACCCTACAGGTAGTGCCTAATATGTAATGATAGAGGTGTAAGTGCGATACGTTCAGACAGGAAATAGGGCTGCAATGCCCTAAATAACCGCCTGGTGGGGATTTAAACCCCTTGGTTGAATATAAGAATCTCGCTTCTGACCATCCCTACAACTGTTTATATGTCCCAACGTTTGGTATAGAAATATACAAAACAAGGCGGGGAACTCAAAGTCAAAACGCAAAATTGGCAATCTTAATGATTCCTTAACAATTGCGTAGAGAGTAACGGCGATAGCCACCCCCAGTTTTGGGAATCACAACCCCACGATTGAAGCGGGGAACGGAAGGCGTGAAGTAGAACCTACTACCAGAGGCGACCACTGCCAACCATCCATGATTAGGGAAACCGAATGTCTGGCTTGAACCATCGTAAATATTAAGTAGCGAAATAGGTTGATACGCTGCGCTCAAAAGGGCAAGGGGAAAAGTAGGAGCCTTTACACACTACCTACACAGACTTTTAAAAGTACCCTGGTGGATAGGACAAATCTAAAGATGGAATGCCCATATAAACGGAACGTTTTAAGTCCTTCTGGACTCTGATTATCTGGTCGAGATGTCAGTAGGGATAAGTGTAACCGCAAGTCCTAGAGGATGTGAGATGTGACCAGAAGCCAACGCCCGACTGTAATGGTAGGGATATGCTGACAGGTTACGGTTTGATTGCCAAGAATAGAGCCAAGTAGGAGCTTATATGGCGCAGGCGAGTTTAAAGAAAGGTTTTGGCAAAACCAAACCAATCAAGACTACGAAAAACCCATGGAAGGCTATCCCATGGGCGAAAGTTCAACGGAAAGTTTTCCAACTCCAAAAGAGGATATTTCAAGCAGCTAAATCGGGACAAGATGCAAAGGTTAGAAGGTGGCAACGTCTACTGGTGAAATCATATTATGCCCGACTCTTAGCAGTGCGGCTGTAGGGGCGGGTTCCACGGTCAGCCATGCTTCCCAACAGTCAGCTTAATAAACCCGCCCCCCAAGCGGGTCAAGGCAAAAAGACAGCCGGTGTCGATGGAAGGATAGTAATATCTCCAAAACAAAGGTTTGAATTAGCTGAGAGCATTAAAGGAAAACTCAAAGTAAAAGCACTTAGGAGAGTATGGATACCAAAACCTGGTAGGGATGAAAAAAGCTGGAATAGGCATTCCTACAATCCAAGATAGAGCAAGGCAAGCCTTGGTTAAATCGGCTCTCGAACCTGAATGGGAATCGAGATTTGAAGGCACAAGCTATGGGTTCCGTCCCGGACGGTCAGCCCAAGATGCAATAGCACGAATCTATCTATGTATTAAGCATAGTAGTTATTATGTGTTGGACGCAGGTGCGAGACGTTCGGGTATGAAATAGGGCTGAAATGCCCGAAATAACTACCCGGTGAGGATTCCAGCTCCGAATCTGGATATAAGGAGACCTCTCCTGAGCATCCTCATAACTGATTATATGTCCCGACGCTTAGGTAACTAAGCAAGGCAGGGAACTCAAGGTCATAAACGAACTGAGAAATCAGGGAGTAGAGAGTAACGGCGATAGCCACCCCCAGTTTTGGAAATCATAACTCCAGGATAGAAGCGGGGAACGCAAGGCGTGAGGTAGAACCTACTACCAAGACGCGACCACTGCCAACCATCCATGATTAGGGAAACCGAATGTCTGGCTTGAACCGCCGTAAAGAGTAAGTAGCGAAATAGGTTGATACGCTGCGATCAAAAAGAGCAAGGGGAAAAGTAGGGTTTTGAGATGAACACCCACACAGACCTTGAAAAGTACCCCGGTGGATAGGACAAATCTAAAGATGGAATGCCCGTATAAACGGAACGTTTTAAGTCCTCCTGGACTCTGATTATCTGGTCGAGATATCAGTAGGGATAAGTGTAACCGCAAGTCCTAGAGGATGTGAGATGTGGCCAGAAGCCAACGCCCGACTGTAATGATAGGGATACGCTGACAGGTTACGGTTTGATTGTATGAATAGAGTCTAGTAGGAGTCAAAATGACGAAATCGAGAGACGGTAAAGGATTCGGAAAACGAGAACTTACCAAGACGTGCGTTTGTATGGAGAAGTATCAACTGGGCTAAGGTTCAGCGGTACGTCTTTAAGCTCCAAAAGAGGATATTTCAAGCAGCTAAATCGGGACAGGACGCAAAGGTAAGAAGGTGGCAACGTCTATTGGTGAAATCATACTATGCCCGGCTCTTAGCAGTGCGGCTGTAGGGGCGGGTTCCACAGTCAGCCATGCTTCCCAACAGTCAGCTTAATAAACCCGCCCCCCAAGATAATCAAGGTAAAAAGACGGCTGGAGTAGATGGAGAGATAGCGTGGGAGACGTTTAGGAGTGAAATAGGGCTGCAATGCCTGAAATAACCTCCTAGTGGGACTTCCACTCCTTGGTGGAATATAAGGGATTCGCACCCCTGACCATCCCATAACTATCTATGTGTCTCAACATCTGGCTTCGACAACCAGATAAGGCAGAGAGACTCAAGGTCAAGACTGAGCGAAAAAAAGAGGGGAGTTGTGTTATGGTCGAAAGAGAAGTCACCTTCCCCAACTCCAATTCCAAACCGTGCTTGCGAGTTTCCCAGCACACGGCTCCTGATGTAGATACCCTATTGTCAGTAGGAACAGGGCTACAACCCCCCGCTTTGTAACCTCAACTTTGGGAGCTAAATACAACACGTAGTCTTTAAACTCGCTTTCGTCATCAAACTCTTACTTGTCGCGGTCTCTATATCCACACCGTGACTAGTGGGCATATCCTAACCATTACAGTTAGGCATTGGCTTTCAGTCACATCCTTTCCCCTTAAAGGTATACGCTTACACTTTTCACTACTGTGCAGGTACATCCTGCCACTTGAGAGCCTAAAAGGGGTTTAAACGTTCCGTTTATACGGGCATTCCATCTTTAGACTTGTCCTATCCACCGGGGTACACTTTAAAGGTCTGTGTAGGTAGTGAGTTGAGACTCCTACTTTTCCCCTTACTCTTTTGAGCGCAGCGTGTCAACCTATTTCGCTACTTACTCATTACGGTGGTTCAAGTCGGAACATTCAGATTTCCTTAGTCATGGATGGTTGGCAGTGGTCGCATATGGTAGTAGGTTCTACTTCACGCCTTCCGTTCCCCGCTTCAATCTGACGGGTTATGATTCCTCAAACTGGGGGTGGCTACCGCCGTTACTCTCAACTTCGCGCTATAATAGGAGGCTCACAACTTCCTCTGTTCTAACGTTCTGTCTTGACCCTGAGTTCCCTGCCTTGCTTAGATTTCTCCAAGCGTCGGGACATATAAACAGTTATGGGATGGTCTAGGGATAAGAATGAGAGTGCGTCTCCCTATATTTCACCAAGGGGTGAAAGTCCCACTAAGAGGTTATTTCGGGCATTGCAGCCCTATTTCACTCCTAAACGTTTCGCACAAACCCCTTGAGTATAACGTAAGGTTGAGAGTAACGGCGGTAGCCACCCCCAATTTGAGGATTCACACTCAACGGGTTGAAGCGGGGAACGGAAGGCATAATAGAGGAACCTACCTCTCACTCGAGCACTGCCAACCATCCATGATTAGGGAAACCGAATGTCCGGCTTGAACCATATGTAATGCGTCAGTAGCGAAATAGGTTGATACGCTGCGCTCAAAAGGGCGAGGGAAAAAAAGTAGGAGGCTGCTATAACTACCTACACAGACCTTTAAAAGTACCCCGGTGGATAGGACAAATCTAAAGATGGAATGCCCGCATAGATGGAACGTTTAAACCCCTCATTGGCTCTCAAGTGGCGGGATGTACCCGTGGAGTAGTGAAAAGTGTAAGCGTATGCCTTTAAGGGGAAAGGATGTGATTGAAAGCTAATGCCTAACTGTAATGGTTAGGATATGCCCACTAATCACGGTGTGGATATAGAGACCGCGATAAGTAAGAGTTTAATGGCAGCGAGTTGAAAGACTAACGCAAGCATATAGCTTTGAAAGTTGAGGTCATAAAGCAGGGGGTTGTAACCCTGTTCCCAGTGACAAAAGGGGTATCTACATCAGGAGCCGTGTGCTGGGAAACTCGCGAGCACGGTTTGGAATGGGAGGGGTAGGCTGTGAAGTTTATCTCGACCCCTAACAAAATGCTCTTACCGTGAACCATGATTACCTACTGTCCAAAATTCATTGTCCAAGCAGCCTGAAAAGAGACCTAAAACAATGGTTAAAATCAGGTGTTTTGGACAACGGCGTGTTTGAGGATACAAAAGCAGGGACACCACAAGGAGGGGTAATAAGTCCACTACTAGCCAACATTGCACTGTTGGGAATGGTTGGATTAATAGAAACAGGGTATCCCAAGAAAAAAGGAAAGGTACAAGCCACCTTAATAAGATACGCCGATGATTTTGTAGTGATATCACCATCACTCGAAATTATTGAACAGTGCCAAACTGCTATCTCCGAATGGTTAAAACCTGTTGGACTAGAAATAAAACCTGAAAAGACTCGAATTTGCCACACGCTTAATCCTATTAAGTATGATGGCAAAACAGAGGAACCAGGGTTCGACTTCCTGGGATTCAATATCAGGCAATACCCGGCAGGAAAACATAAAACTGGGAAAAGTCCACATGGGAAACTATTAGGATTCAAAACCCACATTAAACCCAGCCGTAAAGCAGTTAAAGCCCATACAGAAGTGATTAAAGGTGTAATCAAACAACATAAAACAGCACCTCAGTCAGCCCGGATAAGTAAACTAAATCCGATTATTCGGGGATGGTCAAATTATTATTCAGGGGTCGTCTCATCAGAGACCTTCGACAAACTAGATAACACAATCTGGTTAATGTTACGGGCATGGACAGTATCAAGATGCGAAAAGGCAAGTTACGAAAAGCTAAGAAACTATTTCAGACATGGAACGGTTAAACTTAGTAATGGGAAAGAAAGGCATGAATCTTGGTTATTCCAAACCAAAGATGGATTCCAATTCTGGAAACATAATTGGACTCCGATTGTCAGACATACCCTAGTGCGCCCTGACGCAACACCATACGACGGAAATTGGACTTACTGGGCAATCAGGAAGGGACAAGCAATCGACACGCCAACAAGAGTAGCAAAACTACTTAAGAAACAGAAAGGCAGGTGCACCTGGTGTGGGCAATATTTCACCCCATCAGACCTAGCTGAAGTTGACCACATTATACCTCGAAGCCAAGGTGGAAAGGATGAATACAAGAACCTTCAGCTACTACATCGCCACACCCGCGATGATAAAACAGCTCTGGACAATGAGAGGTTGCTGTACTCTTAACAAGGAGGTGCGAAACGTTCAGGCACGCGCATAGGGTTGCAATACCCGAAATAACTGCCCGGTGGGACTTCCACCCCTTGGTGGAATATAGGGAGTCGCTTCCCTGACCATCCCATAACTGTTTATATGTCCCGACGCTTAGAGAAATCTAAGCAAGGCAGGGGACTCAAGGTCAAGACAGAACGCTTGAACGGTGGGAGTTGTGACCCACCTAGTATAGCATGAAGTTGAGAGTAACGGCGATAGCCACCCCCAGTTTTGGGAATCATAACCCCAGGATTGAAGCGGGGAACGGAAGGCCTGAAGTAGAACCTACTACCATATGCGACCACTGCCAACCATCCATAACTAAGGAAATCTGAATGTTCCGACTTGAACCACCGTCATAAGAAGGTAGCGAAACAGGTTGACACGCTGCGCTCAAAAGAGCAAGGGGAAAAGTAGGGGTTTCTCTTTACTACCTACACAGACCTTTAAAATTACCCCGGTGGACAGGACAAGTCTAAAGATGGAATGCCCGTATAAACGGAACGTTTAAACCCCTTTTAGGCTCTCGGCAGGATGTACCTGCACAGTAGTGAAAAGTGTAAGCGTATACCTTTAAGGGGAAAGGATGTGGCTGAAAGCTAATGCCTAACTGTAATGGTTAGGATATGCCCACTAGCCACGGTGTGGATATAGAGACCGCGACAATTAAGAGTTTTATGACGAGTGCGAGTTTAAAGACTACGAGGTTGTATATAGCTCCTAAAGTTGAGGTTACAAAGCGGGGGGTCGTAGCCCTGTTCCTACTGACAAATAGGGTATCTACATCAGGAGCCGTGTGCTGGGAAACTTGCAAGCACGGTTTTCAATTGGAGTTGGGGAAGGTGACTTCTCTTTCGACCATAACACAATCAGACTAGGAGCCGGATGAGGTGAAAGTCTCAAGTCCGGTTCTGAATGGGAGGGGTAGACCGTGAGGTCTATCTCGACCCCTAATCGATAATGTGACGCCAGTTGCTCCACTTGGGGAAACCCCAAGACATGGCTGCTCAAGACAAAAGTAAGGATTAATCAGCAAATGCACTACATTTTATTTAGTACCACTAAAAAAATTATCTAAACAAATTACCTCGCAGCCAAGTGCCAACAAATGTTCACATAAAAAAGAACCAATAAAACCCGCCCCACCTGTTCCCAAAACGCGCTTACGGCAAGACAAATTACTTTTCACAAGGTGACTATTCATCGTTATCTTTACTATCATCCAGTTTTATAAATATCTGTCTTACCCAAAACAGTTGGATATAAGGTAGCTAATTGCCTAATGCCAGCATGCTAAATACCCTACTTAAAAAAACAAAGCATCCACAGCCACTTTTGCAAATTTAGACTTGGGATGGTTAGCATAATTATTAGGCAAATGATGAATTAAACAGCGCGGATCAAGCTGATATTGCTGTTTTATAACCCCTACTAAATTACGGGAATAAAACCCTTTAGGCACTTCTAAATAAGTGATGCCCTGTGCAGCTTTTTCTCTGATACCCCAACGACCAAAATCGGGGCTAGACGATCCCCCAAAAAAATGTTTTTTCGCCAAAGCCCTATCTAATAAATACATCCCCTGATCAGGGGTTGGCAAATTAATAAACTGGTAGTTTTCGGCTACTTCAACACTAGGCGAAGCATTCAAATCTACTGGTGCTACAGTATCTGTTACAAATTTCTCAGCTTTACCTGTTTGGTACTCGTAGCGCACAAAAGAAGGGATAAAAGGCGTATTTTTCAGCTTTTCGCGACCATCTAGCCAATAAGCAAGGTTTTCGGGCGTAACTAGGATGTCATCTTCCAAATACCAAAAATGAGTTATATCTGGATATAACTTAAATTTTCTGCGAAACACCTCAAAATGACACCATGTAAGCAAATAAGGATGCCCCAACAAAAAAGGTACATAAATAGACACATTATTACCCAATCTAGCACATGCTTGTCTAATAGTATGATGATTATCTAAGTCGTTAGTAATGATCGATACATGAATATTGTCACTTAGTAAAGCTAAAGAGGTTGCTACCGTTTTTAGGTAACTTAACCGTGCTTCAACGTAAAAAAAAGTTATTGCAACTTCCAGCTTCATAACATTTCCATTTAAATATTAATGTTTGTTGGACCTTGGGTCTCCTTGCCTCATTCTGTATCAGAATGATACAAAAACTTAGGAACATATAAACAGTTATGAGGTCGGTCAGAGGCGAGCCTCTTATATTCAGCCGGGGGGGCTGAAGCCCTCACCAGGTAGTCATTTCGGGCATCTCAGCCCTATTTCATACCTGAACGTCTGGCACCAGTTAGATAATGTATAGCACAAGACAGAACATTTAGGACGTATAATGGCAAGGATATCTACAGAAGACCCAAAAAGCCAGCCCCCTACAGTTACGACCTTAGACAAAAAGTTATTAATGCAATTGAACTAGACGGTATGTCCAAAACCAAAGCCAGTCAATTTTTCCATGTCAGCCGGAACACCATTAATCTCTGGCTGCAAAGAAAAGCACAGACCGGAGACTTCCTCCCTAAACCTAATCACCGACCTGGCAATAACCACAAAATTACCGACTGGCATAAATTCAAGGCTTTTGCCCAAGAGCATGGCGACAAAACCTCCGCTCAAATGGCTGAACTTTGGGATGACGACATCTCTCCTGGCACCATATCCAGAGCCTTGAAGAAAATTGGCTTCACCAGAAAACAACTTACGGCTACCAAGAAGGTGATGAGCAACAGCGAGAGGAGTTTATTGCTCAGATTGAACATATGGAGCCGGAAGGGTTGGTTTACCTCGATGAAGCTGGCATGAATAGTCAAGACTCGGATTATCCTTATGGTTACTGCGAGGAAGGACAACGCTTCGATGCCCTCAAATCCGGGAAGAGGTAGGGCAGGGTGAGCTATATGGCCCCATGGTGTTATCAACAACTCTTAACTCCCTTTACCTTTGAGGTGAGGGTTGTTGTAATCGGACAGTGTTTGAGTTGTGGTTGGAGTTTATCTTAATTCCAACATTGAAGCCAGGTCAAACTCTAGTATTTGACAATGCAACGTTTCATAAAGGGGGGCGGCAGGCTGAACTGGTGGAGGCAGCTCAATGCCGTTTACTCTATCTTCGGCCTTATTCGCCAGACCTCAACAAGATAGAGAAATGTTTAACAATACCTTGAGACAACCAGTGTCTCGCTTAGTACCCAAGACCTTGTCCTTTTCCAAGTGTTTGCAGAATCACATTGGTGGCATTTGGTATTTTATCCATCACTACAACGCATCATTACCTCTTTAGCACTACCACCCTACAAAAGGATTCGCTTCCGGAGTTTGGTTACTGGTCAAAATTCATCTCGCCGTTAAGCCGCTCGGCTTAACGGGAGTTCTCTTTTGAGATTTAAGATCAGCTTGGGAATTTGTTTAACTTAACTGTGTTAGACTGAATTAAATTCTCCAAAAAAGCCTGCTACAATTTTGGGCAAGAAAATCTCAAATCAGTGTGGCTAAGTCTGACATCGCTGCTTGTTCAGGCGGGCATTGTAAACTTTTATTACGAAACTCATAGATTCTTCAAAAGTGATCGGGAACCCCCATTACAGGTGATGAAGATTAGCTTGTTAACTGATAGGGGTCACTTCTTTAATGAGGGAGTTTCCATATACTAGGTAACAGACCTGAAAAAGTAACCCTGATTATTGATATACTGACTAATTCAGGTATCCCTCACCAATAATTCATGACTCAGATTGCTGATCGGCAACATTGGGAACTGAAAGACTCAAGAGCGGTCTTAACCTGAATCAAGAATTAGCTAGTGCGATCGCCAACCTTAACATCCTGGGAATACTAAATCCTAGGCCCTGTGAGAGCAATTTGTGTTCAACCAAAAGCAACTGAGATCACGATCATGTCAGCCACCAAAGCTTCCCCCGATAAAGAGTCCACCCAAACTTTCCCAACTTCTTCTAAGGACAAGGATATGGAACTACCAACAGATGAACTCATCCGCCTTGACTTCAGTGATGTTGATCTCTCTGAGGCTCACACCAGTAGGCGCACCACGGATTTAGTGCGTCTGTACCTCCAAGAAATTGGTCGGGTTCGCTTACTGGGAAGAGATGAGGAAGTCTCGGAAGCCCAAAAGGTTCAACGTTATGTACAACTGGTGGAATTGCGGGACACGGAGGCGGAAACCAACGGGGGGGTACTCCAGACTTATGTTAATCTCCTGAAAGTCCGCGATCGCCTCTGTGCTAAATTAAGCCATCGTCCCTCTTTAGAGCGTTGGGCTGCTGCTGGGGGGGTTAATCTCGCTGAACTCAAGCAGATTATGGCGGAAGGTAAGCGCTGTTGGGCGGAACTAGCTAACCTGAGTGTGGAAGAGCTAAAACAGGTCCAGAGGGAAGGAATACAGGCTAAAGATCACATGATCAAAGCCAATTTGCGCCTGGTGGTATCGGTTGCTAAAAAATATCAAAACCGTGGTTTAGAACTATTAGACTTAATCCAAGAGGGAACCCTAGGATTAGAACGAGCCGTAGAAAAGTTTGATCCTACCCGTGGTTACCGCTTTAGCACTTACTCTTACTGGTGGATTCGCCAAGGAATTACCCGAGCGATCGCCACTCAGAGCCGGACTATCAGGCTTCCGGTGCATATTACCGAGAAACTCAATAAAATTAAGAAAGCCCAGCGCAAGATTTCCCAAGAAAAAAGTCGCACGGCTACCATTGATGACATCGCCACCGAGTTAAAGATGACCCCGGATCAAATTCGGGAAGTGCTGCTGCGGGTTCCCCGTTCAGTTTCCTTAGAAACCAAAGTCGGAACCGACAAAGATACGGAACTAGGAGATTTGCTCGAAACAGAAGAAAGCACCCCGGAAGAACTGTTGATGCGGGAATCTCTTTACCGGGAACTACAGCACATCCTAGCTGATCTCAGTGGTAAGGAGCGGGCTGTAATCCAAATGCGTTATGGCTTGGGTGATGGTCATCCTTACTCCCTAGCAGAAATTGGCCGTGCTTTGGATCTGTCGCGGGAACGGGTTCGCCAAATTGAGGCTAAGGCTCTGCAAAAACTGCGCCAGCCTAAGCGTCGTAACCGAGTGCGTGATTATCTTGACTCCTTGGGTTAGGTTTTGAGTTTTGGTGGCGGGGTTATCGACTATAACACTCGCCCCCTTAGGTTTATCAGAATTGATTCTCAATAAGCCAGTTTTTTTGACAGGATCTCAAAATCTTGTGTATCATTGTCAGTATTAAGGTTTTATTGATAGTTTAATGATGGTTTTATATACCGCGACTTCGTTTAAATCGGAACTGAATAACAAAGGGTGGCGACTGACTCCTCAGCGGGAAACTATCCTCCATGTTTTTCAAAATTTGCCGAAAGGGAATCATCTCAGTGCTGAGGATCTCTATGATTTGTTAAAAGGTCGTGGGGAGACGATTAGTTTGTCTACTATTTACCGCACACTCAAGTTAATGGCGCGGATGGGAATTTTGCGAGAGTTGGAACTTGCAGAAGGCCACAAGCATTATGAAATAAATCAGCCTTACCCACACCATCATCACCATCTTGTCTGTGTACAGTGTAACAAAACGATAGAATTTCAGAATGATTCGATTTCCAAAATTGGTTTGAAGCAGGCGGAGAAATCTGGGTTACATTTGCTAGATTGCCAATTGACAGTTCATACTGTTTGTCATGAGGCTTTACGGATGGGTTGGCCTTCATTGGTTTCTACTAATTGGTCTTGTTCTCAGGCGATCGCAGAAACCTCCGGTGAGTACGTTAACCCTGATTAATTGGCAATTTGGCGGCGTGGTACCAGGAACCGCTTTATATCCCTAGGGCACGAGCTGGGGGGTTGATGCGGTTCCTCAAGGGTTTTGTATTTATTTATTTGTGGAATGTTTGGCGTTGTAGACCGGGCGAGGTATCGGAAGAACTGATGCTGACAGAGTTGTGATTGTTGATATGACCAAAACTACGGCGAGTGACGTTAAATAAGTAGGTCTCTGTAGTTGGTCCAACAATCCCGGTGGTAGTGATGTTATAGGCTTGCTGAAATTGAATCACAGCATTTTGGGTCTGGCCGTCAAAAAAGCCATTAATCGGGCCATTATAGAAGCCTAACTCCCTTAACCGCCTTTGAATACGCCGCACATCTTCTCCGGCGTTACCGATTGTTATGTATGTATTAGGATTAGTGACCACAGGTCTAACGACGGACCCTGGACCGGCTGGAACTACGGGTATGATGGGACGTTGGGTAGTAGCTCTAGCTAAATGGAACTGGGTAGTAGGTCCGACTTGACCTGTTTGGGTGATGCCATTATCCCGTTGGAAGCGAACCACAGCGACGCGGGTAGATTCATCAAAAACCCCATCAATCATCCCTGTGTAGTACCCTAATTGCTGTAATCGCTGCTGAAGTGCAATTACATCTGCTCCTCGACTTCCCAGCACGAGAATTGAGGAGGGATTAGATTGGGTCATGGAAACATTGGTAGAGTTGGAAGTGATACCACTATTACCCAACATTTGTTGACTAGCGAGGAGGCTTTGGGTGGTGGGTCCAATAAAACCAGTGGGGGTGAGACCATTAACCATTTGAAAGTTACGAACGGCTTGGAATGTTACCTCATCATAGAAATTGGTAATTTGACCGGGGAAAAAACCAAGTCGCTGCAATTCTCGTTGTACTAAGCCGACTATAGGGCCAAAACTACCGGGACCGAGGCTAACATTTCCAGCGAGGCTACCGGTTCCGCGATTGAGAATGGCTAGGGTGTCTTCTGTGACTAGACCTGTGGCTGCAATTGAGTTGGCTTGCTGAAAACGAATGACGGCATTTCGGGTGATTGGTCCAAAATATCCGGTGGAGTTGTTGTTGAAGAAACCAAGATTTCGCAGGCGATTTTGGAGGTTGGTAACTCCGGGTCCACTGTCTCCTAATCCTAAACCGATTAATTGGCGATCGCTTACTGGGGTAGTATTGAGAGGGGGGCTGGCGGTGTTCTGGTTGGTTGCTATCAAAGCCACAACGGTATTAGGACCAACTATGCCATCTTGGACTAAACGGTTATCGCGCTGAAACTGAATCACTGCGTTTTGAGTTTCTTCACCAAAGTATCCGGTGGCGTTAGCGCTTAAATATCCCAATTCTCTGAGGCGGTTCTGAATTTGGGTAACTTCGGGTCCGAAATCCCCAATAGCTAAAACTGCCTGGGCTGCATAAGTTATACTCAGAACCAGCAGCATTGTCCCTAGAGACAGAAGCCATCGATAGGCTTGAGTAGATAGTTTTCTATTGAGAATGAGTTGCTGAGGATTTTGGTAACTCAGGGCGAGGTACAGATAAGCATAGGATTCCATCATAATTCTTCAGGAAAATATAGGAATGGGAAACACTGAACCCAAAAAACCCTAGGTTTCGGTTTCCTTTCCATTATATTACTTATACCAAACCTGCGCGATCGCATAACATCGCCACAATTACTGAAAAAGCGGTAATTCCCAAGGCTACCCAAGGACTTTGACCTTGACTAACTGCGAAAGATGTAGCTACTCCAGCCCCTAAGCCAGCGGTCACGGCTGCACCAATGGGATCACGTTCTGATTTGGGTTTATACATAGTTTTTTAGAATGATAAATTCCAATGGCTGCCACTCTAGCACCATGATTGAGGAGGTGGATCGAAAAGTTGCTAAATTGAAATTAAGATTTAACTTTAGATAAGTTTCTTAACATTCGGCGGGGAAATTAGGGTGGTTTTTTAAGAAAGTTAACAAAATTGGCTCTGGGTCAGGAACCTGGGGCTGGTATTTGCTGGGAATTTATCCTCAAAGGTCTAGGGCTATTCCCACCTGTCTAATTCTTGAAGGGAGTTTTGGAATAGGCTAAGAATTTGGTCTCTGCGGGTTTCAAAGTTGGCGGCACCCCAAATAAACATTAATCCGCCGATAAAAACTACTATCCATTTTATAAAGGAATAAACTGAGTTTAAAATTATTAATTGATTGACAATATTAATGATAAATGTGGCTGTTCCAATGTACAAAAAAGCACGAGTTTTGATGGTTAAACCAGCACCAATGGCGATTAAACTAATGATACCGGGAATAATTCCTACCCATTGACTTTCTAATAAGGAGATTACGCAAATTAAGCTAATACTGAGGATACGGATTAGGTGTCGAAGGGGTCGGCGTTGGGAACCTTTTAGGTAGGGTTCAACTTGCAGAATATATAACATTGATAAAGCGGGAGGGGTGACTATCCACAGTAAATAAGTAGCTGCTGGAGTGGCTACAATGGCTTTTAAGATTACCCAATTCAGGAGAAAAAGACTAAGGTAAGTAAACCGAATATTTTGACTTAATTCGGCTAGGAATACATAGAAAATGGCGGTGATGACGGTGGCTATATACCAGGAGGTGAGTTGAGGGGGATTAATGAAACTATGGATAATTGCAATAGATCCTATTGGTAAAACGACTGCATACCGTCGCCAGGGTGTTTGTGACCATCCCCAATTTTCCCAGGGAGATATATAGAAATAATAGGCAATTATAGAAGCGATCGCACCTATCCAGGGAAACAGAATATTTCCCAAATTCAGGACATCAATCACATAATAAACGATGGCTACGGCTTGTAATAAACCTACATAAACCCAGATATTTTGTGGCTGTTGATGGGGCTGAATGCGACCCTGTACGATCGCATAACGACTGAGGAGGATGCCACTTCCTAACCCTACTAAGGGACTGGAATTTCCGGGGAGAAAACAGGATATTACTAATAATACACTAGCGATTAACCAATGACAATGGGCGATCGCTGTAATTTCCCCCGCCACCAGATGCAAAAATCTTGCTAAAGTTGATGATAAGATCCGATACAGATAGACGAAGCTGGTAGTTAATACTGTGAAGGCGACTAATTGATTAGCTAGGGATTGGTAACTGACTTGCTGAAATAACATTTCTCCGGCGGCGATTGATACTCCTACTATTCCCAAATAAACTAGGGGTTTCAAGGAATACTGTCGCCGTCCCACGCCTATTAAAATTAAGGCAAATCCGAGGGTATTTAAACCAGTCCAAACAGCTATTTCATTAAATCTTAGGAGGCTTCCCAGTATGCCATATAATAAAGGAATAACTTGTAAAGATTGAGGGATACTCAAATCCGGGTGTTTTTGCTGCCACCAATCACCGCCTATTTGTACGATAATTCCTAAAGCTGTATTGGCGATCGCCAACAGAATTAAAGAGTGGGGTAAAAATCCCAATATTTCGGATACGAGTAATTGTATCCCCCAAAATGTTCCATAAATACCATTATCAAAACTGCGAGTTGATAGAGTTGCTGTCTGAGTCCGAAAGGCTATGGCTGCTACGGTTAAAGCGATGACTAGGACAGCTAATAAACTCGGTTGTATTTGTTGTTGAAAAACTGACAGAGAATGAAAGGTTAGCAGTAGTAACTGTATCGCCGCCAGTGAAGTTGCCCACAGGTCTGCTGCTTGTCTATAAAGTTTGGCTAATAAGGCTTCCCGGTTGAGTAAATTATGCCGTAATATCCACAAACTCCCCAATGTGATGGCGTTAACGAGTAACCAGTCTAGGTTAGAAAGTATCTGTAATTCCCAGAGTATAGCGGTTAAGAAACTGAGACCAAATCCCAAAGCGATCGCCGCTACAATTAGCCGACGTATATAATAGGAGTTAATGGCAATTATGACGGTGCTTATACCTAAAGATATCGCCCAAATTACAGGTAGTTGGACTGTCAACAGTTGCGCGACTACTGTAGTCACAATGGCTAATTCAGCCGATTGTTTTTGTTGTGAATTGCTACCATATTTGGCGATAAAAGTCAAGCCCAAAGGTGTGATTAACCAGATTAAATTGACAGGTTCAATGCTATTGCTAAGTAGGAGATAGCTACAACCCGCCAAGACTAAACCTAGATAAAAACCACTTTTTCCCCAACTATGATCTGGGGTATCATATCGAGAGAGAAAGTGATGATGGCTGGCGATAGATAAGCCAAATTCTCCTAACATTAGTAATAATAAAATTATCGCCCACTTAGTATAGTTGAGAGTAGGAATTAGCCAGTTGATGCTACTGACGACAGCTAGTAAAGCGGTTATATGGGTTAAATAGACTCGAAATGGGTGATAAGTTCGGCGTTTCGTAACTACGGCTAAGGTTAAAGTTGAGGCGATTAAATTAAGCGATCGCGTGAGAGGATTAATCACCCCCAACAAAGCTAAAACTACTCCTAATAATAATGCGATTTTCTCACCAAATAATGCTAATCTGCGCTTAGGTATTTGATACAGCCACTCAGTAACCGCCAGCATCAAAATCAGATAAGGAAACCAGGTCAAGCTAAGTAGTGACCAAGGGTAATTTTGACTATTAGTAATGGCGGCAACATTGATAATAGCAGTTTGTCTAATGCCACTAGGAATCATGAGTCCTAGTAACCAAATCATCTGTAATCCTATGGCAAATATTACTAATAAATCCCGCCGTCGCCAAGAGTTTCGCAGGTGTTGATTCCAGATATAAATTACTAAGGCGCTAATAACAAAAGCGTGCCCAGGATAGGATATCAAAGAAATCAACCATCCTAAAATTAGTAATCCATAGCCGCTACGATTTATTAATGGCGAGGAAAAAGAGTAGATTAACCAGCCACAAATACCTACAGCCAATCCCAAAGTATCGAGGGGTACTTCGGCGACAAAAATACCGCGACCTAGGATAATAATTAGGCTATAAATTAACAGAGCGATATCACGATTAGCTAAGGGTTGCTGATTAAGTTGTTGGCGACTGTATAATGATATAGAGGCGGTGATAATTACGGCTGAATAAATGGCAATTATGGGAAAGGTTGACCAACTCCACCCCCAGTGAAGGTAACTGATTAGTAATAAATTGGCGAGTTGTAGCTTGTGGGTAACTGATGGTGTAGAATAGAGTTTGATGGTGGTGGTGGATAGGAGAAAGGTGGCGATCGCAATGGTAATCCATCCTAGGGGATATCCCCATAATCCCAAGCCATCCATTGCCCAAAAATTGAGGGGAATTAACAGTAAGGTAACTTGACACAAAGTGGCAGCAGTCAAGGTTAAGTTATTCTGTTTTTCCGTCCATTGGCTACCGCCCCAAAATGCCAAAGTATAAGCAAGCAATACTGTATATTGTGCAAAAGCAGGGAATCTTTCCCACTGACTCGCCGCCAGTACGCCGGAAGATACGACCACCATAAACAGTCCTAAAAATAGCAGCCAACGCACACTGAGTTCAGCTTTGAAAGACTGTAATAATCGGGTGATTACGGGGGGAATGTTTGGCGGTAATGTGGCGGTAAAAGTAGTTTGAGGTTCCCTAATAATAGGTGGTTGAGCTTTCCTAACATGGGGATGATATACGCGGGAAGGTGGCGGTAAGGGTAGGGGTTGACTTAGATGCAGTTTACAGAGTTGTTTAACCTGTTCTTGAGAAATCAAACCTAATTCTAGCCAATATTCCAAACCATACAACAGATCAGGATGATCTGGATTAATTGTAACTTTAATCGCGATCCATCGTTCCAAGGGTGAGGACATAATTGCAGGAAGGTTGATTAATGCTAACAGGTAAGTAAAACTATTCTGGCATCGAAAAATGATTTTGGCAATATTTGCCAAGTCGATCGCCTAAATATATAATGAAGCTAGTATAGGCGAGAGGATGGGAAATTTGTGCCAATTAATGAAGTGGCTGATAATCCATTGCCATTGTTAAGGAAATCAAGCAGTTACATAGATAACAGATTTGGGAATTGTGTCAGGAGAGACCCCAATTAAAACAGTGTCATAATTTCGCTACGGGTAGGGATGAACTGTGAATAGTATAAAAGCATAAACCAACCACCACAGTTCAAACCCAGCCATGATTTCAGCGACTAAACTACCATTTCTCTCTGTTCTTTGTCTAATGGCTCAAATTCGGGCTAATCTTAATATCATGTTGTTAGAACATTATGATCAGCTTACCCAATTATTGATGGTGATACCGAAGTTGTCACTGATGTTCAATGCCATTAGATTAACTCTGGGTTAAAATCACAGTTTCGCCTGTTTCAGCAGACTGTCTAGCGGCATCAGCTACTTTCAGGGTATAAAGACTATCTGCGTTAGAAACATAAAGAGGTGTTCCGTCAAAAAGGTGATCGAGAACCATCTGAGTATCCCGCACAAACAAACCGCTACGACTTCCGACTTCAATAGGTTGAGGGATATCTCCCTGTAGTAGTTGGCCCCCTTTTGGGGTAAATATCAAAGTTCCGGCTTCTCCATAAAGGGTAAAAAGGTTTTCGGACTCCCAAAAGGTTTCGCCTTTTCCGTAGACGACTTCGCCAATGGTTCCACAGGTAAAGTGTAACTGAGTCTGACACCAACAGGAACGATAGCGATCGCGATCGCTATCGACATTCCAAAACTGACTCTGGGCGTTTACAGAAGCGACAGCACCAAATAGGTCAGTCAAGCGATGTAGACGGGAAAGGGCCCCCACCAAGGGAAAACCAAACAGAGAATTTTGATAGGTCCAGCGATGAGAAGCGGGACGTTGAGGGTTAATAGTGCTGTAGCGGGCATAAAATACGGTTCCGATCGCCTCTAAAGCTGCTTTGATAGCATTGTGCAATCCCCCCAAAAGTTCGAGATGTTCCACATGAAGGAGTTTTTGGCGGCGTGAAGCCAAGGCGATTAACTCCTGACCCTGTTGAGGGTCAAGACAGAGGGGATATTCAACGACCACGTGCTTATCATTTTCGAGGGCGGCTTTTGCGATCGCACCATGATCGCGGTTAATGGTGCTAATGATAATCAGGTCTAAATCGTCCCGTTGTACTAATTCCAGCCAATTAGGGACTAATTGGGCATTAAACTCCTGACAGAAGGCTGCTGTAGTTTCAGGGCTATGACCAGTCACGGCGACTAAATGCGATCGCTGATCACTGTAGAGGGTTTGGGCGCGGGACTTAGCAACATACCCAGTGCCCACCAAACCGACGCGAATAGTGGAAGGGTCAGAAATTGTATTAGAAAAATTACTGGCTGTCATCTATAGACTGATATATTTTCGGGGGATATGACGAAGGGTTAAAACCCTAACTCATCCATTATTATCCCTTATGCTGACGACAGTGCAACCACCTGGCCCTATGTAATGGCCACATCAGATATAAGCAATTGGGATGTAATTAGAAAAATTTATAACAAAAACCGTTCATAATATGGCCGTAAAAGGTTTTACAACCTCGTGTTTTTCCTTTAATATCAGAAAGTGAAGAAAACCGAGACCACAGGGAGTCAGCCTAATATTCCCTTGTGATTTATATAGGTTTTTCTTATCAATTTTTTTGAGAACTAGAGAGGAACACTGAATGGCTACTTACAAAGTCACTCTGATTAGCGAAGCTGAAGGCATCAACGAAACCATCGATTGCGATGATGATACATATATTCTTGATGCTGCCGAAGAGGCTGGACTAGATCTGCCCTATTCCTGCCGCGCTGGTGCTTGCTCCACCTGTGCTGGTAAAATCACCAGTGGTAGCATTGACCAGTCTGATCAGTCTTTCTTAGATGATGATCAGATCGAAGCTGGGTATGTTTTGACTTGTGTAGCCTATCCCACCTCCGACTGCACAATCCAAACTCACCAAGAAGAAGGACTCTACTAAGTTTCTCCAACCTGGTCAGAGAAGGGAGAACAGGTTATTTGGGTTACAGTGGATCTGTTCTTCCTTCCCCTATAGCCAGGATTTATGGAGATTGCTGCCCAGTGATTAAATAATTGTTCAGGGGTTCTAGTTGAGTCCCCGGAAAATAAAATTCCAAAATGCGATCGCTAAACCACCCCAACCGGGCGAGTTTATGCGATCCTATTTGGCTGAAACCGACACCATGACCAAACCCGCCGCCGACAAAATTATAGCCTTGGAGAGTTTGGTTAGGGCCATAAATCGGATCAATATAAAATAGGGTACTAATAGGAGGCCAAAAAGCACTTTGGACCTCATCCTTATGGATTGGGATAACACCCCGATCAGTTTGTACCTCCATTTTCAACACCCGGCCAGAGTGGGCTCTTTCCACCACCCTCACCTGTTGAATAGTTTTAAAATCTGCCAGGGGACTTTTGCGACGCTTGAGATAAAATTGCAGATGATTAGTCATGGCCTTGAGATCAGTTCGGTATTGCCAGCGAAAATCACTCCAACCCTCTTCATTAAAACCCTTCCTCAGAGTCATAAACCGCCGGAAGTTCTGTTCATCAGCTAGGCTGTAGCTTTCCAGGTTCCACACATTTTGAGTAGTATCTAATACTGACCTGAGATAGGGGGGCTTGGGTCCATCCCAGACATCATTAAAATTAGCAGTAATGCCACCACTAGAGGAGAAATAGACGGCATCCACCAATTCCCCATCATAGGTCAGCACTAGGCCTTTGGTGTTAGTAATAGCGTTATCAGTGGATGGGTAAACCTCGGTTAATCCCTTATATACTTGACAATCTGTATTGGCACAAATTTGATAATTGTCGGCCTCAAACCGATGCAGATTCCGCAAGACATAGGTACGAGCTAAAATAGCCTGGGCTTCAATAGAAGCAGCCGGAGGCCATGCGCCCATTTCATGGGGTACAACTCCCCGCAAATAGGTTTCTAAGGGAACATGATTAACTAGGGTATAGGTTCCGTAGGCATCTGGCTGGAGTTTTAAACTGCCTCCATAAACTAAAGCCTGGGGATCATCTCTTTTCTTACCTACGGAAATGATATTCTGGGTAGCTTCAATTTTTAACTCTTGGCGGTTGTAACGATAGCCACCTAAGATCCAATAGGGAACGGGTTTCTGTGTGACTGCTTGGCTAGTGAAGGTAGGCTGATAGCCCTGGGCTTTTATGCTTTCTAGCAACCATCGGCGCAACAGGGGGGTTGAGTAAGTTTCCCGAGAAGCCCAAACCTGCCATACATCAGGTTGCGCTAGTTCAACTTCGATTCCCATTTCTTGCCATTTGTTAGCCTGCTGTGCGGCGGTTTCATAGCTGCGGTGACTGCTGAAAATCAGACGCTCCTTAACTTGGGGTTCTGGAAGGGGCTGCATTTCCACCTGAATAACGGCGCTGAGGGTATGCAGGATTTGTTCACCTTGGGGGGTGGCAAAACGCAGGGTTAGATGGTCGCCAGGTTTGGCTTGCAATACGAGGGTATCTGTGGGGGTTTTGCCAAATTGCTGCACTACCCCGACTTCTAGGATAGGGTTAATTTCTTCTTGGGCGATCGCTTTATTCGGTGTCAGTCCTAATAAACATCCGAACATTAAAACCATTGGCCACTTGGCTAAACTCTTAGGAACACATTGATCACTACTCCGGGAGTATAGGTTAGGTTGGGGGGCTGTTGTCGCGTTTATCATCTGGACTCTCAGATATCAGGACATTGATCAATTATGAATGATCAAACCAAAATCTCCCGCTAGAATTGGATCTAACGGGAGATCTGGAGGTAGTTACACAAGATTTCCGAGTGGGATTGAAATTAAGATTTTTGTTCACCTTTGCGACTGACAAGGGAGAAAGCTGCGCCAACTGCTAGGAGTCCTAACACCATAGTAGGTTCAGGAACTTGCACACCTCTGATGGCATTCATATTTTTCTTGCCGATATCAAGGGCAAACACAACATCATTATAGTCTCTGTCACCACCACCGACGATATCTTCAAAAGCTAACACCAGATAGCCAGATTGTTCATAGGCCATCACTTGTTGGAATCCATTTCTGTTCCGGCTGGAGTCAACATATAAACGAGTAGGGTTGCTGCGTCCATAACCATCTGAATTGAGGAAAAAGTCTAGGGTGGTTCCTCCGTTAACTGTACCCAAGCTGACAAAATCACCTGCTTGTAAAGGATTAGCGGTTGGGTCGTTGCGAGAATTTCGATAACCGGTATAAGTTGAGCAACTGCTAGTTAGGCAGACAATATCATCAAACAGAATAGTGTCTGATATGTTGGTAGCCCCCGTAGCGGAAACACCTAATTGGTTGCGGTAATTGGCACCCTCACTGAGGAAATGCACTTTAACTTCATGGTCGAAATCTAATGTGAGTTTACTCAAATCTAGCTGACGACTAGAAACAAATGAGGGGTCTAGGCTTGATATTCGGTGTGGATATAGTCATTAAAAACACCGGAGTTAATCAGCCCTTGAAATTGTTGATCGGCTCGTTGAATAGTGAATGCAGCAGCGTAACCAGCAACGGCTAGGGTAGTTGTGACGGCTGTAAATGCTGCGAGGATTGTGGATTTCATGGGGGTTGGTCTCCGTAAGTTTTAAGATAACAGTTCAGTAAGATGCGAGTCCTGGAAGATTCATAACTTTTTAGCTGATGAGTCTATTATGGAACAGGGATCAGTTATTTGTCCAGCAAAATTAGGAATCTTTACCAAATCTTTAAACAAATTATGGGTTGTATAAAGATTATGATATTTTTTAGGTGAAAATACGGAGAGATAATTGGGAATATTCCCCCTGGGTGTATAGAGAATTGATAATCTTGAGAAACCGGGTTTACAGCCCTTTTAGTAATCATGCAATAGGCATTAAAAGTCCCTCTCCCAAAGTAGGAGAGGGATTTAGGTTACTGAGTGATAAATCCGGTTCCTTTGAACCCCCTAGGGGGGCTATTGTGATGAAACCTCATGGGTTATTTCTCGATTTTGGCGACCTCTAGTAATGTTTTGAGTAGGGAATCAGGATTAAGACTAATGGAATCAATCCCTAAGTCAACCAAAAACCGGGTAAATTCAGGATAATCACTGGGTGCTTGACCACAAATACCAATCTTGCGATCGCGACGTTTAGCAGCTTGAATGACCATTTTAATCATGCGCTTAACTGCTTCGTCCCGTTCATCAAAAATGTGGGCTACGAGTCCGGAATCACGATCTAAGCCGAGAGTTAACTGGGTTAAATCATTGGAACCGATAGAAAAACCATCAAACACCTGACAAAACTGGTCAGCCAATAAAACATTACTGGGTAACTCACACATGACATAAACTTGCAGACTATTTTCGCCACGTTTTAAGCCATGTTTTGCCATTTCTGCTAAGACCTGCTGACCTTCTTCGGGGGTGCGACAGAAAGGAATCATGGGAATGACATTAGCTAATCCCATTTCATCCCGAACCTGCTTGATAGCTTGACATTCCAAGGCGAAGGCTTGGCGATATTTAGGGTCAGTATACCGAGACGCACCGCGCCAACCAATCATGGGGTTTTCTTCGATGGGTTCAAATTGTCGCCCTCCCAGCAAATTGGCGTATTCGTTACTTTTTAAATCGCTCATGCGGACAATAACGGGTTTGGGATAAAAAGCAGCAGCAATAGTGCCAATTCCTTGGGCGAGTTGACTAATAAAATAGTCGGGTTTGCTATTAAATCCGGCGGTGAGTTTTTCGATTTCCTGGCGCGCGGCTTGATCTTGGAGTTGGTCAAAGTGAATTAAGGCGAGGGGATGGACTCGGATCTGATTGGCGATGATAAATTCTAGTCGCGCTAGTCCTACGCCGTCACAGGGTTGAGAGGCGAGGCTAAAGGCTTCTGCTGGGTTGCCAATATTGAGTAAAATTTGGGTGCGGGTTTTGGGTAAATCGTCTAATACGGTTTTGGCGATCGCAAAAGGTACTAAACCCTGATAGACCTTACCGACTTCCCCCTCAGCGCAGGAAACGGTTACGGCTTGACCTGTGCGTAAGATATCGGTAGCATTACCACAGCCCACAATAGCGGGAATGCCCATTTCTCGCGCAATAATCGCCGCATGACAGGTGCGACCGCCGGAGTTGGTAATAATGGCGGAGGCTTTTTTCATAATTGGTTCCCAGTCGGGGTCTGTTTTTTGGGTAACTAAAATTTCCCCTGGTTTAAATTCATGAATGCGCTGGACATTCAGGAGAAGGCGGGTTTTACCTTGACCAATACGATCGCCTACAGCGCGACCCTCGACTAAGACTTCTGCTGTACCTTGGAGGTGATATTGTTGCAAAATGCGATCGGACTTTTGAGATTGGACTGTTTCCGGACGCGCCTGGACAATAAATAATTCCCCAGTTTGGCCATCTTTAGCCCATTCAATGTCCATGGGGGAATAACAGCCCCGAATTTGGTTATAGTGATCTTCGATAATTTGCGCCCATTTAGCCAGCTTGAGAATTTCCTCATCACTGAGGGCAAATTTTTGTTGTTCAGTTTCTGGGACGGGGATAATGCGGGTAGCTTGATGGCGATCGTAAACCATTTTTACGGCTTTACTACCCAGACGCTTGGCGATAATCGGTCGAAAACCCTCCCGCAACATGGGTTTAAATACCATGAATTCATCAGGGTTGACAGTCCCTTGGACTATGGTTTCCCCTAAGCCATAGGCGGCGGTAATTATGACGGCGTTTTTGAATCCGGTTTCTGTATCAATTGAGAACATTACCCCGGAAGTGGCTAAGTCCGATCGCACCATTTTTTGTATGCCAATAGATAAGGCTACATCAAAATGATCGAAACCTTGGAGGCTACGGTAGGAAATAGCGCGATCGGTGAATAGGGAGGCGAAACATTTGCGAGTCGCTTCTAAAATTCCCTTGATACCGTGAATATTTAAATAGGTTTCCTGTTGTCCCGCTTCCGCGTGCGTCACAGCAGCAAATTGGTTGGTTTTCCCAAAGGTGGATCCTGTGTGACGCACCCTACCGTTAGGGAGGTCTTCAGCGGTGGCTGACGATCGCACTGCTACATCTGTTTCATTACCATATAGATCGCACAGTTGTTTATAGGCTATGGCGATCGCCTGTTCGAGATCGGGGGGTAACAAGGTATTAACAATTAGCGATCGGGCTTCTTTCCCGCGCTGGCGCAGGTTTTTAATATCCTCAATATCCAGACCCGCCAATAACCGCCGCAACTCACTTTCCAAACCGCCATATTCAATAAAATAGCGATAGGCTTCCGCCGTGATTGCAAAACCCTGGGGAACATTAATTCCCCGCAATTCCAGTTGTTGAATCATCTCCCCTAGGGAAGCATTTTTACCACCCACTAGGGGAAGGTCAGCCAGTCGCACATCTTCAAACCATAAAATCAGAGTTTTGTTTTGCTTAACTTGGGCTTTTGTATTGGCAAATAGTTTTAACATGGGCTGAAACACTCCAAATCAAAGTTGCCGTCATCAAACTGGCGGCTTTCGGTTTATCGAATTTAATCAGAAACAAATGACGGATGGGATAGAAACCCTTAATCGTCCTTAGCTACGAGTTTTAGGCAGTTATTGAAAATCATTTTTACCTTGATCCCCAATTTTATGTTGTCACAGAAAACTGGTTTTTAGGTATTTCTTATCTAGGTAGACGGTTAAACGTTGTTTTTTTGGTGACTACTTTTATTATATTGCTTTTCTCATAAAACGACATCTCCTGATCACCCTCAGCCATAGTTACCAGACTAAAATCATGATGAATTGTGGGAAATATGGGTTATTCTTAAAAAAGATTAAGCAGATCAGGAGCTTAAAATGAAAGTTAAGAAATATTACGAATCCGTTGCCCCTTATGAACGGGATCAGTGCGCTGAGATCATTTGTCCCATTCAGTTTTTAATGGATATCATTGGCAGTAAATGGTCAGTCCAAATTTTGCGGGAGTTATTCCGAGGCGATATGAGAACCCATGAATTGATTGAAGCCTTACCAGGGATCAGCACAAAGACTCTGACGATCCGATTGAGAGAGTTAGAAAAGTATGGCTTATTAATCCGTACCGTTTACCCAGAAATCCCTCCCCATGTGGAATATTCTCTCACTGCTAAAGGTCGGGAACTAAAACCTGTGATTTTGGCCATGAAACAAGTGGGGGAACAGTGGCTACACCAGGAAAGTTGTATATGTGCTTTGGAATTGAGCGGCTAGAAAAATGATCGGATTTTTGATACAATTTCAAATAAGGTGGTAAAATGCGATCGCTTTTATGTGATTCAAGCCCCAAATTAACCCCTTTTGTACAAAAATCGAGTCTACTGTGACTGATAATCCTCGCCAATTAGCTTTTGTCACCCTCCGAGACATTCAACGACGGGGCGCATTTGCTGATATAGTTTTAGATGAAAAATTGCGTCAAGCTGACCTTAAAGATGCCGATCGCCGCCTGGGAACAGAATTAGTTTACGGTTGTACCCGACGCAGGCGAACCCTCGATGCAATTATTGATCGCCTAGCCAAAAAACCCGCCCACCAACAGCCGCCAGATCTGAGAATTATTCTGCATTTGGGGTTATATCAACTCTGCTTCAGCTCGAATATTCCTCCCTCGGCGGCGGTGAATACCACTGTAGACCTAACCAAAGTCAATAACTTATCTGGTTTGGGGGGATTTGTTAATGGTCTCTTGCGTCAGTATTTGCGCCTGGTGGAGGCGGGAAATTCCCTCGAGTCAATTTTGCAGTTACCGGAAAATCCCGTTTCTCGGCTGGGTATTCTCCACAGTTTCCCCGACTGGATGATCAAATTCTGGTTGGAGGAGTTGGGGGAGTCTCAAACCCAACAACTCTGTGACTGGTTTAATCAGTCCCCTAGTTTGGATTTAAGAATTAACCCCCTCTCGACTACCTTGGAGACGGTGGAAACAGCCTTTCAACAACAGGAAATCATCGGATCGCCTCTTCCGAAACTTCCCCAAGGTTGGCGATTATCTTCTGGTGTGGGGGCGATCCGAAATTTACCCGGATATGATCAAGGTTGGTGGACTGTTCAGGACGCATCCGCCCAATTGGTAGGATATATAGTAGATCCTCAGCCTGGGGAAATTATAATTGATGCCTGCGCCGCCCCGGGGGGAAAAACTACCCATATCGCAGAACTGATGGGGGATAATGGTAAAGTTATCGCTATCGATCGCTCCCCTGGACGGCTAAAACCTTTAAAACAGAATATTAACCGGCTCAAGTTGCGATCGATTCAGGTAGAAGTAGGAGATAGTCGTCATTTTCCACAATATAATAATATGGCCGATCGCGTATTATTAGATGCACCTTGTTCTGGTGGTGGGACTTTGCATCGGCGATCTGATTCCCGCTGGCGACAAACTCCTGATCAGATTCGGCAATTGTCTCAACTGCAGGCAGAATTATTAGAGATGGTCAGTCATTGGGTGAAGCCGGGAGGGGTATTAGTTTATGCCACTTGTACTTTATACCCCCAGGAAAATGAATGGGCGATCGCATCTTTTTTAAGTCGTCATCCTTCCTGGCGTGTAGAGGTTCCTAACCTAGATCTTCCGGTGGAACCCACTAAGGAAGGTTGGCTGAAAATTTGGCCCCATCGTCACCAAATGGATGGATTTTTTATAGCTAAACTTAGACACTGATGTTCTACTACTACGGCCGAAAAAAGCAAATAGCAAAGCATTATCCTTCTCCTAATTTTGAAGCGATCGTGGAACCTTTTGCCGGTTCGGCGGCTTATTCATTGTACGGAGAAAACTGGCAAAAAAATGTTTTTTTAGTAGAAAAAGATGAGAGCGTCTCCGATATTTGGAAATGGTTAATTGAAGAAGCAACGCCACAGGTAATCAACAATTTACCTGACTTAGAAATCGGCGAAAAGAGTTCCGAATTTCTTCATATTATTCATGCAGCCACGAAAATGGCATTTCACTATAAAACTATTAAAGTGACTGCAGTTCTAGCTAGAAATTGGCAGATTAGTAAAAGATATATGTGCGAAAACTTATTTAAGATTAAGCACTGGAAGATTATCTGTGGAGATTATACATTAGCCCCCGATATAGAAGCAACTTGGTTTATTGACCCACCCTATAAAGACGCTTCTGGGGAAGGTTATCGCTATGGAAGTAAACTTATTGATTATCAAAAACTAGCCACATGGTCTAAGAATAGGAAGGGAGAAGTTATATTTTGTGAAGGTCATTGTGGTAATTATCTACCGTTCAAGCCATTGCTATACTTAAAAGGTGTAGCCGGAAAAACTAGCAAGGAAATGATCTACTATCGTTCCGATAGTTACCCTCAGCTTTTAGCTAAATCGAAAATTTCATAATCATCTGATAAACCTGTTTATATAGATAATCATCAATTACAGCTACCCAACCTTGTCCCATCTTCTGTTTGCCACTTACTTTCATCCCCGTTACTTTCGTGTTTCTACCTCGTGTTCCACTAATATTTCCCCAATCATCTTGAGTCAGATTATTGGCATAGAAGATAGCCGTAACTTTTGGATAGTTAAAATCCTGTTCATTTAGGACAAAATCCCAAACTAATCCCAATAACTCTTTTACTTCTTGATGATGAGCCTGCCAGGTAATGCCTTCTAAAGCATTGATTCTTGGTTGTCCGGCTCTGAGATTTGCACCTTTAGTTATATTTCCAATAGTACACTTTACCTCTAAACCAACAGGATAATTACGCAATTCTTCCTCCGGCGAGTTTTCACTTCCCTTGGGGATTAGATCGGGATGTCCTTTCTCTATGGGGTTAACGATCGCTTCTGTTACTTCGGCTATAGACTGGCAAAACATGGAACCAACAATCGAACTTGTAGTTTTATAATCAATATTTTTATAAACAGCCGCCGGAATAGTTTCTAGAAATTGATTGGTTTGGGACAGTGCTGAATCTATATGTCTAGCATTGACTTCAAATCCCCCCAAAATATGGAAATTAGGATTAATAATATATGTCATATAATGCTCGTTCCACTTCAGCTATCAAAACACTAGCAGTAGTGTTTAGAGATTGGGAAATCCGAAACAAGACAGACAAAGTGGGTGATTTTAAACCACGTTCTATCTGGCTGACATAGGTACGATGTATACCTGCTCTGTCAGCGAGTTCTTCTTGGGAAATCTTTGCTAGTGTTCTGTACTTAATCAGAACTTGACCTAAAGCCTTGTTAATCTCTGTCATGCTGAAATTATGTCAGCTACAGATACCCTGAGTCTACAGACAATAGTATTCAAGTGAGTCCGATCGCCCAATAGCAAATCAGTATGAGGACTGAACCCAACAATATTAGTGGATGGATCCCAGAGAGTGTCAAGAATTTAGGATAAAATTAGGTGTAAAGCCCAAAAAACACCTGATATGCACTTGATTCTATGTCATACCACAGCAGATTTTGACTCCTTGGGGGCGGCGGTAGGTTTAACTTGCCTGTATCCAGGTAGTAGAATAGTGCTGACGGGGGGATCTCATCCAGCCGTGCGGGATTTTTTGGCTTTGTATCGAGATGAGTTTCCATTGATTGAAAGGCGATCGGTTAATCCTGAGCGGATCTGTAAATTGTCCGTGGTGGATAGCCAAAATCGCGATCGCCTAGGGAAAGCAGCCGAATGGTTAGACTTACCCAATTTGGAAATCCTGTTGTATGACCATCACCCTCACCTAAAATTAGATATCCCCGCTACATGGACTCAAATTGAAGCGGTAGGGGCAACTACTACTTTAATTGTAGAGCATTTGCGCTCTATGGCTAATCCTGTGATTCCCCGACCAGCAGAAGCCACAGTTATGGCTTTAGGTATTCATGTCGATACCGGATCGCTAACCTTTGACCATTCTACTCCACGGGATGCGATCGCCTTAGCTTGGTTAATGGAAAAAAATCCGAGTTTATCTGCGATCGCCGAATATGTAGAACCCGGCTTATCTCCTACCCTACAGGACTTATTAACCACAGCTTTAGAAACTCTACATCAGTCAACTGTCAAAGGTAACACCATATCCTGGGTATTATTGGAAACTGATGATTATGTACCCGGTCTGTCTAGTTTAACCTCCGAATTATTAGACCTGACCGAAAGCGATGGATTATTACTAGCTAATCAATATCGAGTCCGTAGCGGTGGGGAGAAACGATTAACTATTATTGGGCGATCGCGCATTGACCAAACCGACCTCAACCGCCTATTTAATCCCCTCGGTGGTGGTGGTCATCCCCGCGCCGCTTCCGTGATTTTACGAGATGTCGATCCGCACTCCACCTTAGAAACCCTGGTAACTAATTTTAAGGCACAAATTCCTCCATCACCTACCGCTAGGGAATTAATGTCTTCCCCAGTACGCACTATTCGCCCGGGAACCAGCGTCGGGGAGGCTCACCGTATACTACTACGTTATGGTCATTCAGGGCTATCTGTTTTAGACGATAACCATCAACTGGTGGGGATTATCTCCCGTCGTGATATTGATATCGCCTTACATCATGGTTTCAATCATTCCCCAGTGAAAGGTTATATGACCCCGCAACTGCGGACAATTACCCCGGAAACTTCACTCCCGGAAATTGAGTCAATTATGGTCACTTATGATATTGGTCGATTACCCGTTTTAGAAAATGGTAATTTAGTCGGAATTGTCACCCGCACCGATGTATTAAGGTTACTTTATCAACAGCATTGTCTACCCAAACCTACCCCCCGCCGAGGTTGTATTCCGGGTTCTACTTGTAGCACTGTTGATGAACTTTTACAAGAACGTTTAGCCCCAGAACTTTGGCAAATTTTAGCCAAAATTGCCGAACTTAGTCAACAGCGAGGTTGGCAAATTTATCTAGTCGGTGGGGGAGTGCGAGATTTATTGTTAGCTGAACCGACGGATAATCTCTTATTACATGATATTGATTTGGTGGTTGATGGTTGCTATCACAATTCTACTAACAATATATCAGATGAGATAACTACGACAATTTCTCCGGCTGTGGATCTAGCGCGATCGCTACAAGAATATTACCCACAAGCGCGACTAGAAGTGCATGGTCAATTTCAAACCGCCGCCTTATTGTGGCATAATCACCCCGTTTTAAACTCCCTTTGGATTGATATTGCTACTGCTAGAACCGAGTTTTATCCCTATCCGGCGGCTAACCCAGAAGTCGAAGCAAGTTCTATTCGTCAAGACCTCTACCGTCGCGATTTTACGATTAATGCTTTGGCTTTGAGATTAACTGAACCTAAATCCGGAGAATTATTAGACTTTTTTGGTGGGGTTCAGGATTTGGAATTACGAGAAATTAGGGTATTGCATCCTAATAGTTTTATTGAAGACCCTACCCGCATTTATCGCGCGGTCAGGTTTGCGGTGCGACTGGGTTTTAATCTGGAACATCACACTAAGGAATATGTCGATTATGCCATTAATAGTGGTATTTATGACCGCCAGCGACAACAGCGAGATTCTGCTAAAATCCCCGCTTTGGAAGCCAGGCTAAAAAGTGAGTTAAAATATATTCTGCAAGCCCCCTATTGGCAACCGGCTTTACATTTATTAGGGGAGTTAAAAGCCCTGCGGTGTATTCATCCCACTTTGGAGTTAAATCAGCTTCTCTGGCGGCAAATTAGAACCGTAGACCGCTGTTTAAAACGGTTTGACCCTCACCACACTCTCACCCATTGGCAAATTCGCCTGGATGTCTTAATCGCCGCTTTGTCTCCCGAATATCGCCGGGAAGTTGCCGATATTTTTCAGTTTAATTCTCAGCAGGTAGACCGTTTGTTAAACCTAGAAAATGCTCAAAATCGAGTGGCGGATTTATTGCCCAATTGTCAGCAGCCTAGTGATTATTTTCGGGTGTTTGAACCCTACGATTTACCGATGTTGATTTTAATTGCCGCCCATTCTCCTCGGTGGGTGAGAAAGCAAATTTGGAGATATTTAAATAATTGGTGGAATGCTAAACCGATTCTGAATGGTAATGATTTGAAAAAGTTGGGATATAAACCTGGACCGCAATTTCAAATTATGTTAAATGACTTGCTAAATGCTACCTTAGATGGTATAGTATCCGATACTGTGGGGGCAACTAAATTTATAAGCGATCGCTATCCCCATTCCAGTAGTTGACCCCGTGAAACCCGGTCGGAATTATCACTAATGTTCATTGCCCAAAGCATGAAGAACTTGCCGCGAACAATGAACAATAATAATAAATTACCGCATTTGCTAATCAACCCTCTCCAATTGCCAGAGGATTTGATTACCTTCCCGTCTAACCCTGGAAACTTCCCAATTGCGCCACGCCCAGTTATCACCGCGACTGGTGACAGCACTGGCGTTAATATCCATTAAATCAGCAAGTTCTGAACTACTGATCAAATAGCCTTTACTAGCAATTTCGTCGGCAATATGCAGGGTTTCTATGAGATTCCTAAGTTGATTAACTCGAAATTCCCGGGGTAAACTCTCATTGGACTCGTTGATTGGCTCAGTCATAGCAAAATTTGATACAGCAAGATTAGAGTCTATCACAAGAAATTGTATCTTGAGATTATGCAATGGGTCAGTTATCTCTGAAACAATTGCCAAAAATTAAGTTTAAATTTGGGGATTTTCCCCAACCTCCGCCTGGTGGACTAACTCTCACCGTGATACCCGATAACGGCCAAAGCGTCAACAACCAACAGTTCACTCTTCACGCTTTCACTTTTGTAAGGGATTGACCACAGACCCCATAAATAAAATGGTGCCACTGTCAAACTCTCTAATTATAAACATAAATGGTCGATTAATATGAATGCGATCGCGGATGGAACTTCTACTTCCGGCAATTACCCCAGTGGCGGCTGATGCTTCTGTGCCTTTTTCGTCAACATTGACAAAGGCTTGATGCACCACATCATATAAGAAAAATGGTTTTTCGGAACTGATACCAGAAAAATCGGCAATTTCCGTAAAAGCTGATTCCATACCCATATAACTCAGGGTTGACTTGAGATTAAACGATGAGCTAAAATTAAATTTGGGTAGCCATATTTGTAAGTTGACATATTCCAGGTTTTGCAGCCAGTTTTGTAAATTAGCGATCGTCATGTTGTCGGCGAAAGTGGGGAGGTCTGTTCCTTCCGCAGGTAGCAGAATTATCATTGATAAATTACCATCAGCGTAGGGAAGTTCAATTATCTTCACTTCCGGTAAACTATGATAACCAATAGAGACATTAGGATGGTGCATCATCGGCACCGAAATAGTTTCTCCTGATGGCAAATTAAAGATGCCATCTTGAGTATATTTCTCTGGAAAAGGTGACAACCAATCTCCCGCAAAATAAACCGCATTAGTCAAAATCAGTCGGGTGAATACATCCAAAGTTCCCGGTGCGATGAGGTCAGTAATTTTGTGGTTAGTTTCCTGGCTTATCCAATCATTAATTGTTTGACGTGACTCTTCATGATTGCCTCGAAAATCTACTTGAGTTAACGGCGCATTATAATGGTTTTTGGTGATTTGTAAAAAGGGTTCCTGAAACCTATAGCCGGACTGTCCCCACAAACGGTTAACTAAATAGAGTTGGGAAGAGTTGCGGCTTTTAATATCATTAACCAGACTGGTAAATTCCGGGTATAAACTACCAGGAGGCTGATGGAAATGGAAAACCTGGGATATTTGCATAGCCGTTTGATTTCGTGACCCTTCATAGGTCATAGCCATAGCAGTGGAAAGGCTATAGGGTGAAAAAAATAAATTGCCTGATATTTCCTTTTTGAGTTGGTTGTATAGGTCGAGAGCAAATTGGTTATTTTGATTCACGATCGCATTAGTATCTACACGAGCAATATTATATGAATTGGACTCTGTGCTGTTGCTAACAGCCTGGGATATGGTGGGTAAACTTACACCCCACAGTAATAGCAGAGAAGCCAATAGGGAACCATTCCGCCGCCCCCAAACTGACAATTTAGACATCATAGGACTAAGTACCATTTTAACTGTTCCATAGTTGACTATTTCCAAATTTAATCATTCCGATGATCACCCAGTTATTGAAAGTTTGAATAAGTAGCCCCTATCATTAGTTATACTGAGATCAGGGCGGGTTGATGATTCTTGGTAAAGCTGACCGGATCACCCGCCCTACAATCATTTATAATTGCCTCACCTCAGCCCAAACCCCACCAGTTAATTATGATTTCAATGCAGATAAAACCTGATCGTGAATCAGTCCATTGCTCACCACTATACCCCGATTGTCTACCATTTTAATACTAGAAGCAAAATCTAGGGGTTTCCCGTACATATCTGTGACGCGACCTCCGGCTTCTTCAACGACAATCGCCCCGGCGGCATGATCCCAAATATTTTCCCGGTAATTGGGGTATTTAGGAGAAGGAAGACGCAGATATAAAGCCGCTTGTCCTGATGCTACAACCCCATATTTAGCTTGGGAGTCCATCCGCACGGAGGGGGAGGTAATTCCCGCAGCTTGAGCGATCGCATTTTGACGGGATTGATCACCGTGGGCGGCTTCCACGCTTTCCACAAAGCGCATATTGGCGGTATCTTCAGCTTTCACCACTTGAATCGGGGTAAATTTCCCAGTAGAAAAGGGCATTTTCATCGACCCTTCCCCCCGCACAGCCACAAACAACATTCCGGGAATATCTCCATCAATTGCATAAGCCGGACAGCCCATAATTCCTAGTTTAACCTCCCCGTTTTCAATTAGGGCTAGTGCGATCGCATATTGGTCTTTTCGTAAAAACCCCTTAGTGCCATCAATGGGATCTAGAGTCCAAAATCGTCCCCCCACACTGCCATTACCGCGATCTATCCAAGTAGTTACTTGCTCAGGGGTGGCATCAGGTATAATACTCTTAACATAGTCTGTAACTTTCTCCAGGTTGTTCCCCATTTCCGGGGTTTTCAGGGTAGTAGCATCTTCTTCTCCCACTATCGGATCATCCGGGAAGGCTTCTGAGATAGCTTTACAGATAATCGCCTGGGAACCAAAATCGGCAACAGTTACAGGGCTTTTATCCCCTTTTTCCATAGCGGGGGGAATGGCTTGTCGTACTTCTTCGCACAGACGGGAGGCGGCGAGTACGGCATCAATAGCGACTTGTTTTTCGCGATCGTAGGGCATGGAAACTCCTGGAGATATAATTAGTTGAGATTGTATCCTTACATAGCTTTACACTTGGTCTATCACTCGTCAAGTTTTCCCAAAATCACCTCCGGGAACTTTTCACCCCCTAACAACTCATCTTTCCACTATAATTTAAACTCTCAGGAACCCAGGTGATAATTATTCACCAATTACCCTAGTGATTTCTCGGATTATCCTATGCTATGAATTATGTCTTAATCACCCTGATTTTCCAGGGTAAAAATGAATCCTCCCAGTGGTAGGGGGAGATTGATACGCACCAAGTAAAATGGAAATTTTCCCTCCCTCTCGGAGAAGGTTGGGGAGAGAGCCATGGGCTGTTATTGCCCGCGCCGGTGACGCAATGGGGCGGGTAGAGGTTGACAATATTTAATTTTTGTGGTACTAAGTCTGGAGCGATCGCCTGCTATCAAAAGCCAGTAAATTCTCCGCCCCAAATTATCACCAAATCCGATTTAATCTCAACACAAATCCCGGCAAGACATCGCCGCCTGATAGTTCTGTGGGCTCCTCCAAAACTTCGATTTCTTGTTGGGGGCGGTAGATTTCTACCCGTCGATTTTGGGGGTCAATTAACCATCCGAGTCGGGCTCCATTTTCCAAATATTCCCCCATCTTTTGTCGCAGTTCCGATAAGCTATCGGTAGGCGATCGCAATTCCACCACGAAATCAGGACATAAGGGAGCGAAACCTCGGCGCACCTCGGGTGTCAGTGCTTCCCAGCGGGGGCGACTCACCCAAGAAGCATCAGGGGAACGGATCGCCCCGTTGGGGAGGATAAATCCCCCGGACGAGTCAAAAGCAACACCCAACTCTTCGTGGGCTTCTACCCAAATTCCTAGTTGGGTTGTCAATCTGCTATTTTTTTGGCTTGATTCGCTCCCGGTGGGTGGTGTCACGAGCAATTCTCCTGTGGCGGTTCGTTCCAATCTTAAATCGGGGTTGGCGGCGGCGATCGCCTGGAATTGTTCAAGGGTGACGTGGAGAAGGGTGGAGGGTGGTAGTCGCAGGGTGAGGGTGCTGTGCATCAGATTTCCTCCGGGAATGTGGGCGGATATTGTTAATGGTAACTCGGCATATGCTCAGAAATCCTGGCATTGGCTTGGGATTGGGTTATCATATTCCCAGAGAGGGGAAACGCGCCTATGAGTTTATAGGGAGATGAGCAATGGTTTCTCAGCCAAAAATCGCAACTCAGCACGAAATTATCTATCCTGATTCTGACGGTAAACCGATGGCGGAGAATACGATTCAGTTTCGCTGGATTATGACCATATATCACAATCTGGCGTGGTTATTTGCCCTACAGGCGGATGTGTTTGTGGCGGGGGATTTACTCTGGTATCCGGTGGAAGGGAATAATAAGATACGCCAAGCGCCGGATATTATGGTGGTGTTTGGGGTAGAGAAGGGAGACCGGGGTTCTTACCAACAGTGGAAAGAAAAGGCGATCGCCCCCCAGGTCGTGTTTGAAATTCTGTCTCCGGGGAACCGACCGGGAGAACTGACTCGGAAGTTGTTATTTTACGAACACTATGGGGTGGAGGAATATTATCTTTATGACCCGGAAAACAATGATTTGAGCGGGTGTATCCGTTCGGGCGATCGTCTGGCTATGATTGAGGAAATGCAGAATTGGGTGAGTCCCCGCCTGCAAGTTCGATTTGAGTTGTCCGAGGAGACGTTAACACTTTATCATCCCCAGGGTCAGCCGTTTTCTTCTCCCCTGGAAATCGAGCAACAATTACAACAGGAGCGATCGCGAGCCGAACAGGAGCGATCGCGAGCCGAACAACTGACCGCCGAGTTGGAAGAGGAGCGCCGAAAGGCTAAAAGGTTGGAGATGTTGTTGCGGGAAGCGGGGATTGATGGCGATCGCTTATAGAAGTCAAACTGGCTTGTTGCCTGTGTTATAATTCCGAGGTGGGGTGAGGCGATCGCCTGCTATCAAAAGCCAGTAAATTCTCCGCCCCAAATTATCACCAAATCCGATTTAATCTCAACACAAATCCCGGCAAGACATCGCCGCCTGATAGTTCTGTGGGCTCCTCCAAAACTTCGATTTCTTGTTGGGGGCGGTAGATTTCTACCCGTCGATTTTGGGGGTCAATTAACCATCCGAGTCGGGCTCCATTTTCCAAATATTCCCCCATCTTTTGTCGCAGTTCCGATAAGCTATCGGTAGGCGATCGCAATTCCACCACGAAATCAGGACATAAGGGAGCGAAACCTCGGCGCACCTCGGGTGTCAGTGCTTCCCAGCGGGGGCGACTCACCCAAGAAGCATCAGGGGAACGGATCGCCCCGTTGGGGAGAATAAATCCGGTGGAGGAGTCAAAAGCAACACCCAACTCTTCGTGGGCTTCATCCCAGCGATCGAGTTGTCCGATAATGCGGCTATTTCTTTTTCCCGATTCGCTCCCGGTGGGTGGTGTCACGAGCAATTCTCCTGTGGCTGTCCGTTCCAATCTTAAATCGGGGTTGGCGGCGGCGATCGCCTGGAATTGTTCAAGGGTGACGTGGAGAAGGGTGGAGGGTGGTAGTCGCAGGGTGAGGGTGCTGTGCATCAGATTTCCTCCGGGAATGTGGGCGGATATTGTTAATGGTAACTCGGCATATGCTCAGAAATCCTGGCATTGGCTTGGGATTGGGTTATCATATTCCCAGAGAGGGGAAACGCGCCTATGAGTTTATAGGGAGATGAGCAATGGTTTCTCAGCCAAAAATCGCAACTCAGCACGAAATTATCTATCCTGATTCTGACGGTAAACCGATGGCGGAGAATACGATTCAGTTTCGCTGGATTATGACCATATATCACAATCTGGCGTGGTTATTTGCCCTACAGGCGGATGTGTTTGTGGCGGGGGATTTACTCTGGTATCCGGTGGAAGGGAATAATAAGATACGCCAAGCGCCGGATGTTATGGTGGTGTTTGGGGTAGAGAAGGGAGACCGGGGTTCTTACCAACAGTGGAAAGAAAAGGCGATCGCCCCCCAGGTCGTGTTTGAAATTCTGTCTCCGGGGAACCGACCGGGAGAACTGACTCGGAAGTTGTTATTTTACGAACACTATGGGGTGGAGGAATATTATCTTTATGACCCGGAAAACAATGATTTGAGCGGGTGTATCCGTTCGGGCGATCGTCTGGCTATGATTGAGGAAATGCAGAATTGGGTGAGTCCCCGCCTGCAAGTTCGATTTGAGTTGTCCGAGGAGACGTTAACACTTTATCATCCCCAGGGTCAGCCGTTTTCTTCTCCCCTGGAAATCGAGCAACAATTACAACAGGAGCGATCGCGAGCCGAACAACTGACCGCCGAGTTGGAAGAGGAGCGCCGAAAGGCTAAAAGGTTGGAGATGTTGTTGCGGGAAGCGGGGATTGATGGCGATCGCTTATAGAAGTCAAACTGGCTTGTTGCCTGTGTTATAATTCCGAGGTGGGGTGAGGCGATCGCCTGCTATCAAAAGCCAGTAAATTCTCCGCCCCAAATTATCACCAAATCCGATTTAATCTCAACACAAATCCCGGCAAGACATCGCCGCCTGATAGTTCTGTGGGCTCCTCCAAAACTTCGATTTCTTGTTGGGGGCGGTAGATTTCTACCCGTCGATTTTGGGGGTCAATTAACCATCCGAGTCGGGCTCCATTTTCCAAATATTCCCCCATCTTTTGTCGCAGTTCCGATAAGCTATCGGTAGGCGATCGCAATTCCACCACGAAATCAGGACATAAGGGAGCGAAACCTCGGCGCACCTCGGGTGTCAGTGCTTCCCAGCGGGGGCGACTCACCCAAGAAGCATCAGGGGAACGGATCGCCCCGTTGGGGAGAATAAATCCGGTGGAGGAGTCAAAAGCAACACCCAACTCTTCGTGGGCTTCATCCCAGCGATCGAGTTGTCCGATAATGCGGCTATTTCTTTTTCCCGATTCGCTCCCGGTCGGTGGTGTCACGAGCAATTCTCCTGTGGCTGTCCGTTCCAATCTTAAATCGGGGTTGGCGGCGGCGATCGCCTGGAATTGTTCAAGGGTGACGTGGAGAAGGGTGGAGGGTGGTAATCGCAGGGTGAGGGTGCTGTGCATCAGATTTCCTCCGGGAATGTGGGCGGATATTGTTAATGGTAACTCGGCAGATGCTCGGAAATCCTGGCATTGGCTTGGGATTGGGTTATCATATTCCCAGAGAGGGGAAACGCGCCTATGAGTTTATAGGGAGATGAGCAATGGTTTCTCAGCCAAAAATCGCAACTCAGCACGAAATTATCTATCCTGATTCTGACGGTAAACCGATGGCGGAGAATACGATTCAGTTTCGCTGGATTATGACCATATATCACAATCTGGCGTGGTTATTTGCCCTACAGGCGGATGTGTTTGTGGCGGGGGATTTACTCTGGTATCCGGTGGAAGGGAATAATAAGATACGCCAAGCGCCGGATGTTATGGTGGTGTTTGGGGTAGAGAAGGGAGACCGGGGTTCTTACCAACAGTGGAAAGAAAAGGCGATCGCCCCCCAGGTCGTGTTTGAAATTCTGTCTCCGGGGAACCGACCGGGAGAACTGACTCGGAAGTTGTTATTTTACGAACACTATGGGGTGGAGGAATATTATCTTTATGACCCGGAAAACAATGATTTGAGCGGGTGTATCCGTTCGGGCGATCGTCTGGCTATGATTGAGGAAATGCAGAATTGGGTGAGTCCCCGCCTGCAAGTTCGATTTGAGTTGTCCGAGGAGACGTTAACACTTTATCATCCCCAGGGTCAGCCGTTTTCTTCTCCCCTGGAAATCGAGCAACAATTACAACAGGAGCGATCGCGAGCCGAACAGGAGCGATCGCGAGCCGAACAGGAGCGATCGCGAGCCGAACAACTGACCGCCGAGTTGGAAGAGGAGCGCCGAAAGGCTAAAAGGTTGGAGATGTTGTTGCGGGAAGCGGGGATTGATGGCGATCGCTTATAGAAGTCAAACTGGCTTGTTGCCTGTGTTATAATTCCGAGGTGGGGTGAGGCGATCGCTCTACTAAAAAAGCCAGTCAATTCTCATCCCCAAATCCGATTCAGTCTCAAAACCAATCCCGGCAAGACATCGCCGCCTGATAGTTTTGTGGGATCCTCGCCAACTTCGATTTCTTGTTGGGGGCGGTAGATTTCTACCCGTCGATTTTGGGGGTCAATTAACCATCCGAGTCGGGCTCCATTTTCCAAATATTCCCCCATCTTTTCTCGCAGTTCCGATAAGCTATCGGTAGGCGATCGCAATTCCACCACGAAATCAGGACATAAGGGAGCGAAACCTCGGCGCACCTCGGGTGTCAGTGCTTCCCAGCGGGGGCGACTCACCCAAGAAGCATCAGGGGAACGGATCGCCCCGTTGGGGAGAATAAATCCGGTGGAGGAGTCGAACCCTTCGCCCAATTCTGGGTTTGCTTCTACCCAAATTCCTAGTTGGGTTGTCAAGCTGAAATTTCTTTTTCCCGATTCGCTCCCGGTCGGTGGTGTCACGAGCAATTCTCCTGTGGCTGTCCGTTCCAATCTTAAATCGGGGTTGGCGGCGGCGATCGCCTGGAATTGTTCCTGACTGACATGGAGAAGGGTGGAGTGCATCGGATTTCCTCCGGGAATTCGGGTGGATATTGTCGATAGTAACTCAGGGGGATGGGAATGCGATCGCCTCTCGCGTAGCACGGGCATCTTGCCCGTGTTATCATGATGAGATAGGGTGATGCGATCGCCGATCAAAGACGACCACTGGAAGACGGGAAAAAAACATGAAAAACTCGGTCAAGAATCAACTTCAAGAATTGTATAAAACCGACGGTTATTTGTGGCTACAGCAAACCGTCGAATTGTTGAAGGAAAAAGACTTCCAAGATTTAGATCTGGACGGCTTGATTGAGGAGTTGGAAAGTTTGGGAAGGAGTGAGTTTAACAAGGCTAGAAGTCTTTTGAGGCAGATTATCATCCATCTGCTGTTGTTGGAATACTGGGAGAAAGAATACGAGCGGAACCATCGACATTGGCAGGCAGAAATTATTGCGTTTCGCGATGATTTAATTCATGAGTTGACGGCAAGCCTGAAAAATAAGCTGATTCTAGAATTGGACTCTATCTATCATGTCGCCGTGAGTTTCGTGAGCAAGAAAACGGGTTTATCTAAAAGTCTATTTCCGGCTAACTGTCCTTATTCTTTTGAAGAATTGTTGGAAGAGAACTGGTATCCAAATCATAAGAGAAGCTGAGGAAATTTACATGATTTCATAAGGAGGAGTCCGAATCTGAATCAGCATCCGAGGGTGAGTGTAATTATTCCGGTTTATAATGGCGATCGCTTTTTATCAGCAGCCATTAATAGTGTTTTCATGCAAACTTATCAAGACCATGAAATCATCGTTATTGATGATGGTTCCACAGATGAAACCTCCCAGGTAGTCGCATCATTAGGGCATAAAATCAGATATTTTCACCAGGAAAATCAAGGTTCTGCCGTAGCTCGGAATTTGGGGATTCAACAAGCTGAAGGCGAGTTAATTGCTTTTTTAGATGCCGATGATTTTTGGTTGTTACCAGAAAAGTTAGCACAACAGGTCAGTTTATTTGACCAACAGCCTAACTTAGCCATGGTGCAAACCGGATGGCGCATTGTCGATGAACTCGGTAATCCGATTATTGATGTTGAACCTTGGCATCAAGTTCCTGAACTCACCTTAGAGAGTTGGTTAATGTATAAACCCGTCAAAACCAGTGGCTTATTAGTCACAAAGAATTCCCTAGCAAACGCCGGAGGTTTTGATGGGGAGTTGCGACAATCCCACGATGTCGATTTAGTCTTGCGTTTAGCGTTGATGGGGTGTCAAGCGACTTGGTGGCCGCAGGTCGCCGTGGGTTATCGTCGGTATGGGGGGAACACCACCAGAAATGCTAAAACTCAGGCGGATTGTGTGGTGAGGGTGTTGGATAAGTTTTTTGCTCATGGGGATTTACCCCCCTCCATTCGAGCCATGGAGAGTTCTGTGCGCTATCATACCTTGGTATGGTTGGCTTGGTATCACTATGATAAAGGCTTGTATACTGACATGGCTGATTTTTTAAATCGCTCTTTGGAATATACCCCTTACTATGCCATGGAGACTATTGCCGACTGGGTGGAACGCTTTCAACAGTTTTCTGTGCAGAATGGTCAGAGTTGGGATGTTTGTTTTTTGACTGATTTACCGGATTGGCAGAAGGTGATTAGTAAGACTGTAGTAGGTTGATGATACAGAGAGTATTTATTTATCCTCATAATTTAACCCATGATTGAGTTGCCAAATCATTAAGATGTGACCAAGATTTAAATAATATCAATATCTTGACCAATCTGATATTAAATAATGAATAAAAACTCACTTATTCCCATCTGCATTACTTTGGGTACACGACCAGAGGCTATTAAACTCGCTCCGGTTATCCAACAGTTCCAAAAATGCCCTCATTTTGAATTTTTCGAGTCTTTCCAGGTGTTCGTCGATGTCGGTTTGGCTGAGTTTGCTTTTGACTTCGACTAATATGGCTTGGTCGCTGTTGACGACGAGCAAATCAATTTCTAGGGCTTCTCCAAAGCGTTTAACCGAGAGGTCGCCGTGAAATTCATTGACAGCAATTCCCCTTTTTTGAAACAGTTGGACGGCGGCGGGGCGTACCTGCCATTCGACAAATTCTCCGAGGCGGTTTCCCAATTTGCCTAATTCCTGGTTGAGTTTTTCATTCTGTTGTTTGATTATTCGTTCGGTTTCCCGGAAGCGGCGATCGCTTTCTTCGGATTGTTCCCGGAAGCGGCGATCGCTTTCTTCGGATTGTCGCTGGAGGAGTTGCCGGGTTTCTTGAAATTGGCGTTCGGTTTCTTTCTGGGCTTCTGCCAGTTCCGCCAGCAGCCTCCAAACATCGTCAGCATTGGTGGTCATGGGGGTTCCTCTCAGGTGTCTCAATCATCCATTTTAGCCACTTTCCACTATGCGATCGCTTTCTGGTAAGATGCGATCGCACTTCCGAGAGGCTACGGGAATGCACTTCCGAGGCGATAGGCGATCGCACTTCCGAGAATCGCTCGGTAGATGTTTGTCAAGTTGCATCAGTCTCGTGATAGGGTATAATGCTGGGATATGTCAGGGGGTGGATGTGTTGGTAAGCTATTTATGAGGAGTGGTGAGGGAATGAGTGCGGGTGAGTTGCTGAGACAGGCGAATCAGTTGAAACGGTCTGGGAAGTTGGATGAGGCGATCGCACTTTATCATCAGGTAATAGATATTAACCCCCATTTTGCTTGGGCTTATCATAGCTTAGGGGATGCTTTAGTTAAACAAGAATACTTTGATGATGCGCTCAATTACTTTCATAAGGCTGTTGAAATTAATCCTCATATAGCTTCTTTTTATTATCACTTATCAGAAGTTCTAGCTATTCAAGGAAAATTTAATCGAGCCATCATTTATTTTGATAAATTTCTAAAAATCAATTTCAAAAATCAACCGAATTTTTCCAATAATGGCTGTATAGAAAAATTTTTGACTAATCAAATTACAGAATCATCTTTTTGGTCTGCTTTAAAGTATGCACATCTATTGAGTCATCAAAATCATATTGAGCCTGCTATAAATGTTTATCAAAAAATAATTCAAGATAGCCCTTATCAATATTCTGAAGTTTATAATAAGTTAGGTGAACTTTTCTTAAAAACGGAAGACACAAAAAAAGCTGTTTCTGTTTTTGAAACAGCCATATTTCTGGAACCTCAAACAGCCCGGTACTATATAAATTTTGCCGAAGCAACAAACCTTTGGAATCCCTGCGTTAGAGCTTATAGAAAAGCCATTAAGTTGAATCCCGTAGAATTTTATGACTACTATAATCAACTTGAGATTAATCACACTCACAATATTAAGGTTAAAAATCCGATATTTGTGGTAGGTTGTGGACATAGTGGAACTTCTGTGATGCTGGCTTTGTTGGGGAGTCATCCTTGTTTTTACCCCATTCCTTATGAAAGTGAGATATTCTTAAAAAATATAAGCAAAATCAAAGAACAGATGCGAATTTGGGATGACGAATGTTTGGCGGATGGAAAACTTCGTTGGATTGAAAAAACTCCTCCCCACATTTTTCAAATTGGCAAATTTATGAAAATCCGTCCTCAAAGTCAATTTATAATCATGCTAAGAGATGGGAGAGATGTTGTTTGTTCTCTGAAACATAGACCAGACTATCAAAGATTTTTCGAGCGCATTGATAGATGGATTTATGATAACCTCGCGGGATTACTGTACTGGGAACATCCCAGAGTTAGGGTAGTCAAGTATGAGGATTTAGTTAGCAATCCTGAAGATACTTTGATAAAGATTTGCAATTTCTTGGGAGAAAAATATAATGATAAAATGCTGGAATTTCATAAAACTGAAAAACATTGGTATAGTGAAGAAATTGTCAAGCCTGAAATTATCGATACTATGACAAAACACAAGCAAAATCGAAATTGGCAAATCAATCAAGCATTGTTTGATGGTCGAGGTCGGTGGCAACAGGAGATGACACCAGGAGAGAAAATAATTTTTAAGAAAAAAGCTCAACAGTATTTGTTAGAATGGGGCTATGTTCAAGATGATAATTGGTAATTTATGAGTGATACTTCATTAAAGTTACAAGCATTACGATTACCCAACAACCCAATTTTATATCCAAATTTACCTGGGTTAGAAGGTGAACTAGGAGCTAATATTAATGGCCCTTCGCTGATTCGGGTTCCTGATTGGATTGAAAATCCTTTGGGTCGTTACTATCTTTACTTTGCTCATCACAGTGGCAAATTTATTCGTTTAGCCTATTCTAATGATATTGAAGATTCATGGACGGTTTATAGTCCAGGCACACTGCACATCGATCAAATAGATCAAACGGTATGCGTCAATCATATTGCTTCTCCAGATGTTCATGTGGATCATCAAAATCGTGAAATTCGGATGTATTTTCATGGTGTTCATCCATGGCAAGGTCAGGTAACTTTTTTGACAATCTCTAAAGATGGTTTACATTGGGCTGTATCTCCAGAGGTATTAGGGCCATTTTATATGAGGGTGTTTCAATATGATGGATGGTATTATGCGATCGCTAAAAATAAAAATATTGGCGGTGTGATTCTACGCTCAAAAGATGGTGTAACCCCTTTTGAGAGAGGAGTAGATTTTATTCCCAACATGAGACACGCGGCTGTTTTGTTAAAAGAAGACACATTAATTGTATTTTATTCTCAAATTGGAGATACCCCTGAGTCTATCTTAATGAGCTATGTAGATCTAACCCAAGACTGGACTTCTTGGATACCATCTGAACCTATCCTAATTTTAAAGCCAGAACAAGATTATGAAGGGGTAGATTTACCAATTCAGCCTTCACAAAGTGGGGCGGCTAAGGGGAGAGTCAGACAGTTAAGAGATCCGGCTGTTTATCAAGAAGATAATAAATCCTACCTTTTGTATTCAATTGCCGGAGAGTCAGGTATTGCTGTTGCAGAGTTAAAATCAATTATTCTTACTTTAATCAAAGCAAAGTCAGCTTTTCTAAAGCAGTTAATATCAAAATTATAATAGCTTTTATCATTAACTTTATATATTAAAAGATAATAAAACATGGCATTCTTTTATATCCTTCCATTTTTAAAAATATAGCTTAATCGCTCTTGATAAGCTCTAGTTTAGTCAAACATATCTCCTATAAACTGCTGTACCTTGCTCGACTCCCAAAAACTCAAAGCGAGAATCCGTGTCCATAACTACCTTGCAAACAAGCTGCACATGACAGACCTTAATTTGCTCGTCATCATATTTTAACAAGATATCTGGCTTGACAGATGGATTCAAACTTGGTGATTTTGCAATGGACCAATACCAGTCATCGAAAAGCATATAACCACCTGGTTTGCAAAGCTCTTTTAAAACGCAAGCGGCGGGAGCATCTAGATGAAATACATGACCTCCATCGATATAAGCAAGATCAAATGGTTTTAGTAAACCCGCAACAAAACCCTGAGCCAATTGAAAATGATATCCAGAATATGTTCTAGACGGTGATCCCCATGAAGAGTCAATATTGGTAAATCCAAGTTTTGCTAGATCTGAAGCCAATTCAGACACTTCCCTTTCCAAACTAAATAGAATAATAGTCCCAGAATTATTAAGTCTTTTTGCCACTTCTAAAGTTGTAACACCTATGCCGACACCAATTTCGTAATATGTAAGACTCTTTTTTGCGCCAGATAATGTCAAGTTATCCAAAATTTTTAAAACAACAGAGTCCGGTGTTGACAAGGCTTCATATCCAGATGAACCTATCTTCTCAATCATAAAATTACTCCCAATGAATTAAGTAATGAAATAGTCAATACATTGGATTTCGCCTAATACACCACTGATTACCAATTCCACAAGCAACTATCTGATAATCATGGGACTTGACAAAATCATTAACTGCACGGAATACACCATGATGAACCGACTGTGGATTTGGCCACCAATCATCTCCTAAGATTAAGCCACGGCTCGACAAGACTTGATCGATAAGTTGTAATTCGTTTAGAGTCGATAAATATACATGAGTCGTATCTAAATATACAAAGTCTAATTCCTCATTTACAGAATTCAGAAACCGCTCACAGTAATCTTCTACAAATATAACCTGAGATTTGTCTCGATATGGCTGAATACGCCTCTTGGTATCCTCAAGCGCATACTCGGTGGTTAATTTACCATGCCCCAAATATTCCGAATTAGGTTCTCTCCAATTAAATTTTTCACCCAGCAACCGCCAGGGATCAACTAAATATAACTTTGAAGGTTCTGTAATACTTAATATTTGTTCCGAAAAGTGACCTCTGAACACGCCTAGTTCAGCCCCCACAGCCTGCTGGGGAGCATAACTCAAGATCCAAGTCCTCCTTTTCAATCTTTCGATTTCAGTATCAGGGAAAGAAACCTCCATACCAGTCAGGCATCTATTATCCATATTTTACTCCTTTATTTATTCATCATTTTTAAATTATAGCCGGACTTCCACCCGGAAAGAACTCTTCTTTCGGACGTTCTTTGATAAGCCCTCAATTTTCCTATATCAAAAACCAATTGAAAATCCCTTTCATGCAGCAAAAATTCGGAAAGCTGGTTGCATGAATATATTTGTAGATCGTCAACAAACAAAATCCCCCCTTGTTTCATCATATAATTCATATAGAAAAAGTCTAGGAAGACGCTGGGGTAATTGTGATCGCCATCGATAAAGCATACATCAAATATGGGCTTGATCTTGCTACTTTCCGCGAGCTTAGGTAAAGCCCATTCTGAAAAATCTTTGATCATCTGTAATTTGCTTGAATCCAAGTGATAAGCTTGCATACATCTTAGGATTCGATCAAACAATTCCTGATCGGGTGCTATTGATACAACTTTAGTTGGGTTTAAAAAAGAAAACAGTAACGTTGAATTACCTGCACCCGTTTCTATGAAATGAAGACCATCACCATGATTTTTCAAGAATATATAAATCTCGTTTAATTGGTCTGAGTTAAATCCCCCTGTAGTCCATGTAACCCCACCATCCCATGTGTGAAGTTTCGGAACATTATTTAGGTAATTCATAAAATCATCCATATTTGTCTCCTTACTTAGCAGAGCAGAAACCTGATTCAAGCTTTTCACCTGACTGAATGGCGTGACTTGTCTTATCCAGTTGATAACCTCTAAAAAAGACCGACCAAATATATAGTATCCTTTTAAGTAAGGCTGGCAATCAGATTTTACATACACAATTTTTTGTGTCGTTCTATCCACACATTCTATATCGGATAGCATCATATCTTTGTCTCCACTCTGGATAAGAATTTCTTGACAGTTAGGGATTGGCATCAAATTATAACCCAGATATTTGTGCGAAAAAGGTGAAATCATCGCTTTCAAAATACAAGATTCTATGCGATCAATTATGCGGTTTAAATTTCTTGATGTTTCCTGATGATATGCCCGAGGATCTTTCTGTAGACCGGTGATCTTCTGTAATAGTAAACCTCTAAGTTTATAATGAATAATGGGTATAATATCTGATCTGTTTAGCTCACTAGAATTTCGTTTATCACCGCCAATAATTAGATCGTGAAATCCCTGGTTTAAATGAATTTCAGCATGGTACTTAAATACTGGGAACTTTCGCAAAGAGTCAAAACCTCGGTTAAGACGGTATCGAATATCTATTTGATAAACCCAAGTGTAGTTTTCACCATAACTCCAACGAACAGTGTTTGACTGCTTATACATTTCCGTGAGCGTTGGTGGTCGATACTGATAGTTAGTAAAATCACACTTGTCAAGATGATATACCATCCTACCAAAGTTATTCAGCCCTGGAAAAACATCTAAAATAAACCCAGCAAAATACTCAATCCCCTTGTTCATTCCGACATCTATATATCGGCGTAATACTGATTGACCTTCCTTTTCAGGGTTGTCGGGAAAATCGGGTAGCGAAATATACTCATCGCTATCAACAGTTATACACCAATTTCCCCGACAGTAACAACTTAGCAATATCTCAAGCCAAAAAACCTTCGCATATCTAAACCTTCCCACAATTGGATACCATATATAGACATCATCGTACTCAAGATCATGTTTTACAGGATGAGCTGAGTAATCGTCAACCATAAAAAACTTTGTCACTCCCAGATCTTTGTAATAGTTGTACCAATCTTTAAGGTCAGGTTCATCTTTGACACAACTCAAAAGAATCATATCATTTTCGTTGATCTTTACCAATCCATTATTGTCTTGCCTCCTCAGTGTCCATTTTTCCAAGATTATTGGTTCGATAACTTCTATCATAGTGCGCTGAATGTCTTGCAGTTCAAGTACATACTGATTTCTAAGATTTTCAGAATATGTATTTTTAAAAAACGAACTGAGGTGATTAAAAATGTTAGAATACTTCAGCTTTGCGTCCTCGTCTACATAGTTAGTCTTATGGAGTCCCAGTGACTGGCATTGAATCCTTCCATGCAAGGGATTTAGCTTTTCGTTAATTTCAACTACTACAGGCGACAAAGCATTTTCTGTTACAAATCTTCTAAAAGGAAAGCTTTTGTCGATAATACTTTTTCCTTGATAACATACATATTTCCGTTCCGGATGCTTAACCATTATACTTAACATGGCATCTAGCTCATCCCACTGTCGAGGTAAAAGGTCATTATCGTAGCCTATCTCAATATAATCTTCCATCTTAAAGGAAACTCTCCCACAGGTTCCGTCACCCCAGTCGCCTTGAAACTGGTGAAAAATACAATTATACTCGTGCGTCTGAAAAACGTTGATGATGTGTTCTCCACCTTTAAAACCTGTGTAGTTATCACCATCCAGACTCGCATAAATACGACCATTAATGATATTTTTAAAGGAGTTTTTAGCACGGCCAAAGTGCCATATATCTAACTCTGATGATCGATAAAAACAAAGAAATCCTGACTCAATATCATTGTTAAAATTGTTTTTAACCCATTTTTCAACTAAATCATCGGAATCAAAACAGACCAAAATAAACTCAACTCGACCAATGCTGCCACGATTATCTTCCAAATTTTTTGGAAGAGTTGCTTTAATATCTTCAAAGCGATTCATTAAGGGAATGCAAAAAGAAAGTTCAATTTGAGCCATTATGATTCTCCAATAACAAAGAATTAATTAAGTTATAAAATTCCTTAGAGAAGTTTTCTTCCTCTTGCCCGCTACAAGAATCTAATGCCTGTTTTCCCATGATCTTCAAATTCTTAGAACCCATTTTATATGCTCTAAGTAAAGCTGTCCCAAGTTCTTCCTGTTTGGAATATTTAATACCCGTGTGTCCATCAACAACCTCCGTTTTAAACATACCAACCTCTGGGACAATAGATGGCAAAGCAAATGTTGTAGCTTGGTAGTAACTACCAGAAGTTGTAATATTTCTATATGGAAGCACAGCAACGCTAGCACAGCAACATAAATAAGCCAATTCTTGATCTGACAATCGTCTATTAATAATAGCTATCCGGGCTTTAATTTTCTCATTATTCTTTTTTAAGAAATCATTTAATTCTTGATCATATATTTTTCCTGCTAATATAAGAAGTGAGTTTTGCATCTTAGAACTTTCAATTTGTTGTAGGAAACACTGAATCAATTCCATTGCACCCTTATAAGGACGGAGCATTCCAAAACACAAAAATATAAAATTATCTAATAATGGCAAATTTTGGATTTCATGTGGCATAACAGCTCCAACTTTTTCCATTGAATCATAAATTGGATGTTTTAATATTTTCACTTTGTTGGAAAGCTTCTTTCCGGTTATAGACTCCAAATCATACAACAAATCTGGAAAATGAATTAAAATTATATCTGAAGCTGAACACATACGACTCAAGCAAATTTTATTGAGTTCAACTTCTGAGGCTGATAGATCGTGATCAAAAAGATTGTGTACAGTCCAAATTACTTTTCCACCGAAAGCTCTCAAACATTGTAAACAGTTAAAATAGTGGTGTGTAGTTGCGATAGATAACTCATCGTTATTCTTTCCCTTGTAAATTTCCCCGAGCCAATGCTGATGAAATATTATTCTCCCGGGATTATGAAAAAAATCATCGAAAAGAAGAAGCACATCATGATAATTAAGACCTTTGAAAAAGATGTTATTTTTCTCGCAATCTGAATACATAATTTTTTGATAATTATTAGCCTGATAGTCTGGAGTAAAAATTAGCTGGGTATTGGTTGAATCAGAAATCAATAATTTATCTGGAAATCCCTCTTGGCGATGGCATCTAATCTTTTCAAGTTCAAGCCACCACATTTGTGGATATACATCCAAACAATTTTTGTATAAGTCTGCGGCAAGGCTATAATTTCTTTTCCAGAATTCAGATCTAGCTTGTTTGATGAGTTTATTATCCATAACAGAATATTTATTTAGATAAAGTAACGTATTTATATTGAGATTTTATCAACTATTAAATCATACTGGTATTTTAGATAGTTTATAATTTTTAAATAATGTATCATTGATTATTGCTTGGTATTGAAAATGATATTCTTCTAGCTCTTCCTCAAGCTGGTGCAATTGTATCAACAGTAGGTTTTTTTCCTGTTGCAAAAACTCAACTTTAATGTTCTCACCTACCATCTCTTCATCGTAAACACTCAATTGATGGTTAGTAATATAAGTCAAGCTATAATAGTCATTCATTGTCGTTTCTACCTTTTTTCCATCCACCAACGCCGACTTAACCGACTCCACAGCAGGCAACCCCTGCAACAACAAACCCAACCCCCGCGACACCCCACAACCCGGCACCGCCAACACCTCAGCCACCAGATCCTCCAACAACTCCCCAGTCTCAGCCCCATCCAACTCCCGAACCTTATCAAACTCCTGCGCCAGACCCGCCGCGATTTCAGTCCACTCCTGACTGTCCAAATCTCTCAAAGGAGGCAACTCCCGCCAATTTACAGGTTCTGATGCCTTAACAAAAGCCAACTCCTCATCATCAATATCCACAATCACCCGCGCACCCCAGACCAGCTTATACAAAAGCCCCAAAACTATATTCGGTATCCGAGGCTTCGACAGATGCACCACCTCATAGGGATGCGCCAAAACCAGACCCAAAGCCTGCTCCACAAACCGCCCCTCATCCGCCACCGTCACCGTATGACAAGGAATCTGGGTTCCCCGAATCGGCTCCCACACCTGCCCCCCGTACCGAGGAAACAGACAGCCAATCAACTCCACCTCAGCCCAACCCCCATACAACTGCCCCAAAGTATAGGCACGCCCCGCAGCATTGTGGGACAACTCCCAACCACAGACCCCCACCCGCAGGCGCTCCTTCCCAGCATCCGCCATCACCGATCGCCCCTGATGATGACCCACCGCATCCACCAAAACCCCTTCATCGGAGCCATGCCAAACCCCCACCAGCCCCGGTTCATCTCCCGTCAAAGCCTCATACATCCCCTGGCGAATATCATCAGCACTCCGGGCACGATTCCAAATCCGCAACTCAGACAACTTGCCATCATTAAAGCGCTTCCCATCAGAATGAGCCATCAACCGCACCGTCGCCTCAGTCCCCACAGCCTCCGGCTCCCCGCTCCAATCCGCCTCTCGCCGGAGGACCCCATCAAAATAAATCCGCCCGTATTCCCCCACCTTCCGCACACAAGCCACATGAACCCACTCATGGAGCCTCATATCCTCTTGGGGAACCCAGTCAACCGGTTTAGCAGAAGCCTCCCCCTTGCCAAAATACCACTGAGCCCTCTGGCCATCCTTTAACCGAAAGCAGAACTCATTCTGCCCGTCGCTGACAAACTTAGAGATAATCTCCGTCCAACCCTCCGGCCACCGTCGCAAATACAGCCAAAACTCGACCGTCAAATCCCCCGTAATACTCAACTCCTGACTGTGGTCAATTTCCCCATAGGTCCTCAACTCTGGCCGAAAATCCACAACTGAACCCCGACCCGACCCCGGAGCCACCCGCCAATATTCTCCCCATTGCGCCGCCGCTTCCGGCCAGCGTCCCAACCCCATCAAAGCCAACGCCAACCGTCGCCGGATATCCGCCGCCCCCGGATACCGCTCCAGCAGCCACTGCCACTGCTCTACCACATCTGGCCAGCGTCCCAACTCCACCAGCACCCCAGCCCAAAGCCGATGCACCTCCGGCCTATCAACCCCCAACTTGACGGCCCGACGCAACTCCACCACGGCCTCAACCGGACGTTCCAACTGCACCAGGGCCCGTCCTAAACCCAAGGAAGCCTCCCCGGACTCTCCCAACTCTAGGACCACTTGGCGATACTGGTCTACGGCTTCCGACCACCGCCCCAACTTCTCCAAAGCCTCCGCCAAAGCCAAACCCCACTCACCCACCTGGGGATTTATTTCCCAACTGCGACGATACATAGCCAGGGCTTCATCCCAGCGCCCCCGTAGCCCTTCGAGTTTCCCCAAATAAAAATAGGCTTCCCCCTGGTCAGGTTGTAACTCCAGAGTCCGGCGCAAACTCGCCTCAGCCCGGTGTAGGTCTGTTCCCGCCTCCACCAAAGCCACCCCCAAACCCAACTGCAATTGGGGGTCATCACCCTGAAAATCCGCCGCCTGCTGCAAATAACCCACAGCTTCGGTAAACCGTCCTTTAATCAAAAGTATGTCTCCCAGTTTGATATGGATTTCAGCATTGTGGGGTTCGATTTTCAAAGTGCTTTTATAAAACGTAACTGCTTTATCTAATTGACCTTGACTTCTAAAAGCATCTGCTAACATTAAGGAAATTTTGGCATCTTTAGGATTAGCTTCTAAAGCCCTGTAATAAATTTGTAAGTCCTGGGGATTGGCTTGAATAGCCTGCTCATAAGCCTGAGAAATTTCTTCGAGATTTGGGGGAACTTGATATCGGAGTGCATCCCCTAATTTTTCATGGATACAAGGCAAATCAGACTTAATTTCGATCGCATCTTTATAAGCCTTAATCGCCTCATCCCACCGCTGCAACTTCGACAACGCCTCACCCAAATTGTAGTGAGACCATCCAAAATCATCCTTCAGACCGATCGCATTTTGATAAGCCTGGGCCGCCTCATCCCATCGCTCCAACTGTAACAGAGCATCCCCTAAGTTATTATGAGACCAAAAGAACTCCGGCTCAAGAGCGATCGCATCTTTATAAGCCTTAATCGCCTCATCCCACCGCTGCAACTTCGACAACGCCTCACCCAAATTGTAGTGAGACCATCCAAAATCATCCTTCAGACCGATCGCATTTTGATAAGCCTGGGCCGCCTCATTCCATCGCTCCAGTTTTAACAGAGCATCCCCCAAGTTATTATGAGACCAAGAGAACTCCGGGTTAAGAGCGATCGCATTTTGATAAGCCTGGGCCGCCTCTGACCATTGTTCCAACTTCGACAGTGCATCCCCCAACAGGTGCCGAGTTTGACTGTCCTCCGGCGACTGTGCCGCCACCCCACCCAACACCTCAACCGCCTCATCCCAGGCTTCCAACTGCACCAAAACCCTACCTAACTCTCGTTGGGGTTCCAGCCAGTCCTTGTCTAAAGCGATCGCTTTTCGTAATTCAATCGCCGCCGGTTGCCAATCTTCTCGCAGCGCTAGGGCTATACCCAACTTCCAGTGAATTTCTGCCACTGTCCTATGTTGCTGTAGGGGTCTAGTGTTTCTGCGCCGACTCTGTGTGATCAGGAATTGAGGAGACTTAATAGACATAAGGGGGATGCTCTCTCTAGTCGCTATAGGACAGGATTTGTTGGTGTTACCCTAGTAAGGCTTGGTTGGGGAACTATTGCTGATGCAACTTGGCTTTCCCAGTCTCGCCTAATTCAGTATAGACGACGCTCATCTAAAAGTGCAAGGCAAAAACCCAAAATTGATGTTGATCACAGTCATACTAAATCACTCATAACTTGAGATTGTGATAGTTTGATGTTTTTTGATGTTAGTATCTTGAGAGTTTTTGTTAAATTAAAAAAAAACCGATTTTATCGATTTTCAATTTGTAGTTACTGGGAATATCTCCAAAATTATATATCCTAAATATATCCCCTTATCCATTATCATTGTTTTCGGTTTCCTGGTAGGCGTACTCCTTAGATTTTTTAAACGCTTCGATCGCCTCATCCACCCGTCCCCAACCCTGCAGAGCATCACCCAACTTCTGATACACCTCCCAATTCCCCGGATTCAACTCCAGCACCCGGCCATAAATCCCCGCCGCCTCCGACCAATTTTCTCGCTCCAACTCCAGGTCCCCCAACACCTCCCAAACCGAGACCCAATCCGGCACCAGAGCCACTGCCCTTTGATAAGCGACGATCGCCTCTGACCAAGCCTGCATCACTACAGAAACATCCCCCAAATGCACCCACATTTCCCCATCATCAGGAGCCAAAGCCACCGCCTTTTGGTAAACCCCAGCCGCATCAGACCATTGCTCCAACGCTTCCAAAGCCTGGGCTAATAGCTGCAACACCTCCAGGCGTTCAGGTTCCCTATCGAGAAGGTGACGGCAAATATCAACACAGCCCTGCCAATTTTCCGCCCCCGCTGCGGCGATCGCCTCTTCCCAGGCTGGCTGACCCGGTGGTGGTGCAGAAGCCACCCCCCCTATAGGGATGTGATTTTGCCGGGTTACAGGTTCTTCTACCCGCCGCTGAGGAGGTTTCTGGCTGTCTACTACCGGGGAACTAACAGATTGCACTGGGGGCAAAACTGCCATGGGTGGAGACGGTAAAATCTGGTGGTGAGAAGTAGGTAACTGAGATTTATAATCTTCCCCTATGGGAGTAGGGGCAAGCCTCCTGCGGTGCCCTCCCAGCCAACTGAAACCAGGAAAACGCTCCCACCAAGGTCGTTGTGGCTGAATTGGTCGGGGGGGTGTCGGTTCCCGACGTTCCGCTAACTCAAAGCAAAGGCGATAATAGGTCATCGCTTCTCCCTGTCGTCCCAAATCATAGAGGGCTTCGGCTAACTGTTGATGAGCTTTAGCACTGTGGGGGTGGGTAGTAACAGCCACCTGATAACAAGCGATCGCCTGAGTTTTTTGTCCCCTACGCCATAACCCCTGAGCCAAATTCAAACATTCCCCCAGGGAAGCTAGTTCCGGTTTTGCCTGGATAGCTTCAAACAAACAGTCCAAAGCCTCAGCCTCTTTACCCAAAGACCCCCAGGCGCTGGCTAAACTCCGATAAATGCGGGGATGGGGTTTTAACTTCACAGCTTCCTGTAAGCTGACGATCGCCTCTGGGTAGCGTCGCTGTTGCAGACACAATTCCCCCAACTCCTGATGCCATAGGCCATTTTTCGGTTCCAAAGCGATCGCCTTTCGATAGCAGCGTAGGGCTTTACCATATTCCCCCAAACCCACCAGAGCCCTCCCCCAGATACCATATGCTCTGGCTTCCCTCGGTCGCCACTGCACCACCTGCTGACATTGCTGGACACAAGCCTGATAGCGCTTTTGCTGATATAACTCCGTGGCCCTTTCCAAAGCGACATCGACATCAGGCGGCGCAAAAGCCCCACCCCCTGGCGGTGGCAACTCTTCCGGTATTTGTCCCCCAGCAATTAAACTCAACACCCGCGCCTGACTAGGAGGTAGGCTTTTGTTACTATGGCGTAAAGCCTTAGACAGATTTTCCAAAGCCATCAACAGGCGGGGATTTTGTTCGAGGGCGCGCCCATAACAGGCGATCGCATCATCCCACTTTTCCTGAGCCACCAGTGCTTGTCCCAAACTGTTGCGAGACTCAAAAGAGTCCGGTTGCAACTCCACCGCGCGCCGATAGGCGGCTTCCGCTTCCGACCACAAACCTTGAGCCGACAGAACCTCCCCCAAATTGTGATAGGCTTGGGAATCGTGCGGCGATCGCCTGACCACCTGACGATAACAAACCTCAGCCTCCTGGAGTCTGCCACTTTGTAAAAGGCTATTACCCACCGCCAAAAACTCGGAGACTTCCCCCTCTTCTGGCTGCAAAATCAAAGCCTGATATCGACAACTCACAGCTTGCTGAGGTTTTCCCAGCTTATGCCACACTTTACCCAAATTCCGATGAGCAGCTACCAAGTCTGGCTGGAGAGCGATCGCCCTTTCATAGCATTTTATCGCCTGTTCCCAGCCTTGCATTCTCGCCGCGAGACTACCCAAATTCGTGTGAATTGTCGCATCTTCCGGGTTTAACTGCACCGCCTTTTCAAAAGCCGCCACCGCCTCCGGTAATCGTTTCATCCCCAACAAAGCCTTACCCAACAAGGCGTAAATATTCGCCGTCTCTGGGTCTAATGCCAAAACCTGCTGACACAGACTCAAAGCCTGCTGAAATTGTTTTTCCTGCAAATTCGCTTCCACCTGTGCCACCATATCCGATAGTGGCTCCGCTATAGTTTGAGGAATCTCTAGTTTCTCCTGACTTGCGCTTTCAGGTTGGGGCGGGGGCGGGGGCGGGTCTTTCCTTTCAACCACAGATTCCCTGTAACCAAGAGTCTGCGCCCTTTGATACCAATATTGTGACCAATATTCATCTCCCCGCTGTTGCCAAACTTTACCCAATAACTGACAGGTGACAGCAGAATTAGGGTCATGGTTGAGGGCTTGTTCACAAGCAGCCATGGCGGCATGAATGTCACCACTTTGGAGATGAAATTCAGCTTGTTTCTGAAACCCGGCGGCTAGGGCGGTTTCGCTCAAATTGGGAAAATTGATCATAGGAACCTTGGACATTGATGGCTGGGTGAGATCATGTTTCTGGCTAGGAGTCGGAAGGCTGGCTGTATCGGTGGTGAGTACAGAGTCTAGCAACTGTAGCAAGGTCTGTGGGTTAATCCAGATATCTTCTGTTAAGGCTGTAGGATACATCAGTTGTCGGAGAGGATAGCAGTCTAACGCTTCTCCGGTGATGTAGTAGTGATGGAGTCCCAGTTGCCGACTTAACCCCCAAAAGTAAGGCCTAATGTAGTGGGGAGACATCAGTTCAATTATCGTCGTTTCAGGCTGACAGAAGATTAAATTGGTTAACCCGCTACCGTGGGATGCTACAATCACTTCTGCTTGGGAAAATACTTGAGCCTGTTCTGCGACAGATAGGGTTTCTGGGCTGATGGTAATAAATCCCCGCTGCTGCAATAGGGCGGCGATCGCTTCTTCATTTAACAACCGCCGATATTTGGCGCTATGACGGCTGATATAGATGAGCTTTGGTGTTTTTTGACCTAATTTGGATTTCTGTGTGTCGGAGAGTTCCAGAAAGCCCTCTGAGTTCAGGTTAACGCCTAGGGTGTCCTCCTGTAGCCAAGTCCGACGATGCCAAGCTAACACCCAGGGTGGTGGATAGCCTACGGGTCCGGCAAAATCAGGCACTAAAAGCTGATCTGCTTGGATATGGGGGTGAATGTCGCTTTCGACTATTTGCGATTCTGGTATACCTAACCGTTGCAGGGTTTCTCGTTGGAAGGGGTGACGGATACTGTTGACTACAATGCGATCGATATCCTGCCAATTGTAGCCAGCCTGTCGCAAAATTTCTAATCGCGGCAGTACATCAACCATCCAATGAAAGTAAACACTACCCGATATTCCTGATACTACCGCAACAGTTCCGGCGATCGCCTCTGCTTCTGTCAGTCCATCCTTCGCCAAAATCGGGTGGCGGCGAGGGTCATGGTTACGGCAACCTGGTAAGGGAGTCGGATAAAATCGGGAAAATTGTGGCAGCATCTCCCCTTCCGCGTTAATTATGGCGGTGGCGTTACAGACTTTCCACCAATTGCGACGCGGATCAACAATCGCCCGCCCCTGGGGTAAAATTGTCACCTTTCCGGTGGGGTTGCATAAAGGTAAAGGCGCTGGGGGTTTCAATTTGTATTGATGGCTGCCTAACTGTTGGGGGGCAAAGTTTTCTATAATAGGCTGTAGGCAAGGATAGCAGTCTAATCCTTGACAGGCTGGTAGGTCGGGGTCAGCAGCCGGTAACTCTGGTATTGACGGAATGGGTTGAGATAGGGGTGGGCTGGTTTCCGGTTCGGCTGTTAATAGTTCTAAACTCTGATTATAATGTTTTTGGGCTTCTTTCAGGCGACCCTGTTCCCTCAGAATATCTCCCCAAGCCAAATGGGCGGCGGTGAAGTCCGGTTGCAGTTTTAGGGTTTTTTGATAGTATTGTTCGGCGGAACCAAAGTTCTGGTATTCTGCTAGGGCTTGACCTAAGTGAAAGTAGGTTTGGGCTAGTGTGATCACACTTACGGATATGTCGTTTTGATTCAGTGCTTGTAGTAGCTGGGCGCAGGCTTTTTGGGCTTCCCCTAAACTGCCATCAACGGCTTGCTTTTCACTTTCGGTTATATAGGCGGTTAACAGGAATTCCTGCCCTTTAATGGCTTCTTTTAAATGGGCGATCGCTTCTGGAAAATCTGCTAATTCCATCAGTGACCAAGCTAAATCACTATGGATACCCGGAAACTCTGGCGCTAGGATTAACACTTTTTGGAAGCAGTCTAGGGCGGCTATATGGCTTCCCTGTTGTTGCAGCGCTTTCCCTAGGTTATGTTGAATTATGGCACTGTCCGGTTGCAGTTGTACGGCTTTTAAAAAGGCGGCGATCGCCCTATCCCAATCCTGTTTTCCTAATAGCGATCGGCCTAGGTTATTATGGAGGCTGGCAGTCTGGGGCCATTTCTTCAGGGCGGTTCCGAGAATCTCTAAGGCGGTTTTATATTCCCCCCTTCCTACTAAAATACCCCCTAAATTACTATAAGCCATGGGGGTTTCCGGTTCCAGATAAATGGCGTTTTGATAGGCGGCGATCGCTTCCATTTCTCGCCCTTGCTTTTGTAGGATTAATCCTAAGTTATAATAGGCGTTCGTGTAGTTCGGCTTGTGGATTATCCCTTGACGGTAAGAGGCGATCGCCTCCTCTATATATCCCAATTTTTCTAAGACAAATCCTAGATTATAATGTACCTCCGGCCACTGAAAATAAACCTCTAACGCCCTTCTATACCAATCTACCGCCTTGCCATAATCTTTCTGCTCCTGACACAATAAACCTCGCTCGGCTAGGGCTTGAGCCGCTGGGGATGGTTGGTTTATCGACTGGTTGCTAACCATCATCATTCATGTATTTTTTCTGTATACATCGTCACTTTTTACCCATTAATAATAAGTCGAATTTACAGCCATAATCTATCATTACCAATTTCTCAAAATATCCCTCACCATCTAGGCTAAAACAACCTCGACTATTATCCGGTCAAATTTCACAAATCTTAATATATTGTCAAAAACATCGGAATTTAGGTTAAGAAAAGTCTCCCGATCTACCACCTACTCAACCACTAGATTAAATCGAAGCTGTCGGAGTCGAGGTCATCTAAGCCTTCTCCTAAATGCAGAATCGGAATCGCTTGTCCATTGCCGTCAATGTAATATAAAACGCCACTGGTAGAGTTATAAACCAGGTTAGCCCCTCCCGTATTGGTGGGATTGTTCGGATCAAAGTTAGCAATTGTGGTAAACTCACTATCAGCTAGGTTTCCCGCCCCTCCCAACATATCAAAAATATCCGCATCTAATTCGATGCGATCTTCACCCACAGTAAAATCTGTGATGGTGTCGAGTCCAAACAACTCTTGAATACTGAAGGACTCCTTATCGGGGTCACCAGAAACCAGGCTAAAGGTATCAGATCCTTTACCCCCCGTCAGAAGGTCATTACCTTTCTCGGCAAAAATGCGATCGTTCCCCTGACCACCATAAACGGTATTATCCCCTCTACCACTATGGATAACATCATCACCCTTACCACCAAAGATCAGGTTATTTCCCGGCCCACCAAACACGGTGTTATTACCTTCGACACCGTAAATGGTATCGTTACCAATACCACCATAAATTAGGTCATCACCCTTATCTCCAGACAGGATATTATTACCTTCCCCGCCGTAGATGGTATCATCTCCCTGACCTCCGTGGATGATGTCATCACCCTTACCACCAAAAATCAGGTCTTCTCCCTCGTTACCAAATAGGGTATTATTGCCTTCTCCAGCGTAGATTGTATCGTTACCTTTACCCCCATAGATGCGATCGTCTCCTGAACCACCATAAACGAGGTCATCTCCCTCATCTCCAAATAGGGTGTTATTGCCTTCTTCTCCAAAAATGGTATCGTTGCCTTTACCTCCGTAGATGAGGTCATCTCCTAGACCTCCAAATAGGCAGTCCTCACCCTTGCCACCATAGATGATATCGTTACCCTTGCCACCCGCGATCGCATCATTCAGGTTCCCACCAATGATCAAATCACTACCTTCAGTACCCACAAAGCGGTTTTCCTGGTTCATAAACCCTTCGATGATTAAGCCACCATCGATCGCATTGGGATTAGGCCTGCTTAGGCCTGCTGCTGTGGGGCTGTGTGGGATTAGGTATTAATTCGGCGGTCATGGTAATTCATTCCTGGTAGATTCACGGTTGTACTCAAAAACGTAACACAGTGATATAAGCAACTATAATACTGCTCAAACACCCGATATATTTAGCGATTAGAGTCTCCGGGATTCCCTGGAACCTAAATCAGCGATCGCAACTAATCCCCCGACCCTTCTCAATCATCCGAGTGATTGGCCGCTGACAAAATCAGTCTAACAGTTACATTATCTACTGGCAATATAGCACAGTGATATAAGCAACTATAATACTGCTCAAACACCCGATATATTTAGCGATTAGATTCTCCGGGATTCCCTGGAACCTAAATCAGCGATCGCAACTAATCCCCCGACCCTTCTCAATCATCCGAGTGATTGGCCGCTGACAAAATCAGTCTAACAGTTACATTATCTATTGGCAATATAGCGATGACATCTGATTCAGGTTCTTTGACCGATAATCCTGACAGTTGTTCCGGTTTAACTATTATGTATCAGTCCATACCAGTTCTATTTTATCCTGTTACAATATCAAAATAGTTGAGTCGTTTATGTCAAGCTACAGTAAAGAATGGCTCGACTATGTTAAGTTAGTGTAAAGGTATTGATAAAAGATGATTTTTGATGTATAATTTACGCGGGGAGAATGGCATCAAATTAATCACTAAATATGGCAATTAATTCTCGCTGCCCCCTCCCCCATCGGTTTTATGGTATTTACTCAACTTCCGCCGCCGGTTCTAGGCTGGGTTGAAGTTCGATCGCCTGGCGTTGTCTTTGGCGAAATTCCGCCGCCGCATCTTGGATATTTTGATTTTGTTGATTTTGGATGAATTCCCCATTCATATCAAACCGACCTTGCTGGACACTGTGGAGAATATCGAACAATGTCCGCTGATTAAGGGTATTAGAGGAGTCGGTAGTGCTATTACGACTATCAAAATCTTGCAGGGGATTAATGGTGGCTTGGGCGATTAATTCAGGTGCAGCCATAACCGCAGACCCGAACCCGAAAGTAGCGATCGCCGAAATACTCAAACCTAGGGTAAGTTTCAAAGGTGTTAATTTCATAGTGGCTATCAGATTCAAACAACTACTGTAATCATACCTCTCCTGTACAGAAGAGGTATGGCAATTTAGAAATTCGTGGGAGTATCAAGCGAACCGACGGCGTAAGAGGGGTTGAATGATTAATAACGAGGCGATCGCAAACGCCAACAATACCACCAAAGCCACCCCAAAAGTTATATCACCAAAAGGAGCCACCATCACCACACTACCGAAAGACCAACTCTCATGGATATAAAGATAGCGAATTGGCTCGATCGCATAACTTAATGGATTCAGGGTAGCCACCACCTGTAACCACCGAGGCATAAATGACAGAGGCGCTAAGGCGGTGCTGGCAAATAATAGCGGTAAATTAGTCACAAAAATCACCGCAATTAGTTCAATGTGACCAGGGAGGGCAAAAGCCAGACCTAAACTTAAACCCGTTACCCCCAAAACCAATAATAACACCACCAGAGCAATCACTGCTAATCCCGCAATTCCTGGCAATCCTGCCCCGATAAATGCCGCCACAGCGACAATCGCTGCAGTTTGAATAAAGCTGAGGGTGACGATATAAATTGCCGAAGCCAAAACAATGGAAAATCGGGAAGCCAAAGGTGCTACCAGTAGGCGATTAAGGAACCCAAATTCTCGGTCAAACATCACCGGCAATCCGGCATTTAAAGCCCCCGCAAAGGCGGTAAATACCATAACTCCTGCCCCCAAAAATTGACCATAATTATCAGTTTCTCCAAATAATCCTTTGGGAGCATTTTGGAATAATGCACCGAAGAGAATTAGCCACATTAATGGCTGAATTACTCCGGCTATTAAAGTTGATGGTCGTCGCTTCAATTGAATAAATAAACGACGGGTTAAAGCCGCTGTTTCCTGAATAAAATCGGCGATATCATTGGATTTTTCCGGTCTAATTTCAGTATTGGATAACTGATTAATGCTGGTACTACTCATGGTTTACAAGTCTCCATTAACGGTTGATTTTAGACAAGTTAACGCATATTGCGCTTTTTCTCCGCTTTCGGGTCGCGAGTGGCGACGGCGGCCATTTCTGCATCCATTAGAGTTTGACCTGTAGCCGCTAAATAGACATCATCTAAACTAGGGCGAGATTGTGCTATCCCAAAGGTGGGTAAGCCAGCATCTTTAAGGGCTTGTTGAATGGTAAATAGGGCATCATTTTGGGATGCAACTACTAGGTTCAGAGAATTTCCCTGAGCCTGATTGATGATTACCTCTTGGACACAGGGGAGGGGCTCCAATAGGGCTTTGGCGGCTTCGGCTTCTGGTAATGGGGAAAACTCCCTAATTTTTAGGGTAATGCGATCGCCTCCTACTCTGTCTTTAAGTTCTGAGGGGGTTCCGGTAGCAATTACTACCCCTTTATCAATGATGGAGACGCGATCGGCTAAAACATCTATTTCCTCTAAATAATGGCTGGTAATCAACACTGTGATACCTTGTTCTCGCAATTGTCGCAGGAAATCCCACACTACTACCCGACTTTCAATATCTAACCCAACAGTGGGCTCGTCGAGTACCAAAACATCCGGTTGATGCAGGAGTCCAGAAGCCAGATCTAGGCGCTTACGAATACCCCCAGAATAAGTCCCGGTTTTTTGATCAATCCATTCCCCTAATCCTAGCAAATTGGACACGGTTTCAATGCGCTCTTTGATGCGAGGACGGGGGATATGGTACAAGGAGGCTTGTAGTTGCAACAGTTCCCGACCTGTGAGAACCTTATCAATGGCTACTTCCTGGGCTACATAGCCAAGGCGCTGTCTAGCTAATTTGGGCTGATCGAGAACTGAAATTCCCGAAACGGCTAACTTTCCAGCGTCGGGAGTGATTAATGTACACAGCGATCGCAGGGTCGTGGTCTTACCTGCGCCGTTAGGACCAAGCAAGCCAAAAATTTCCCCAGGCTGAATTTCTAAGGAAATATCTTTGACGGCTTCTACTGAGCCGTAACGTTTTTGGAGATTTTGGATAAGAACGGCAGGAGTCATGTCACAATTAAGCTAGGTGCTGCCCATATTTACATTGCTCAACATTTTAACAGTCGCCCGTGTTAGTTAGTAAACTAAAGGCCTTGTACCATGAGCCGGATTTTGATTGCTGAAGATGAACCCCGGATAGCTGCTTTTTTGGAAAAGGGACTGCGGGCTAGTGGTTTTACTACTGCGATCGCCAATAGTGGACAAGATGTTTTAGATCAGGCGGGCGGCCAGAATTTTGATTTGCTGATCCTAGACCTGGGACTCCCTGACCGCGATGGTTTCCAGATTTTAAAAGAATTGCGTGGTCAGGGGGAAACTTTACCCATTATCATCCTCACCGCTAGGGATGACCTCAGCGACAAGGTGGCGGGTCTGGAGGCGGGGGCTGATGATTATGTGACTAAACCCTTTCGCTTCGCTGAATTGCTGGCTAGAGTCCGCGCTAGACTCCGCAACCAAACAGGTAAACCGGCTGATGATAATAAGACTCTCTCCACCGCTAATGTCTGCTTGAATTTGTACACTCGTGAGGTACAAGTGGCCGATCGCACTGTCCAACTTTCCGCTAAGGAATTTCTGCTATTGGAAACTTTTCTGCGTCACCCGGAACAGGTACTTAGTCGAGAACAGTTACTTGATCAGGTTTGGGGTTATGATTATGACCCAGGCTCTAATATCGTTGATGTCTATGTGGGCTATCTACGGAAAAAATTAGGAAGCGATCGCATTGAAACGGTTAGAGGTATGGGCTATCGGTTATCTACTTCCCCCGCTTCCTCCCCTCACATTTGACAGTGGTTGATATGATCTGCCATTTTGGGGGGAACAATTGATCTGGAGCGATCATCTTGTTTATAACTGTTTTGGTCGATTCAGATTGTTGAGGGGTTAACTAAAATTAATCCAACTTCCAGTTTCGTTTGATAATCTTTAGGGTGTGTCCAAGCTCAAATTAGCCGTTAATTCCCTACGCATAAAATCCTTTGGTTCTGGGTTTTGTGTGGGTTTTCCTATGGTAAAGCGATCGCACTTTTGTAGATTAATAATTTTCTGACCAAGACTTCATGGATATCTTAAACAATACCCTTATAATGAGGGGTACAAACCGGAAACCCTCGGATTGCTGATCAGCCAAGTTCCTTGGCGACCAACCCCAGCTCAAGATCACATAAAACCGATCTAATGGTATATTACACCATGTCAACTTGTCGTTCTGGAACTATCTGTATATTGAGAGGAGGCCATCTGTTACCATTGCTCAGAAGTTGGACTACAACCCATCTGACTGCTTAGTGGTACATTGAGGACGTTATTATCCCCGATTATGCCGTTACAGCATTATAGGCTGTTGTGAGCCTCAGATGATAACTCTAAGTGATTTACTAGATCACAGATGGGTTAAATTTGAACTAAACCATTAATTGTTAATTATTCCAATTGAGGATTTTTCTAGCATGGACGAAGAACTTTTTACAACAGTATTCCTAGAAGATGATGAGCTTCAGGAAATCTCCGACGATTTCGAGGCAGAAACTCCGTTTTTGTTGCCCATAGAAACTGTAGATGATGCTGCTGAGGTAGAAATTACGACCACAGCCGCCCCCGTAAATCCCCTGAGTGATGTAGTAAATCTTCGGGACTTTATTATTGAACAACTTTTTGATGAGGAAGTTTATCTAGCTCAAAACCCAGACCTCGCACAATTTAAATTAGAACTAGAAGCAGCGGGTTTTGAGTTTAATCTACGGGAACACTTTAGGGAATTTGGTAAGTTTGAAGGTCGCGAATTTAGTGCTTTTTTCAGTGTGACTCGATACCTGGAGAAAAACACTGATATTTCCCTAGTCATCAATCGTGAAGAAGCCTTCAGTCACTTCTTGGATTTTGGTCTGAATGAAGCTCGAGAATTTAGCGACTTTTTTAGCGCCAGTTTTTATGCCGAAGCCAATCCAGACTTAGCTGCTATTACTCAGGAAACTTTAGTTAGTAAGTTCGCTCATTTCTTGGGTGTTGGACAGTTTGAAAATCGCCGGTGTAGCAGAGTATTTGATGCTAATAACTACCTACAACTTAACCCAGACGTTAGTCAGTTACTGCAAGAATCAGCTAACCTAGGTTTACAAATTAGTGCCTTTAGTCACTTCATCACCAGGGGTCGGTCTGAAAATCGGCAGTTTAGCAATATCTTTGATGTGAGCGAATACCTGCAACTCAACCCCGATTTAGTTCCCTTTGTTGAAAGTGGGGAAATTAACGCGATCGACCACTGGGTAAGATTCGGTATTTCTGAACGGCGCGAGTTTAGTCTTTCCTTCACTGTTTCCCAGGTTTTAAGAACTCTCAGTCTCAGCAGTTTAACCGAAATCAACATCTCGGAACTGTTTGCTCAAATAGAAAGCAATCTCGCTTTAATTATTGAGAGTGAAGATGATGTCGATGATGATGTCGATGATGATGTCGATGATGATATCGATGATGATGTCGATGATGATGTCGATGATGATATCGATGATGATGTCGATGATGATATCGATGATGATATCGATGATGATGTCGATGATGATATCGATGATGATATCGATGCTACAGCACCCGAGATTCCACAGATACCCCCATTACCGGTAATACCTCCCATAGCAGAGCAACCCGAACCCGAACCCGAACCCGAACCCGAACCCGAACCCGAACCCGAACCCGAACCCGAACCCGAACCCGAACCCGAACCCGAACCCGAACCCGAACCCGAACCCGAACCGGAACCTGAACCGGAACCTGAACCGGAACCGGAAGAACCCGAATTACCATTAGACGTTGTTCTGGATGTTGAGCACATTCTGACCACCTATGAATCTCAGTTACAAATAGCTTTTGAGGTTCAAGATGTTACCACGATTTCGACTCGGGAACTCTTAGATTGGCTAGATGAGAATGCTTTAGAAGCTGGTATTAACCCGTCTCCTTTTGTCGATATCCAGTTTTATGTAAGGACTTTCGGTCAGCAATTAACCCAATTTTACAGCGTAACCTCTGTTGAAGAGTTAAGTTACCTGCAAATTGTCAACTTCATAGAAGGGGAAGGCTTAGAACGCGGATTTTCTCCCAGTCCTAATATCAACTTTACTCACTTTAAAGCCACCTACAGCAGCCAAATAGAAGCCTTCTTTAGGACTTCCATTGAGAATATTACTAATGCTCAACTGTTCAGCTATATTGTGGAAGTTGGTCTGGAACAAGGTCAGAGTCCGTCAGTTCTGATTGATTTGAATTTCGTACTGTCAAATCAGCAGTCGGTGACAGCTATTGAATCTCATTTTGGGACAGAAATTGCTAACCTGACTAATGCTCAGATTGTGCGGTTTATCAGTTCCGACGCAGGTTTACAACGAGTCACTCCTTCTACCTTAGTAAGTCTCAACTACTTCCGAGCAGTTCACAGAACCCGCTTAGAAGAGTTTTTTGGTACTGAGATTACCGAAATCTCCAACTCTCAAGTATTTACCTTTGTGAATACCATTGGTTTGCAAGAAGGGTTAAATACCTCGGCTAAATTAGGTTTTAGCTATCTGCAATCTGTCTATGGTGAACGCATCACTGCGGCTCTGGGAGAGGGTGCTAGTCAGCAGCAAGTCCTGGCATTTATTCAACGGGAAGGCTTACCAGAAAATGTTAATCCTTCTGTGTTTGTGCATCTGGATTTTGTGCAACAAAGCCAATCACAAGAAGTTCAGCAATTTTTCAATGTTGAGAGCGCTACGGAACTGTCTAATCAACAGGTAATCAACAGCATTAAAGCTAATGTTCTGGTTGATGTTCAATATGTGGTGACTCAATATGCTGAACAATTGGCTGAGTTCTACGAAATTGAGGTCGAAGAGGTTAACTCTTTAAGTTCGGAACAGGTGATTTCTTTCAGCTTGGGTGCGGGAGCTAATTTGGGTATTAATCCTGCTCCTATTAACTTTGCTGAAACTCGCGAATTATTTGAGACAGAACTGAGAGACTTTTTCCGGGTTTCGGATGTTACAGTTCTCAGCGATAGTCAAGTTAACTCGTTCGTAATCAATCAAAGCCGACTTTCGGGACGGGTTAATCAGCTAGTTGATGTGGTTAATGTTAACTACTACCAGAGTATTTTCTCGGAGGCTCTCACGGCTACTTTTGGCGAAGATTTGACCGAGGAAAATGTAGTTGAATTTGTGTTCGGGGATGCAGCGCCTGCTATTAACACCCGGTTTGCTAAAATCAAATATAAAGCTGCACTGGAACAATATGCACAGTCTTTGGGTCGCACTCTGGAAACTCTGACTGATGATGAAGTTCGCCTGTATTTATTTACGGAAGGGTTTGATGTTGAAAATACCCTAACTCCGTTTAATCTGGAGGTTGTCACGACTGAATATGAGATTCAACTGACAGCTTTTTATGGAGTGACAAATGTAGCGGTTCTCAGTGAACAGCAAATTTATCGTTTTGTGGTTAATCAGGCTTTAGAGCAGGGTCTGAGCCTGGCTGAGGTGGTGGATGAGGAAGCACTGGAAGTCCTGCGGGAAGAGTACAGCAGCTTGCTCATAGAATTCTACGGCGTGGAAAACGTAGAAACTCTCAGCACTAATGTGGTCCTCGATTTCATTTATGGTGGCTTGTCTCGGATAGTTGATTATGACTACTTCCGGTTTACTTTTACTGGAGATGTCGAGGCGACTTTTGGGGTGGAAAGCATCAGCGAAGTTACTAAACTCCAAATTGTAGAGTATCTCTATGAACAGGAGGTTAGTGTCAGTTCCCTACACTGGTTTAATGTTGAAGCGTACTTGGAAGAACATGGTTCGGCGGCGGAAACGGCGATCGCACAATTTTTCCGGGTAAGTTCCATCAATGAACTTTCGGTAACTCAGATTCGTGATTTTGCGCTGAATATCGGTGTTCAACAATTCAGCATTGAAGGTGCGCTTAATATTGAGTATATTCGGGAAACCTTCAACGCGGCCATTGTTTCCAGCGATCTGGCGGTTAACGCATGGTTGGAAAGTTTCTCTTTCCTGAATGTTGATACTGCTTATGTTCAGAGTCAATTGGAAGGGTTACTGCTAGATGAAACCTTGACTCTGGAACAGGTAAATGAGATTTTGGGGACGGAAATTGACAGTTTGGATGGGTTGACCGATCGCCATCTGATTACGTTGGTGTTTAATTCCGATTTCCAAGAAATTATCGGTGATGTGGAAATTCAACTTTTCCAAGAAACTCTCAATATTGACTATGTGCGGACTGTCTTTGCATCGGCGATCGCTCATACTTTGGAAGTTGATATCACCGCTGTTACTGGTGAGGAAGTCCTCACGGTTCCTAATGAACAGCTTGATGAGTTTCTACTGGCTCAGTCGGAACAAATTGCCACAGAATTGGAAATTGATGCCGATGATGTGACTCTGGAAGTGGCTCAAGAGTGGTTTATCACTAACTCGGTGACTACTGTTGAGGGTTTATCTGTTGAGGTTGATATTGCTTACATTAAATATCAATTGCAACAGTCCCTCGATGATGAACAGATATCTCTTGAGGATATTAATTCCGTCCTTGATGAACCTGTGGAGGAATTTGATGAACTCACAGATGAACAAATTGTTACCCTCGGTCTCAATGTTGAGTTTCAATCTCAATTCTCCCTAGAGATTAGTCTGGTTCAAACAGAACTGAGTATCGGTTTTGTGGTTTCTCAATTCTCTGCTGAATTGGCTGACTTCTTCGGTTTGTCTGAGGCAGAATTCGCGGCGAAAGAATTTACTCAAGAAGAAATTATCGAATTCTTTAGCTCTACTCAAGCTCAGGCGATCGCTGAATTTCTTGGGGAAACTGTTGTCGGTGGCGAAGATAATGACGATCTCGGCGACGACCAGGATATCGTTGATGAGTCTAATGATGATTCCGACGACGACGACCAGGATATCGTTGATGAGTCTAATGATGATTCCGACGACGACGACCAGGATATCGTTGATGAGTCTAATGATGATTCCGACGACGACGACCAGGATGATGATTCCGACGACAGTCCAGAGTTTGCAGCCGAGGACGTTCTGGCTTACATCGAACAGTTGATGGTCAATGTCGAGACCGTTACCCAAATGGAAGAAATCGATATCGAGTTTGTCACCTATCAGGTTGGGGAACTGTTCCAGGCTTCTGTTTTCAGCCTCGAAGATGTCAATACGATCTTAGAGACTGAATATGAATCTGTGGATGAGTTAACCACTGAAGACATCACGACTTTGGCGTTTAGCGTTGAATTCCAAGAGGTTCTAGGTGAGGATTTCGAGATTGAACTGGTACAGTCTGAAGTTAACTACAGCTATCTGCGAGCCTCTCAAGCTGAAGCGATCGCTGCTTTATTTAGCACAGAAGAAAATCCGATTACCGTTGAGGATGTCCTACGCGGTGAAATCGAACCTTTGACAGATGCTGAGATTTTGGCAGCCTTTGAGGAGAATTTCTTAACTGCTGATGTCGGATTTATTCGCTATCAAGTTGAGCAACTTCTGGCGGAGACAACCATTACCATTGAACAGGTTAATGAGAGCCTCTCCCTTGAGGAGTCCGTAGAAGCCATTGTAGAGCTTAATGATGCTCAAATCATCAATTTGGTCTACAACCAAGAATTCCAGGCCTTGCTGATGGAAGCAGAGCAGACTATAGAGCTATCTGCTATCAACTACGAGGCATTCATTGAGGCGAATGCAGAAACCTTAATCGCACAGTTTGAGGTGGATGATGTCACAGAGCTGACCTTAGAACAAGTTCATGGGTTCATGTTCAGTGGACAAGTCAGCATTCAGGGATTTGTCAACTTTGACTATCTCCGTGAGACTTTCATCAGTGCGATCGCATCCCAGGAACTGCCAGATAGCACAGTTCTTGACTGGTTTAACACTGATTTCTCATTGATTAACATCAACTTCCTGAATGCTCAATTCAACGGGTTTACAGCAGAAGTACAAACACAGTTGTTGGATTCTCTGGGTATTGAACTTAGCGAAGCCGAATCCCTCAGCCATCAGCAGCTCATCCAAATTTTCTACAGCAGTGAGTTCCAAGCCATTACGGGAATTGAAACCCTGCAAACACTAGCCTTTGATTGGCAAGGGTATGCACAAGCTAATGCCGAAGCCTTGGCTGATTTCTATCAAGCCTTCCTCGTGCCAGCTATCCCAGAAGGTCAGGCTCCTAATTCTGTAGTGGTTGAATTGTCTAATTTCACCGGAGAACAAGCACAGGTAACGGTGACATTAGAAGAAGTGGAAGGAGGCATTCAAGTCACAGTTGACAGTGTGGAACCCATCGCCGATATTAACGGTGTCTTCTTCGATATCGAAGATAGTAGCCTTCTCGATAGTCTGTCTGTAACTGGGGATGATGTCACCAATTCTAGCTTTAGTGGTGATGTCAAACGGGTAAGAAATACCTCTATTTCACCGCTGAAATTTGATGCGGGCGTGCAAATCGGCACTCCTGGTATTGGTCAGGATGATATTCAATCCACAGTGTTTGTGATTACTGCAGATGGCGAAGAATTGAGCCTAGATCAGTTTGTTGGTCAGGAATTTGGAGTTCGTCTAACCAGTGTACAGTCAGGGGGAAGTCGCAGTGCTAGCAGTAAGTTGCGCGGAACTGCAGAAGCTGTTTTTACCGCTGATGGTGATGATGTTGGTGTGATTGATGTTAGTTCCCTTTCTGCTGAACAGGTGTTAAACTTTGCCTTCGGGCAAGGATGGCAATCGGGAATTGACCCGACCGAGTTTGTGGAAGTTGATTTTCAACGACAACAGTTCGCCGTTGAAATCGCGCGAGCCTATAACATTGATGTTAGCGAAGTTGCCTCCCTGGAAAGCTCTTTGGTGCTGGATTATATCTATGGTGGTCTTTCGAGCCAAATTGACTTCGAGTTCTACCGCACTAAATATGCCGCTTCCTTGGAGTCTACCTTTGGAATGAGTGCTGAGAATCTGACCCGCGTACAAATTCTTGAACACGCCTATACGGTAGGTTTGGAACAAGGGTTTAATTTTGTCGCCATTGACTATAATGCGATCGCCGCTCAATATCCCCAAGTCTTTGCTGACTTCTTTGGTATCCCGGTTGAGGAAATTTTCAACCTGGATCTGTCAATTATCCAAAGTTTTGACTTGGGAATTGCCTCGGAACTTGGCATCGATATCACCCAATTTGTTGATATTGAATTCTTCCGCCAACAAGCCAGCCAACAAATTCTTCAGAACTATCGCATTGAAAATGTATTCCGCATTGATTCTCAACAACTGTTTGAGTTTAGTTTGCAAGGCAATTTCAGCACCGCACCGACTATCGATCTCAATTGGGCAATGACTCAATATGCTGATATCTTGGCTGAAAATCTCGCTGATTTTGATCAAGATGGCGATGGTAACATTGATAATTCCGAACTGTTCGATGCTTTGACCGGCCAACTGCTGGAAGCAGGTAACGAAACTTCTGATATCTACAGCTTTGAGCAATATTTCGAGTCGGAAGATGTGCAAGAACAGGTGGCTGAGTTCTTTGGTGTCGAATCCTTTGAGGATGTTACCTTTACTCAGCGCTTAGAGTATATGTTCGGCGCTGGTCTGCAAGCGGGAATTGACCCCTACAGTGAGGAGTTCCTAGAAGCTAATCCGCAAATGGCAATGGAGATTTACCTGGAAGAAAACTCTACGGCTTTGATTGAGTTTGCTGGAGTTCGGTCTATTAATCAGGTGACATTCTTGGATGTTTATAACTTCCAAGCCATCAATGAGATTAATGCTTTCTCTGGCATCAGTAGCATCGATGACATTGATGATATCGATGACATTGTCGATGACATTATCGATGATGGGGATGCCTTCTCTGTGTAAAATATCAGTTAAGTTTACCTTAAGATATAGGGAAACTTACTCGGACAATTAACAGCTAAATTAGAGTGAGGTTGATGATTCAATCTCACTCTTTTTTTGAGGGTATATCAGCGGCAACTTAGAAAGTTGATTGTCTCCTAATTAGCAGGGGGTAACGGCCGTTTAACTGACGGGAGAGAGAAAGTAATCATGAATCACTATTCAAGGGGATTTGAGATGACCTCTAAGCATTCATTAAACCATGCTTGCACATTTTCATTGATTTCTGAGGAATTAAAGGAGTGGGAAAAGGTGCTTAAATTTAGGGCTTCATCCGATACATTAGTCTCCCAACCTTCATCATGGTTGTTGACAATGACCGGGTAAGTATAGGTGATTTGTTGGATTTGGGTTTGCTGGGAATTAAAAACTCCTTCAAAACATGAACCAATATCGGAGTTTTGAATATAAACTAAACCCCGGACATGATTATTTTGGTAAGTTTCAAAGACAATATATTCCGCCCCAACTTGTGTAGGGGATGAAACTGTCCCGCGAAACTGTATTTCTGAGACCATAGAAACGGTTGCCACCCCAAGGGCGATCGCCATTTTGGGGATGACGGTCCAGACTTCCATAATTTAGTCCTGGCTGACAACACCTGATGACTACAAGAGATAAACCGCCAATTCCCGAAATCTTTATCTGTTAATCTTGAATAACTACTAAACTCCCCGTATAGCAAGCTACCCACACCTGTCGAGTTTTGGGGTCGTAAGTAATTCCTATGGGGTTCAAGCCTACGGTGATGGTATCCAGAATTTCCATATCCTCAGCTTGAACTTTACTGACGGTGTGGGAGTAATAGTTGACTACATACAGGAATTGATCATCATCTGATAAGACCATACTACGAGGGGCTGCACCTGTAAAAATTTTCCTGATAATTTCCCCGGTTTCTGTATCAATTTTGGCGACATGATCATCACCATTCAGGGTAACATATAAATATTTTCCGGTGGAATCTAAAACCAGGTGGCGAGGATATAAACCTACGTTATACATCCAATTTACTGAGTAGTCCTGTAGGTCGATTTTGGCGATATCGGAAGTTCCCATCACGGCTATATAAGCAGTTTGAGAATTAGGAGAGATGGCAATACCACGGGGGAATCTGCCTACAAATATCCTTTGTATTTCTTGATTAGTGTCGGTATCAATAACGCTAACATCTCCTGAACACCAGTTAGTTACTAACACATATTTACCATTAGGAGAAACCGCGATAAATTTGGGAACTGAACCTACTTTAATCGCTTTTTCAATGGTGAAATTCTCGGTATTAATCCCATAGATAAAACTAGGGTCGAATTGTTCTGATGGTAAACAGGTATCATAACCGGGATTATTAAACTCAGGACCATACATCCGATAATTGGAGATATAAGCAAATTTTCCATCTTTAGAAACGGCGGCTTCTACCGGAGAACCTTTATATTTTTCGGCGGGAAAATCTCGATGACCAAACTTAGACAAATTTACCTGATCATCAATTTTTTTAACCTGTTGGAATTGACGATTATAAACAGCAATTGAATGTTCATACATCATATTTTGTACGAAAAACAGTCCGGGGTCGGCATAAACAACCGACTTGGGGGTTAAATTATCACTTTTGATAGTCTTAATGATTTCAAATTGACCGGGTTCTGGAGGTAAAAAAGCGATGGTTTCCTCATATTCAGAGTTATCTAATGAGTTATGATTGCTTAATTTCTGCTGTAGAAAATCTATGCGATCGCCTAATTTGAAAATCTCAGAACCCGAGTCAGCGACCGCAAATCGAATCGCAGTTAAAGTCAAAACCACCATAGAAATCGATGCTATAATTAGGGTGCCAGATTTTTGCATCAACATCAAATGGAATTTATTAAATTTGTTCATAATCTCCTTACACCACAAAACGATTAATAAAAACTTACCCAGAAAAACTAGACAGCTAGGTTAATCATGGGTAAGTTAACTGAATCCGAATCTTATATTAATCTTGGAATACCATAACACTGCCAGAATAGCAAGCTACCCAAACCTGTCGCTTGTGGGGGTCGTAAGTCACACCAATGGGTCGATGGTTAGTGCGGACAGTATGAATGACCCTCATATCTTCTGTGCGGACTTTACTCATGCTATTAGAGTGATAATTAACCACATACAAAAATTGACCATCATCAGAAATTGCCATACTGCGGGGAGCGCTTCCTGTGCTAATTCGGCGGATGACTTTACCCGTTTCTAGGTTAATTTTTGCCACAGTCCCCTCACCATTAAGGGTAGTGTATAGGAATTTACCTTGAGGATCTATATTCAAATGTCGAGGGGAACGTCCTACATTATTAAGCCAGGTGAGGGAAAAATCATTCAGGTTAATTTTGGCGATTTGTGTGGAACCCATGACGGCTACATAAGCAAATTCTGAGTTAGAATCAACGGCAATTCCTCGCGGATAACGACCTATTTTGAGCCGTTTAATTTCCTGGTCGATTTGGGTATCAACAATACTTAAATCCCAACCACACCAATTGCTAACTAATACGAAACGACCATCAGGAGTAACTGTATTAAATTTCGGCACGGGTCCGACTTGAATTACTTGTTCTATGTTGAGGGTTTCGGTATTGATTTTGTACATAAAACTATCATCATGTCTCCCGGCTGGAGAACATCTATCATTACCGGGACGAGAAAAGCCGGAACCATACATTTGATAATTGGCAACGTAGGCGTATTTTCCATCAGGAGAAAAGGAGGCTTCTACGGGGGAACCTCTATGATTTCCGGTGAATTTCGAGAAGCCAAAATCTGAGAATTTGATGCTGTCGGGAATAGTCTTGACTAAATCAAAGTTGCGGTCATAGACGGTTATTGTGTGGCGATACATCATATTTTGGGCAAAAAATAAGCCTTGACCTGAATGCACAATTGATTTGGGTGCAATGGGGCCTGTAATGGTTTTAACATGGCTCATTTTTCCAGATGGGTCGCGGGGGGGTGCTTCGACAAAACTGGGATTTTTTAAGAGGGCGATCGCTGTCTGAAAGCCTTTTGGTAAATTATAGTTGATGTTGATAGCTGGGGGTTTGGCGGCTGGGGGTTTGGCGGCTGGGGGTTTGGCGGCTGGGGGGGTGGCTGGTGGCGGCGGCTGAGTTGCTGTGGGTTGAGGAGGGGGAGTAGTAGGGACTTCTGGGGTTTTTGGGGAGGGTGGAATTAGGGCTAAAGCCTGGCGAGTTTCTTGTCCGACAATGCCATCGGGTCTTAATCCGCGATCGCTTTGAAATTGTCTAACTGCTTGTTGAGTTATCGGACCAAAATTGCCTAAATTAGGATTATTAAAATATCCCAATTCTCGGAGTCTAATCTGTAATTCGGCTACGTCCTGACCTCGGCTACCGCGCCTTAAAACTGGTGAGGTTGGATTTTGAGTAGGGGTGGCGCGGGCGACTATTTGAGTTTCTCGATTGGTGAGACTCTCAGCAGAGGCTACGGTCACTCCCGTTAATAATAAGGCGATCGCACAAGGGAGACCCAGCATCGACCTTCGGAGAAGGTTAACAGGTCGATAACCGCTAGAATATGATTTAGACTTGGTGATGCAACCGTGGTTATCCATAATCAATTAAGCATGGTTTTTCCCCGCTATCCTAGCGCATTTTGACCACTCAAAGATATGGCGCTACTGTGCCGATGAGTGGCCCTCTGAGAAACCCGGTTTCTGTGAAAATATCGGCATCCTCCCGGACATCTGGTTAAGAAACCCCATTTCTCAACCCCTCCGGAAACCCGGTAGTCAGACTAGGCTTAATAATAGCTTTAACTAGGCGATCGCCAGCCATTCTTCCCCCCGATAAATTCCGAGCCACCGGACCCAAAATCAAAGCCGCTAATCCCCCCATCACAAAGCATTGAGACCCAGGAAGCCGCAAATTACTATCTAGGACAGGTAAACCATTAATTATCTCCGTGGGATAAATTCGTAGCACATCAGCCAGTAAATTATCTTGGTGTGCATTAAATTGAGTTCCCGTACCCAACCAAATCCGATTAAACATTAGTGAAACTTCCCCATTAAGCCTCACTCGCCACTGTTCATCCTCCCAAAGCGCGCCGAGAATCTCAGTATTTTCTAAAATCCTCAATTTACCCTGACGCGCCGCCCGTCTTAACTGTAACATCAGCGCCGGAGTCACCGAACCCCCATCACGAGCCTGTTTAATCATTTCCCAACGACTATACCAACAGTCCTCGGCTTCAAAATCCTTGAGGTATTTTGGCCCTAACCAACCCGGTTCCGCATCAAATAACCTCTCGCGCAACTGTCGCCGCACTACTAATGTCACCATAGCGCCTCGTTTGAGCGCCCCCATAGCCAAATGAGCGCTGGTTAAACCCCCTCCCACTATTACAATATCTTCTCCAGACAGAGCCTTAATTAACCGCAAATCAAGCTGTTGAGAATGACAAAGGCTACTGGGAGGATAGGGGGTCCTGATTTCTTCTACCCACTGGGGAATATTGGGAACCGCCGCCCCCGTTGCTAATACTACCCGGCGCGCAATTAAGGAACTACCATCAGTTAAAACTATCTGAAATCTGGGCTTTTGGGACCATTGAATGGGTAGCACTTGGCTGACTTTTCCCGGATATACCCGGTCTGTTAACTCCCATTTTTTCACTACCTCACCACAGAAATCCTCAAATAGCTGGGTTCCTGGTAGGTCGTAGGGGGGGAACAATTCCATGGACCTATTCTCAGCAAATCGTCTGAGGCTATAGGGGTCGGGGTCGGGGTGATGAACTGCTGGCGATCGCAAATGGGGGATTTCCTGGGCCCTAAATTGATGTCGCCATTGTTCTAACCAAGTCCCGCTGGGGTCTAAGACGATAAATCGATTTCTGAATTTTTGGCGTTTCTGCAATATATGGGTAACTAACGTCAGGGCTTGGGGACCGGAGCCCACAATCGCTAGGTCAATGAAACTCGGTAAAGGGCGATCGAACATATTTTTGGGAATTTTCTCGAATCCTGTGTTATGTTACTATGATAATGATTATCATTATTGTTATCCCATGATTTTTGCGATCGCAGGTCCCCCCGGTGCTGGGAAAACCTACTGGATTCGAGAACAGATAGCCCAAAACCCCCAACCACAGTGCTATTTCACCCCAGAGATTAATGGGGTGTGCATTGATCAAACCTGTTTAGCCACAGAATTTCCGAATCTGCACATCCTATCTCGTGGTCAAGAAACCGAACTATTAACTTTAATTGAATCCGGGGTTAATGTTTATATTGAATTGCCTTGTTATTGGGAACTATCCAACTTTGAACCCTTGTTAAATAACCTCGATTGTCAACGGATTGCTGTCCTGTCTAAATCCCTGAAAAATTCCGAGTTTGAGCATTGGTCAGACCAAATAATTGACCGTAATTCAGATGTAGCCCCCAGCCAAGAATTGTGGCAGAGTATATCTGATGATGTGCAAATTCATCAAGGGTTACTATCCGGCGAAATTATCGATTGGGCGAGTTTGACCGTGTTTTGGTTTGAACTCATTCATGGAGCATACGGTCAGGTAATTAGGGCTAAAGGAATTTTTGATATTGTTAGCGGTGAGTCAATTTATGGAGATTTTGTCTTTGGTACAGCCAATCGGGAGTTTGTCGCCCTTGATTTACCTATCCACACTTCCGGGAGACCTGACCGATTTAGTGGCTTTGAAATTATCGGTCAAGGCTTAGATAAACAGGGGATATCACAAACTCTCAAAGATTGCTGTTTACCAGAATCTCATATTCACTATTATCAGCAACAAATGCAAGAGTCATTAGCTAGGGAACCGGAGGTTTTAGTATGAAAATTGCCGTCATGTCTTGTATTCATGGTAATTATGAAGCCTTGGATACAGTTTTGTTAGATATCGATAAACAAAAAGCTGAACAAATTTATTGTTTGGGAGATTTGGTCGGTTATGGTCCTTTTCCTCATGGGGTAGTTGAGCAAATTCGCTCCTTAGATATTCCCACCGTTCAAGGATGTTGGGATGAGGATATTGTGGAGGGATTAAATGCTTGTGAATGCAGTTATCCATCCCTATTAGCTGAACAAAGGGGGCGCTTGGCTCATGAGTGGACTAATAACAATGTCTACCCAGAAACCAGGGAATTTTTGGCTCAATTACCTTTGAGTTTGAAGAAGGATAATCTCTGTTTTGTTCATGGGTCTCCCCATAGCAACCATGAGTATTTGATGCCCAATATGGATGCTTTTACCGTGTTAGAAAGAGTTTTGTCTACTGATGCTGATGTGCTTTTTTGTGGACATACCCATGTTCCCTATATCCGACAGCTAGAAGCGGGTCAACTACAGGTTAAAATCCGCCATATAAGTGGGGGTGAGAATCAACAGGATTGCAGTTTTCAGACTCCCTTAAAACGGGTTATTAATGTGGGTTCTGTCGGGGAACCTCGCCACGGTCGCCCTAATGCTACCTATGTGATTTATGATACCGATACCCAAGAGGTTACTCTCCGAGAGGTTGAGTATGATTATCGCAAAACTTGTGCCGCTATTATTGAGAAGGGTTTACCGCCTATTTTTGCTTGGCGTTTATCTCAGGGGTTGGAATATGCCGAAAAAGCTGATGACCCCACCCATGTTTGTCAACGTTAAATAAGTTTCCAAAAACCTGGCAACTTGGGCAAATATATGTTATAATAAAATTATTATTTTGCCCAATTGTCCGGGTAGATTAAGCCTGCCAATTGTAGTTTACTTTCACTCCAAAACATGACTTTAGCTAAGGAAATTCCGACCAGTCTTAATGGCAATTTACCAAATTTTAGCACCGAAGCAGCACCTGTAGTTTCTGAGGAAGAAATGCGTCAAGCTGTGCGGACTTTGCTGCTAGGGCTGGGAGAAAATCCCGACCGGGAAGGTTTGAAAGATACCCCTAAACGGGTGGTTAAAGCCTTAAAGTTTTTGACCTCTGGTTATCATCAGTCTCTGGATGAACTGCTAAATGGTGCGGTATTTCATGAGAATACTGATGAGATGGTTTTGGTGCGAGATATCGATATCTTTAGTTCTTGTGAACACCATATTTTGCCTATCTTAGGTCGCGCTCATGTGGCTTATATTCCTGATGGTAAAGTTATCGGATTATCTAAGGTGGCTCGTATCTGTGAAATGTATGGTAGAAGGCTACAGGTTCAAGAAAGATTGACTGCTCAAATTGCGGATGCTTTACAGGGTTTACTCAAGCCGAAAGGGGTGGCTGTTGTTGTGGAAGCAAGCCATATGTGTATGGTCATGCGCGGTGTACAAAAGGTGGGTTCTTGGACTTCTACCAGTGCGGTGCGGGGGGTGTTTTCTGAGGATGCGAAAACTCGCCAGGAATTTATGTCTTTGATTCGCCATACCCCGAATTTTAGCTAGTTTTTGGGGATTTTATCCTCGCCATTTGGCGATCGCAATAGTTGGGTTGGGTTTGCGCCTAACTCAACACCTTATTTTACTTTTAAGTTATGGTTAACTAGAAATGTGGGCTATTTTAAGCGGTATTGAAGGAAATTTGGTGGCTTATCAAGCAGTTGTTAAGGATATCATTAAACGCCAAGTTGAGATTGAACAGTTTTATATTTTGGGGGATTTGGTGGGTCCTAATCCTAACAGTGAATTGCTGGTTGAGATGGTCAGAAATTCCGATGAGTTGGGAGAAATTCAACCCCAAGTTTGTCTGGGGTGGTGGGAGGAACAGTGTTTTAATTTGTATGGTTTGGGGACTAATGTACAGGGTGATGAATTGCTGAACAAATATGGGGGAGATACGGTTAAGTTATTGTGGAAATCGGTTTCTCGGAAAACGGTTGAATGGCTGCGAGAACAGAATTTTGGGTTTTTAGAATTGGACTGTTTGTTAATTCATGGAAGTAGTGTAGGGGTGAGTGATGAACTGACGGTTGATACCCCGGCTTGGAAAATGTTGGATCGCTTGCAAAGGGTTGGCGCAAATCAGTTGTTTTGTGGGCGGTCTGGTCAGGTTTTTGAGTATGAATTGACGACGGGTTCGGTGGCTTCTACGGTTCTAACTTTGGATGAACAACAACCTTCCCAAACTGTGGAATTGAAAAATAAAAAAGTTATCGGAGTGGGGGCGGTTGGTCGCGATTGGGGTACGGCTACCTATACTTTATATAATCCTTATTCTAATCAGGTTAAATTTTGCAAAGTTGACTATGATTAATCAGGGAATTACTATATAATTTAGTTGGGTATTTAATAGGAGTAATTGGAGATTATGACCGGAGCAACACAATCATCATCGGCTTTGATTCCAGATTTACCTAAGCGGGGAATGCCTGTGACAATTATTACGGGTTTTTTGGGGAGTGGTAAAACGACTTTACTTAATCAAATTCTGGAAAATAAGCATAATTTGAAAATTGCGGTTTTGGTTAATGAATTTGGGGATATTAATATTGATTCGCAGTTGCTTGTCTCCACTGATGATGATATGGTGGAGTTGAGCAATGGGTGCATTTGTTGCACGATTAACGAGGGGTTAGTTGATGCGGTTTATCGGGTTCTGGAAAG